>JAUZRP010000053.1 GCA_030950395.1 Desulfonauticus sp. | reverse complement strand
ATATTGATAAACACGATCCTCAAACGTATCTTTTGTATGGAGGATACGATCCGTTAACTGTAACTATAACTCATCTTTTAAATAATAAAGCAGGAATAGGATGGACTTCTTACAAACACACTGGTGTTCCTGTTCCTACTTCAGCTATAGGTGTAGGTGCTAATTTATTTAATGGCTATTATGACAATACAGATATTGCCAAAAAAATTATGCAGGTTATGGGAATTAAGCCCAAAGTATATTTTGTAGAGTCCCCCCGTACTAAACATATCGCATTGGCTCTCAATTAATTTTCAGGGAAGGCTTTCTGGGCCTTCCCGCCCCTCCTCTTTAATTATAATTTTATTTGGAGAGAAATTGTATGCCCAAAAAAGATAAGTATGTAGCCTTATTTTTTGCTATTTTATGTGTGGTGCTTTATTTTTGGCCTAATAAGTATGAAATAAGGGCTACATCTCAAAAGGCAATTCGTTGTAAAGGGGAAGTGTTAAAAGTAGATAATTCAGATATTCATCAAAAAGGCATCATTAAGATAGGTACCCAGGAAGTAGTTTTGAAAATTTTAAATGGTCCCTATAAAGGAAAAATTTTTAAAGCTACTAATCAACTAATGGGTTATGTGGATAGAGATAAAATATTTCAACCCGGTGATTTGGCCTTGGTAGTTATTTCTTTGAATCATAATAATGAAATTGTTTACATTAATCCCCAAGATATTTACCGCATTGATTTGGAATTGTATCTCTTTTTAGCGTTTGCTTTGTCTGTAGTTTTATTTGGTGGTTGGGTGGGAGTTAAGGCCTTGCTGTCGTTTGTGTTTTCTGCTCTAGTTTTGGGGAAGATACTTATTCCTTATATTCTTGATGGAGTAAATCCTATTTTGCTTTCTCTGGGGGTAGTGATTATCTTAACAACAAGTATTGTTTTTTTGGTCGCAGGTCCTACCCGAAAAGGATTGGCTGCTTTTTTAGGTTCGCTTTTAGGTATTGCCACTACTTGTGTGCTTGCTTTGTGGATTACGCACAAGGCCAAAATACACGGGGCAGTGATGCCCTTTTCTGAGCCTCTTTTGTATGCAGGTTTTGCTCATTTACGACTTACAGAAATATTTATCGGAACTATTTTTTTGGCAGCATCTGGTGCTGTTATGGATATTGCAATGGATATAGCAGCTAGCATGGAAGAAATTTTTTGTAAAAAACCTGAGATTAGATACTGGCAATTAGCTTTATCCGGGCTTAGGGTGGGACGAGCCGTATTTGGAACCATGGTTACTACGTTGCTGCTCGCTTATTGTGGGGGGTATCTTACTATGCTTATGTTTTTTATGGCTCAGGGAGTGCCTGTTTTTAATATGTTAAATTTGGTTTATGTATCTGCAGAGATTATAAAAACCATTGCAGGAAGCTTTGGTTTGGTATTAACCGCTCCATTTACTGCTTTAATAGGTGCTTGGATTATAATAAAAAATAGAGAGCTCGCTAAATAGCAAATTTGTAATTAGTGGTTGTTAAGGGCGGAGTTAATAAAAGGGGGCAGTATTTTAGCTGCCCCTTTGTATGTTTAGGTGGTTTAAGCTAAAGCAGGTTCTTTGGCCTTGAGCCATTTTTCCTGCTTTGTGGGGACAGGAATAAGGTCCTGGAGTACTTTTTCTTCTAGATAAAGATCCCGGTTCGAATTTAAAAAACGTATAAACTCATTATTAAATTTATGTCCAGAACAGTACACTTCAAAATAACCTTGTAAGGGTAAACCAATTAAAAGGATATCTCCTAGAAAATCTAAAATTTTATGACGGACAAATTCATCTTTGAAGCGCAGCCCTTCAGCATTAATCACTCCGTATTCGTCTAACACAATGGCATTGTCCAAAGAGCCACCTTTGGCCTTGCCTAATTGGTGTAATAATTCTACTTGTTTTAAAAATCCAAAAGTTCTGGCTTTGGCCAGTTGTTTTATGAAGTTTTCAGGAGAATTTTCATAAACAAAGGTTTGTTTGCCGATCAAAGGATGAGGAAACTCAATGTGATATTTAATTTTTAGGCCTGGATAGGGACGGGCCAAAATTCTTTTCTTACCATCTTTAAAATTTACCTCTTTTTTTAGAGCCAGGACTTTTTTGGGAGCACTTTGTTTTTTGATACCCACGGAACGCATTAAAAATACAAAGGAAGTGGCACTGCCATCCATAATAGGCACTTCATCCCCTTCTACTTCTATAATTAAATTGTCAATTTCTAACCCTTGAATAGCTGCCAAAAGATGCTCTACCGTGGCCAATTGAACGTTGTCTTTGGCAATAGAAGTGGCTAAAGTGGTTTCAGTAACAGCAGAGGGAGTGAGTTTGAGCACAAAAGTTTGGTGGTATTGTTTTATCCAAAAAACAATACCATGGTCTTCTGGGGCTGGCTTTAAGGTTAAATGGACTTTTTCCCCTTTATGTAAACCAATGCCTGTGCATTTTATTTCTTTTTTTAAGGTTTTTTGTCTCACCAGTAACTCCTTAAAATTTTTGTTTCCTCCTTATTCAAAAAATATGCCTACTGTAACATGTTGATATAAAAAGACTTTTACTCTGTTTGAATTAAAAGGTTTGTTGTTTTTTTTTGAATTTGTTGTTTTTTTGAAATGTTTAGGTATTTTTCTTTCCTTTGTTTAGATCGATTTTTGGATGAGTACGAGCCTATCTTTGTTGGCTAGATCTTTAATAATGGAGAGGTTAGCAAAATTTGAAAACATTTTTTGAATAGCCTGGGTTTGTCCAGATCCAAACTCAGCCACAAAGATACCTCCTGGTTTTAAGTGTTTTTTTACTAATTTTTTTAAAAATGGATAAAATAACAGACCTGTTTTTCCTGCCAATAGAGCTAGACGAGGTTCAAAGAGTCTTACGTCTTCAGGCAAAGCATGTTGTTCTTTTGTAGCAATATAAGGAGGATTGCTTACGATGAGGTCAAAAGGTTTGCGAAAAGCAATTTTTTTTAGGTTTGACTGCACAAATAAGATGTGGTTTTTTAAATTTAGGCTCAGGGAATTATTTTTAGCCAATTGTAAAGCCTGTTTGGAAATGTCTAGCAGCACACCTTTAGAATTTGGAAATTCTTTGGCAATGGTTAGACCTATACATCCACTTCCGCATCCCAAATCACAAAAGATAAAATTTTGGGTGGGGAGAAAATGTTTTTTTACCTCCTCCACAATCAACTCTGTTTCTGGACGAGGTATGAGCACGTGTGGATTTATTTTAAAATTAAGGCCGTAAAATTCTTTGGAACCAAGCAAATAAGCAAGAGGTGTTTTTTGGATTCTTTTTTGGATCAAAGAGCATAAGGTTTGTTTTTGCTCTGGGGATAAGGTGTGGAATGGATGGGTGTAGATGTATTCTTTGGATTGGTTTAAAACAAAGCCTAAAAGCAGGCTTGCCTCTAGGGCAGGGTTTGGAATATTGGCCTGTTTTAATAAAGTACTGGCGTAAGTTAAGGCTTCTCTATAGGTCACATCAATTTACTACAGGGATGCTTCTTTTTGTAAGGCTTCTGTTTGAAAGTGTTGGATTAGGGGATCTATTACTTGGTCTAGTTCTCCCTCTAACACGGCATCAAGATTGTAAATAGTTAGATTAATCCTGTGGTCTGTTACTCTTCCTTGAGGAAAGTTGTAGGTCCTGATACGTTCGGACCTATCTCCGCTACCTACTTGGGCTCTTCTGCTTTGGTCGAGTTCTTTTTTTTGTTCTTCTTGTTTTAGCTGGAGCAAACGGGCTCTTAACACTTTTAGGGCTTTGGCTTTATTTTTGTGTTGGGATTTTTCATCTTGGCAGGTGACCACAAGACCAGTGGGAAGATGCGTAATTCTGACTGCTGAGTCTGTGGTATTAACACTTTGTCCTCCAGGACCAGAAGACCTGAACACATCAATTCGTAATTCATTGGGTTCTATGTGGACGTCCACTTCCTCTGCTTCTGGCAAGATAGCCACAGTTACTGCTGAGGTGTGAATTCGTCCCTGGGATTCTGTTGCGGGCACTCTTTGTACCCTATGGACACCGGATTCAAATTTTAACCTGCTATAAACCTGTTTGCCTGAAATATTGGCAATAACTTCTTTAAAGCCTCCGGTACCTGTTTCGTGGGCTTCCATTATTTCTACTTTCCAGCCTTTATTTTCCGCATATCTGGAGTACATCCTGAATAAATCGGCAGCAAATAGGGCTGCTTCTTCTCCGCCTGTGCCTGCGCGTATTTCTAAGATAATGTTTTTTTCGTCTAGAGGATCTTTTGGTATTAAAAGTATTTTTAATCGTTGCTCCAGATCTGATTTAGATGTTTTTAAGTTTTTAATTTCTTCCTCAGCTAATTTTTTTATTTCAGGATCGCCATCTTTTAAAAGCTCTTGGCTTTCCTGGAGTTGATCTAAAACTGTTTTGTATTCACGGTAGGTTTGGACGATTTCCTGAAGCTCTGCATGGGCCTTGGAGAGCTTTTTATACTTTTCCTGATTTTGAAAAATTTCAGGTGAACTTAACTCTTTTTCTAAATCCAAAAACTTGCGTTCAAGAGATTCTAGTTTAGCTAACATGTTCCCCTCGTTGTATAGCTCCTTTTAAGGCTGCAATAGCAACTTCTACCTGTTTTTCATCCGGTTCTTTGGTGGTGAAGAGCTGAAAAAAAAGTCCTGGCAAACAAAGTATTTTACACCACAAGGAATTTTCATTTTTTCCTGCAATCTTAATTAGTTCGTAAGCAAGACCGCTAATAGGAATCATTAAAAGAATTTTAAGACCTAAAGCAATAACATGCTTTAGCCAGAAATTAGAAACATTAATTGCCTGCAGAGTTAAAGGCACCACAATAGAAAATATTAAAATAGAAATGGCCAAGACGAATAGTAAGAAAGACGTGCCACATCTAGGGTGAAGACGGCTAAATGGTTTTATGTTGTCGTAAGTCAAGTCTAAAGCATTTTCATAGGCATAAATGGTTTTGTGCTCTGCTCCATGATACTCAAAGACCCGTCTTATGTCTGGAATAAAGGAAATAGTTATAACATAAGCCAAAAACAAAACAAACTTGGCTACCCCATCCCAGAGATGAAAAGAAAGAGAATTTATATTCCCACACAGACCTTCTTTATTTAAAAAAATGGAAAAAAGATGAGGTAAAACTACAAACAACAAGATGGCAAAGCCAATAGCTAGCACCATACTAAAAAATATAGCCCGAGGGCTCATCTCTTCTTCTTCGTCCAAAGCGTGTTGGGCCGAAAAATTAAGAGCTTTGATGCCGTTTACTAGTGTTTCCAATAACACAAAAAAACCCCGAATAAACTTTCTTTTTTGCCAGTCTTTTTGGGTCAAACGCCACCAATCTCTGGTATGCACGAGGATATCTCCCCTGGGAGTTCTAACGGCAATAGATAAAGTATCCTGAAAGCGCATCATAACGCCTTCTATAACAGCCTGACCGCCTACTAATTCTTTAGACATAGATCGTTGACCCTAACCTGAGTTTTTACAATTTAGATTTAAATAACCCCTCTTAGCGTTAAGTCTCTATTTAAATGCAATCCTTTCTGCTTAACACTAGCCTCTAACTAAGCAAAGTTCTTGCAAAAAAATGTAGAAAAGTTTTGACAGAGGCAATTTGTTATACTTTGATGGGTTATTTCTCTTCTGACTTTTGAAATTTTGCATACTTGCGGCGGAAACGATCAATCCTTCCAGCAGTATCGACAAATTTTTGCTGACCAGTAAAAAATGGATGACAATTGGAACAAATTTCTACCAGGACTTTTTCCCCTGCCGTAGACTTGGTCTGAAAGGAATAACCGCAAGAACAAACCACTGTAGTATCATATAGTTTAGGGTGGATGTCTTTTTTCATGTTTACCTAACCTCCTGATCTTCTAAAAATTGGCTTAAGAGAAATTTTATTAGCTTATAATTTTTAAAATGACAAGTTTTTTGTGGACTTTAAACTTAGTGATAGTGAAGACGGGAAGATGTAGCAGATAGGTAAGGCGGGTTAAATAGGGAAAACAGGATGTTTGAGCATCCAGTTTTTGGGTTTGAACATTGGTTTTAATCATTTTTGGGGATATTATTTGATGTCCAACATATCCTTTGGGGTATTGTCGTTCAATTGCCTTTTTTATGTCATAAAAATGTTTCAAGATGTGATTATAAGTGAAAAAAACGGCATAAAAGGGAGCGTGTTGTTTAAGTCTAACCCGCCTTTTTTTATAGCTCATCGGGGGGCTAGTTCTTTAGCTCCGGAAAATACATTATTATCTTTTCAAAGGGCTTTTTTCCTCGGTGCCAGATATTGGGAATTGGACGTTCAGCTCACCAGAGATGCTCAGGTCGTGGTTTTTCACGATCAAACCCTGGAGCGTACTACCAACGTAAAACAAGTTTATCCTGAGCGAATTCACTGTGAATTGGCTCAATTTTCTTATGTTGAATTGCAGTGTTTGGATTGTTCCTCTTGGTTTTTTCAACAGGACGCAAAAAAGACAACTCAAGGCTGTCTTACCCCTCAAACTATCCCCCTTTTGAGAGATGTCTTGCTTTTGGCCAAGAGCTATGGAGTGGGAGTAAATGTAGAGATAAAAGATCTTTCCAGTATCTGGGACGACGACTTTGTGGTGAAAAAAGTATTGGATGTTATTTTTGATCTGGAAATGGAAACAGATGTTTTGATTTCTTCTTTTTATCTCAAGTACTTAAAAATTGTGAAAACTCTTGCTCCGCAAATTGCCACAGCAGTGCTTTGGTCTGGACAGCATCCCAATCCCTTGGATTTGACTTTGGAGCTGGGAGCTATGGCTTATCATACAAACGTTTTACCCGATTTTCGCACTTTACAGAGATTTTCTAACAAAGGTCTTTATTGTTTGGTCTTTACGATCAATTCTTTAACCCGAACCAGAGAAATTTTTACTAAAGGAGGGAGTGGTATTTTTACTGACGTTATTCAGGAAACAAAAAATTGGACTGTCCAATTATTTCAAAAACATGAACCACAAAAAAATTTTTTACCAGATCAAAACTACGATTATTTAGCGTTAAGACGAACTAAGAAGAGGAAAATTATTCGCACTTAACGCTAACTTTATATTAAGGGGGAAAAATGAATAAAAAATATATTTTAGATACCAATGTGCTTTTGGATAATCCAGAGAGTATTCTTATTTTGCGTAATGGTCAGGAAAACGAGGTATATATCCCCTATAGCGTTATTTGTGAGTTGGACAAGTTAAAGGCTAAGTCCAGGCTGCAGGCTATCATTAGTCAAATTAGCCATTTATTTATGGAACATAGAGAATGGTTGCAAGTTTTGCGTTTACAAAATGTTGATTATAGTCAAGACGTATATGCAGACGAATTGATTATAGAAGAAATTTTAGCTCACGATCTTTCTGAGCCTATTTTGGTTACCAATGATGTGCTTTTACAGTTTAAAGCAGAAAAACGAGGCATTAGCACGCAGGAGTTTAAGAGTTCCAAGCCGTATCAATCTGTGAGTGAAATGTGGACAGGTATTAGTGAGCCCGATGATATTGTGCCCAATTCTTTTGTCTGGGAGAATGGAAAACCGGTTTATCACAAAGTGGATTCAGTAAAGGTGATTGATTATCAACATAAAGTTTGGGGCATAGTGCCTAAAAATATTTATCAAAATTTAGCCTTTGAGCTATTATTAGACAATACGCTGGATATTGTTACTTTGCAAAGCAAAGCAGGTTATGGGAAGACGATTCTTTCTTTAGCTGCTGCTTTTCATCTTGTGCTTCAAGAAAAAGATTCCCCTTATAAAAAAATATTTATTTTAAAACCTTGCATTGAAATTGGAAAAGAGCTGGGGTTTAGGCCTGGATCTGTAGACGATAAAATGGAGCCCATTATAAGGCCTATTAAAGATTTGATTGAAAAGTTGCACGAGATTAGGCCAGCCAATAAGTTGTTTAAAGAAGATGGGGAAAAATTTAATCCCAAAAAATTAGAAATTTTGCCCCTTAATTTTGTGCGTGGGATGAACATAGAGAACGCCATTTTACTGATAGATGAGGGGCAGAACTTAAGTCGAAACGAGATGCGCGCTGTTTTGACCAGATGTGGAGAAAATACCAGAGTATTTATTTGTGGAGATACCAATCAAGTGGATAATCCTTATTTAAACGAAGATAACAATGGTCTTAATTGGGTGACCAAACTGTGTAAAGGACAACCCAATTATGGGCATTTGGTATTAACTGGTCCTCGATCCAGAGGTCCGATTACGGATCTGATTTTACGCGTGGGCTTGTAAGGAGCATTTGTAAAAAGCTGCCTGATTAAAGGCTCAAGAATGACAAATTGCCCTTCCACCCCTTTTTTCTATTTAGCTAGCCTAAGCTACTGCTTATCATGGGTCGCTATTACTATTTTTAATGCTTAGCTCTGGCAAAGAGATTTATACTGCTTGCACTAAAGCTTGGTCCGTATTGTGAACGCGGAGTTGGTCCAGAGAGATTTTTTCAATCATCTGTAAAAGCAGGTCCTCATATTCTTTTGATTTTGCAAATTCAAGACAGTTTTTACTCATGGTCTGATGCAGGGGTTGGTTGGCGAGAAGTTGATTAATGAAACTGGCATAGGTATGAGGGTTGTTTTGAGGGACAATAAAACCTGTTTTTTCTGGAATTACGTTTTCTGCTGAGGCCCCTTGGTCAGAGACCAAAACAGGTATTCCGCAGGCATAGGCTTCTAAAATAACATTGCCAAAAGTTTCTGTGGTGCTGGGAAATAAGAGTAAGAAGCTGGAAGCATAGGCGGTGGCCAGGTCTGTTCCTTCTAGATAACCAGTAAAAATCACTTGTGGAGCCTGATTTTGGGCCTCTTTTCGATACGGACCATCTCCAACAATTACGAAATGCACTGGTTTGTCTTGAAATAGATTGGCAACTTTTAGAAATACGTCTATTTCTTTTTCTTTAGATACCCTGCCTACGTACAGGATAATGGGTTCATTTTTGTAATTAGGAATAAATCGTTTAAAAAAGTTTTTATTTTTATACGCAGGATTAAATTTTTTCAGATTTACTCCTCGTTGAAAGGTTTCTATAAGGCGAGGCCTTACTCCATGTTGTATCAAGACTTCTTTGCAATGATTGGAAGGCACAAGGACTCTGGTGGCTCTGTTGTAAAACCAGGAGAGAAGATTCCAGGTGATTTCTCTGGCCATAAAGTCATTGGTAAATTTATATACGTAAGCTGCAAAATCAGTATGAAACGTGGTAACAAAAGGCAGTTTTAAAATTTTGGCCACGAGTAGGGCTGTAATGCCCAATATCCCTGGAGTGGCAGCATATACAACTTCAAAATTTTCTTTTTCCACGTAATTGAGGACTTTTAAAAAACTGGGCATGTTTACTGTTATTTCTGGATATTCTGGTAGAGGAAAGGATAAAGCAGGTTTAAAGATTTTTAAGTAGGGATTTTTTCTCAAATTAACGTTTGGTTCTTCTTTACATAACGCCAGTTTGAAATTTAAACTGTGTTTTTGCACAAGATGCCAGATGTTTTGATAGGTTTTGGCAACTCCGTTGATGTCAAAAAATGTATCTGTAAAACAAATGGTTTTGCCTGTATTTAAATTTGTGCCGTTCAGCTCCTGACTTATTTTGCGGGCAAATTCTTTTTCGTGGGCCCGGTGATAGTAAACAGAGGTATAGGTGGCCAGGGGCAATAGAGAAAGAGCGCTTAGTCCTAAATAGGAAGAAATGTTTTGAAGAGAGATTTCTCCATTTATGATCTTTTTTATGGCTTGCGGGATGAGATAGTTTACAAAATAATAAGATTTATAATAGACAAAATTGCTGTTTAAAATTTCTATGTCTAAATCAAGCACGTCTTTTAATAGTTTGTCTGTTTTTTTGCGTTTGATTATGGCCAGAGGAGCGTTGGCCATTTTGCTAAAAATACTTTTAGGAGGTTCATCTCCATTTTTAAAAATTCTATCCAGAATGTCCTGAAATTGTCCAAGATTGTAATTATTGGAGACACCAGTGTAGATGATTTTCATTATATTGTGTCCCAATCTTACAGGTGATCCATAGATACCTTGAGGTATGGTTTTTTGCGAGCGCAAAGCTTTTTTTAGATCTTCTAAAGTGTGTCCTTTCTTCACAAGGGTATAAGTTTTGCCTGCGTCTAGACCAGCATGGTCATCAGTGCCGGCAGTAAAACTGATTTTTTGACGCTGACGTTTTAAAAAACCATATTTATCTGCTAGTTGTAAAATTTTATTCCAAGGATGATTATCTATAAATTTTTTTATTACCTCAGAGCCAAGTCTGGATCTGGATCCGTTTTGGATTTCCCAGATATCAAACAAAAGGAGCATTTTTTCTAGATGAGCTTTGCATAGAGTGCCAGTCATGTCGTATAGGGGATGGGCAATAGAATATAAAATATCTTGTTCCTGAAGATAATCTACCAACTCGTAAATATTATATCTTAATTTTTGAATTTCTTTGTGTTGAACCTCGTTAATATCAAAGGTTAAGACATGGATTAGGGTCTTATCTTCTGGGAAATAAGCACTTACCTCTTCACTGATAAAGGTGTCAGGAAGATGGGCGATCTCCAGGCATCCATCTATAGAATCATGATCTGTAATAGTGACTAGAGTTTTGCCTCGTTGCTTTAAAATTTTGTAGAGATAAAGAGGGGACGTGTAACTTTCGGCCAGACCAAATTTCTCAGAAAAAAAACCTGCTGGCTGATTAGAACCTATAGAATGCACGTGTAAGTCAATTTTTATCACTTTTTTCTCCTATTTATGGATTAAAATTTTTTCTCGCTGAATAATGTTTGAGAAGGAAAATCGTAAATTGGGTAAACGACCTAAGGCTCAAAAAGCAAAATTTTTGCTTAGTAAGATGTGGATTAGCGTTAAGGTACAATTTAGGAGAGAAATACTTCATAGCTACAAAAAAGATTTTTTGGGAGCTATGGGTAAAAATGAAAGTTAGTAATTTGGTCATAAAGTTTACATGTTGCAAAATTTATTTGCCCATACCATAAAAAAGGTTACAGTTTGTTGGCAAAAATAAGAAAAATATGTTTTTTATCTTGGGGTAGATTTGGCTAGTTATTTTTAACTAGATATTTTTAAAACAGGTTTTAAACTTTATTGACAATTTTAAGAACTCCTCTAGACTTGTCTGCATTCCAAACACACTTTTTAATTTTTGTATTTCTAGGATATATCAGAGGAGGCATCTATAAGATGAGCGATTATAAAGACACCTTAAATTTACCCCAAACCAGTTTTCCCATGCGGGCTAATTTGACCAAAAATGAACCCAAAATGCTTAAGTTTTGGCAAGAAATTGATGTTTATCAACAAATGATTAGTAAAAACAACAATAAACCCCGATATATTCTTCACGATGGTCCACCTTATGCCAATGGTCATATTCATCTGGGGACCTCTTTAAATAAAATTCTAAAAGACATTATCGTTAAATTTAAAAATTTATCCGGATTTAAGGCAGAGTACGTGCCTGGTTGGGACTGTCATGGGCTACCCATAGAATTGAAAGTAGAGCAAACGTTAAAAAAAGAAAAAAAAGAATTGCCTGTAGTAGATATTAGAAAAAAATGCAGGGAATATGCCTTAAAATATCTGGCTATTCAGCGAGAGGAGTTCAAGCGTTTGGGAGTATTTGGTTTGTGGGATGAGCCCTATTTAACTATGTCTCCAGAGTACGAAGCCGCTACTGCCCGAGAACTGGGGCGTTTTATGCAAAAGCGTGGGGTAAAGAGGTCTAAAAAGCCTATTTACTGGTGTATTTCCTGTGAAACAGCTTTGGCTGAGGCAGAAGTGGAATATGCTGAGCATACGTCTGTTTCTATTTATGTGCGTTTCCCTGTAAACAAAAAGTCTTTAGCGGAAAAGTTTCCCCAGATTTCTGGTAATGCTTACGTGGTGATTTGGACTACTACTCCATGGACCTTGCCTGATAATATGGCCATAGCTGTGCATCCAGAATTTGATTATGTTTGGGTCAAGGTCAAGGGAGAGTTTTATTTATTGGCAGAAAGACTGCTTGCGGTGTGTGCAGAAATATTTGGGTGGGAAGATTATGAAAAAGTGGCGACTATTTCTGGTCAACAAATAGAAGGGCTGGAAACCAAACACCCTTTTTACGAGCGCAAATCCCCTGTGGTGTTGGCCGAGTACGTGACTTTAGAAAGTGGGACAGGTTGTGTGCACACTGCTCCAGGGCATGGCCCAGAGGACTACGAGACTGGTCTTAGATATGGTCTTGATATTTTGTCTCCTTTGGACGATCAGGGAAGGTTTTTGCCTCAGGTGGAATTTTTTGCAGGCCTGGATGTATTTTCTGCTAACCCCAAGGTTATAGAAAAATTACAAGAAGTAGGGAATTTGCTGACTCAAACTAAAATTAACCATTCTTATCCCCATTGTTGGCGATGTAAAAAACCAGTGATTTTTAGGGCTACCACTCAGTGGTTTATCTCTATGGAGGCAAACGATTTAAGGAAAAAAGCCTTACAGGCCATAAAAGAACAAGTCCAGTGGATCCCTGCCTGGGGAAGAGATAGAATTTATAATATGGTGGAGCAAAGACCTGATTGGTGCATTTCCAGACAAAGGGCCTGGGGCGTGCCTATTATAGCCCTTATTTGTAAATCTTGTGGAGAGGCCTGGTTTGATGCCGACTGGGTAATGGAGGTTGTAAAGCGTTTTGAAAATCATCCTAGAGGGGCAGATTATTGGTTTGAAGCTCCTCTTAGTGAATTGGTGCCAGAGGGTTTAAAATGTCCCCATTGCGGACAAAGTGAGTTTGAAAAAGAAGATGATATTTTAGATGTCTGGTTTGATTCTGGGACCAGTTTTGCTGCTGTTTTAGAAAAAAGGCCAGAATGTGCCTTTCCTGCAGACCTTTATCTGGAAGGATCAGATCAGCATAGAGGTTGGTTTCATTCTTCTTTGTTGGCTAGTATTGGCACAAGAGGCGTGCCTCCTTATAGAGCGGTGCTTACTCATGGGTATGTGGTAGATGGCGAAGGCCGCAAGATGTCCAAATCCATTGGCAATGTTATTGCCCCAGAAGAAATTATAAAAAAATATGGGGCAGAGATACTGCGTCTTTGGGTTTCCTCTGTTAATTACCAGGAAGATGTGCGTATTTCTGATGAAATTTTAAAGCGTTTGGTGGATGCCTACAGAAGAATTAGAAATACTTCTCGTTTCCTTTTAGGCAATCTAAAAGATTTTCAACCCCAAAAGGATTTAATGTCTTTTGAAGAAATGCTTCCTTTGGATAGATACGGACTATTTTTGACCCTCCAGGCTGATTTAAAAATGCAAAGGGCTTATGCTAATTTTGAATTTCATAAAGTTTTTCATGTGCTACACAATTTGTGTGTTACAGAGTTGTCTGCTTTTTATTTAGATGTTTTAAAAGATAGATTGTATGTTAGTGCTTCTAAGAGTAAAGAAAGGCTTTCTGCCCAAACTGCTTTGTATTATATTTTGTTTTTAATTCTAAAAAATATTGCTCCTATTTTAAGTTTTACAGCAGAAGAAATATTTCAACATTTGCCAGAAGGATTAAAACTAGCTGGTCAAAGTGTGTTTGGAACTGACTTGCCTACTCCAGAAGGATTTAATTTTTCTGAGCAAGAAAAATTGTTTTGGGATATGATTTATAGCCTGCGGGAAGAAGTAACTAAGGCTATAGAGCCTAAAAGAAAAAATGGAGTTGTGGGGCATTCTCTAGAGTGTAAAATTGGTTTGTTTTTGCCTGAACAAATTGCTCAGGATTTAAAGGAACAGGAAGAGTTACTAAGAGAAGTGTTTATTGTATCTCGAGTAGAGTTTCTTTCAGAAAAGCCTAGAGATGACTATTTTACAAGTCAAGAGATAGAAAACTTATTAATTACTGTGGAAAAGGCTTGTGGGCAAAAATGTCAGAGATGTTGGGTTTATCATCCTCAGGTAGGAGAGCATCCTAAGTATCCAGATGTCTGTCCCAGATGCGCAAAGGTATTGGAGTTGATGGGAGAATAAGAAGTAAGGTAGATAGTTTAACTTTGGAAATAATAAAAGTAGTGTCAGCTAAGGACTGGCTATAGATAGGTTTAAGAGTTAAAGAGTTCCTAAAATAGATTTTTGGCAGTGAAAGGGAGTTGATGAGTAAGAAGTTATAGGCTATGGGAAACAAGAGAGACAACGATGTTTTTAAGTAAGAAAAAGGGGTTTAAATGAATAAGTATAAGATATGCTTTGGCTTGGGTGGAGTGGTGTTGTTTTTGGATCAGGTCAGTAAGTTTTGGATAGAGCGCAATATTCCCCTTTGGTCCAGCAAAGAAATTGTTCCAGGTTTTTTAAACTTGGTGCACATTCTAAACAAGGGAGCAGCTTTTGGCTTTTTAAATAGGGCAGATATTAGCTGGCAGACGTATTTTTTTATTGCTGTTTCTGCTTTGGCCATAGTTTTGATTGTGCACTTGTTGCGTACGGTTTCAAGAAAGGATTATTTTTTATTTGTGGGCTTGGGACTGATTTTGGGGGGAGCTTTAGGCAATCTGATTGACAGGATTCGTCTGGGGAAGGTCATAGATTTTTTAGACTTTTATATATCCAGCTATCACTGGCCAGCTTTTAATGTGGCAGATATGGCTATTTTTTGTGGCACGGTTTGTTTAATGTTGTCTTTTTACAAAAGGAAAAAACATGCATCCCATTCTAGTTAAAATTGGTCCCATCACCATTTATTCTTATGGTTTTTTTATTGCTTCCGCGGTTTTATTGGCTTTGGCTATTACCTCTAGAGAAGCCAAAAAAAGAGGTTTAAACCACGTTTTGACCTCGGAATTAGGATTTTATGTGCTTGTAGGAGGTTTTATTGGTGCCAGATTGTTTTATATTTTAATCTGTTGGGATTATTTTTTAAAGCACCCTTTAGAAATGTTTATGTTTTGGAAGGGTGGGTTGGTTTTTCTTGGCGGGGCTATTGGTGGGGCCATAAGTAGTTTTTGGTTTTTTAAAAGGTATCAACAACCTTTTTGGCCTTGGGCTGATTGTGTTGCTCCAGGTATAGCTATGGGGCAGGCTGTAGGCAGGATGGGCTGTTTGTGTGCAGGCTGTTGTTATGGCAAGCCTACTACTGTGCCTTGGGCCATTACCTTTACCAATCCCAAATCTTTAGCTCCTTTGTATGTTCCCTTACATCCTACCCAGATTTATCATTCTTTGGCAGGATTAATAACGTTTATTATTTTGATGTTGGCGCGAAAAAAATTAAATACAGGCCAGATGTTTGGTTTGTTTTTGGTTTTATATGCGATTTTTCGTTTTAATATAGAGTTTTTCCGGGGGGACTATAGAGGATGGATTGGGCCTTTGAGTGCTACTCAGGTCGTTGCTTTTTTTGTTTTTTGGATAGGTCTTATTATACTTTGGCACAGAAGAAAATCTAGACGAGGTGCTTAGATGTTCGGTATTCCTGCAGACAAATTAGTGTATGTCTTACCGTTGTTAATTTTGCCGATTTTACCGAATTTGTGGGCAATTAACCATATTTTCAAAAACAACTTCAATTCTTATCAAGAAAAAATGATTTGGTTGGGACTGGCAGTGTTTGTGCCTGTTATAGGAGGTTTAGCTTATGTATTTGTGGGGCGAAAGCGGATTAAAAAATGTTAATTGGTATAAGTTGGTAGGTGTAATTTTGCTTTTGGCTTTGAGTGCGGCGTGTGTAACTAAAGAGGATTTATCTTCTTTGCGCTATGAAATGTATAGCCAACAATCCCGTCTGGAACAGGAAAATAAAGCCTTAAAGCAAGAAATTGCCAGGTTACAAAAAGAATTAAAAGAAACAGAAAAGAGTTTTGCCCTTCAGTTACAAAAAGAGTCTTCACCTGTGCGTTCAACTCAGGCTAATTTATGGGCCGAGATGCAAAACTTGAGAATAAAAATTGCTTCTTTGAATGGACAAGTGGATAGATTAGACAGAGAGCAGCAAAAGTTTTCTAAATTTTCTCAAAATGCTACTGTTGCTATAGACAATTTGCAAAAAAAGGTGGGACAATTAGAAGGTATGCTTTTGGCTTTGAGCAATAGGTTGGGAGTGGAGTTGGAGCAGACAGGTCAAACTCAAAATGCTACTAGTTCTAAAAATTCTTCCTCCCCTGCTTTGGGGCAGGCCTCTACTCCAGAGGAGCAGTACAAACAGGCTCTAGACGCCTTTTATGCGCGTAAGTATGATCTGGCTCAAACTTTATGGGAATCGTTTGTCAAACTTTACCCCAAACATAAATTGGTGCCCAATGCCTATTTTTGGCAGGGAGAGTGTTTTTATCAAATGGGAGATTATAAAAGGGCAATTTTGGCCTATCAAGAAGTAATAGATAAATATCCCAAAAGCAGCAAGCTCCCTTCTGCTTTGTTGAAACAGGCAATGGCTTTTGCTAAGATTCAAAAAAATAAAGCAGCTATTTTGCTGTTAAAAGACGTAATAAAAAGATTTCCTAAAACCATAGAAGCCAAAAGGGCTAAGGCCTTTTTAATAAAATTAGAAGGAAAACGTTAATGAATGCCAAGTATCCTTCCAAGATAATTTCTTTACATTTTGCAGCCAAAGTCTCCAGGCAACCCATGATTTGTAATTTGGCACGCAGATTTGATTTGACCTTTAATATTTTAAAGGCCAGAATTACTCCCAAAGAAGAGGGACACATGATTATCGAATTAAGTGGCCCTGAGGAGGATTTTCAAAAAGGCCTTTCTTATTTACAGGAAAATGGCGTTTCTATTCAGGAAGTTGCCCAAAATATCGCCAGAGATGAAGGACTTTGTATGCACTGCGGGTTGTGTTTGAGTTTGTGTCTGACGGGTGCTTTGCATTTAAATAAAGAAACAAGGTTAATAGAATTTGATCCTCAAAAGTGTACGGCTTGTGGTAGATGCACCAAAATATGTCCAGTTAAGGCCATGCAAGTTCAAATAGATATTAATGGAGAATAGGATTTTTAGACCACATTCTCATAAAAAAGAAACTAACATGGAACAAACGAGTAGAAGATTTTCTAGAGTCAAAACAAGGCTAAAAATACGCTTTCGTCCAACTTATGCAGATGCCATGCCCTTGTTTTTGGGGTGTGTTGATTGTAGCTCTAAGCCAGATTTAAGTAGTGTTAAGTCTAATTATTTGCCCCAGGAACTGTTAGATTTTTTGTCGCACATGGATAACAAATTAGATTTGATTTTAAGCTTTTTTAGTCAAAAGGATGTTGAGCAGGACTACCCGGGTGCGGGAGAAATTATTGAAATTAGCGGAGCTGGTCTGCGCTTTAGTACCGATCAAAAAATAGAACCTGGTGAGTATCTGGAAGCTGCTATTTTTTTATCCTCTTTGCCTCCTGTCGTGATAGGAGTGGTAGGAAAGATTATCAGAAAAGAAGAATTGCACAATAAAGCTGTTTATGCCTTTGAATACGTAAATATAAGAGAATCTGATAGAGAGCAAATTGTTCAGTTTGTGTTTAAAGAGCAAAGAGAACTTTTACGGGAACAAAGATTGTAATTTAGAAGTTAGTGGTGGCTATGAGTTAATTCTTTGTTAAGTCTGGCGAAGTATTAAAGAGGATGTCCCAAAATTTTTTTGCCCTGTTGGATTTAGACTCATAAGAATTTTTTCAATTAAAATAGTTATAACTTGAAAATTTACTCCAAAAAAACAAATTCTTATTTTGGCAGTTGCACCAGATAAAGATTTTTTAGTTGTTTGGCTGGAAAAGTGGGCTATTCTAGCCGTTTGTCTCAGTATAACTAGACCATTGTCAAATTTTTGTAAATTAATATAACTTTCTTTTTGTCTAAAGAAGCGCCTTGTTTGAATATTTGAGGGCAGATTATGTATTCTTACGCTAGTATAATAAAACTAGTTTTTTTGTACCTTGCAGCAAGAGAGGGCAGATTGGTACCTGGTTTTTTGCATAATATAAACAATAGTTTACATTTATTAAAGATGAATTTCTCTTTATTAGATAGAGATTTATCTTCTCCTAAAAGTGAAAAAAGGCTGCAGGCATGTAAAAATGTAATTAAACAATTTGATAAATTAAATAAAATTGCAGGAGATAGGCAATTTTATGTGAATGAATCTGTCCAACAAATTTATATAAACGATTTTATTTCTTGGCTTGTTGCTTACTGGAAGAATGATTCTTTTTGTAAACATAGAGTGGAATTAGACGTAGGAGGAGATGGTTTATACAATACAATAACTATTGCTCCATATGTTTTAACTTTTTGTCTGGAAGAAGGGTTAATAAATTCTTTAGAGGAACTAAAAGATAAGGATGGTTTGTTTAATATAACTTTTAAAGTCACAATTATAGACAATAAGGTCGTATTTGAACTTAGTTCTCCTACAGAGTTAAAAACTGACAAACCTTTTATGCCTTTTTTAACCACCAAAGATGGACATTTAGGTTTTGGATTATATTTAACTCAAGAACTTATTAAGCATTGGGATGGTGAAGTTAAACTGTATTCTAAGGAGAGTCAGACCATATTTCAGATTTCCTTGCCCTTGATAAGCAAACAGGAGTAGAGGGTGTTTTTATAGATGTTTTTTAGAGGTTAAAGTGTATGAAGATAAATATCCAACCTATAAGACCCAAGAGAATAAGCGATCAAGTTTATGAAGAATTAAAAAACATGATTTTTAGGAATATTTTAAAACCAGGGGACAAGCTTCCACCAGAACGAGAACTGGCAACGGGTTTTGGAGTGAGTCGATCTACTGTAAAACTCGCCTTGCAAAAATTAATCAGCCAGGGGCTTATAGAGCAAAGACAGGGGCAAGGCACTTTTGTGCGATCTTCCAAAAAAGGCTACATGGAAAATCCTTTGCGACAAATACTGTCAGAAGACGTTTCCTTGTCTGATCTTTTGGAGGTGCGGTTGGGATTAGAGGTTAATGCAGCCGCTATTGCTGCCAAAAGAGCCACTAAAAAGGACATAGAGCTTTTAGAACAAAGCTATCAGAGGATGCTGGCAAACGAAGACGATAAAGTGGCTTCAGAAGAAGATGTAACGTTTCATATGAGCATTTCTTATGCCACTCAAAATCCTGCTCAAGTCTATACTATGAAAGCCTTTTACGATTTGCTTTTTTATGGAATTAAAGAAAATAGATTTTATCTTAAAGAGACAGCTCATTTACCTGTGATTACATCTCAACACAAGTCTATTTTAGAAGGAATAAAAAACAGATCTCCTCAAGAAGCTGCTCAGGCAATGAAAGAACATATTTTGTTTGTGATGGAGTTTTGTAAAAAAATGCAGTTATAAAACAATAAAATGATCTTTTAGCAAAAAAAGTCTCCTGCCAGCACATCTCTTAGCAATTGATCCTATTTTCATACCAATTTTTTCTTCACTTTGAATAACTAGTTTTTGTTTGTTATTAATCTTTATTGACTGTTTATGACAATTAATTGTCTTCTACCGTAAATTTTCGCCCATTAATTATTTTTTATTTATACCTATTGACAGCTTTAAGTTGTGTTGGTAATTGGATAGACCAATTTATAATTTTTAAACGAGTGTAGATTCTATGGATATAAAGCTAGTCAATAAGTTAAAGGCCATTTTAAGATATTCTGATGTTTTTACAGATGAAGCTACTCTTCATACTTATTCTTATGACTCCACTTGTTTAGAGCCTGTTATACCCGAGGTAGTGGTTTTCCCCAACTCTCAGGAAGAATTAGGAAAGGTGGTTAGGGTTTTATCCCAAGAGGGGTATGCTATTACCGTGAGAGGTTCTGGTACCAACTTAAGCGGGGGCACGATTCCTGCCAAGCAAAAGGGAGCTGTTATCGTCACTACCCGGTTAAATAAAATTCTAGAGATCAATTTGGACGATCTTTATGCCCGGGTAGAGCCAGGAGTGATCACTTTTAATTTGGCTAAAGAAGTTGAGAAGTATGGCCTGTTTTATCCTCCTGATCCAGGTTCTCAAAAAGTATCTACCATGGGCGGAAATGTGGCGGAGAATGCAGGTGGACTTAGAGGTTTGAAGTATGGCGTTACAGGGCATTATGTCATGGGACTGACCTTTTTTGATAGTTTTGGCGAACTGGTAAAAACTGGCTCAAAAACTGTTAAATGTGTGAGTGGGTATAATCTTTCGTCTTTTATGGTGGGCTCTGAAGGTACTTTAGGGGTTATCTCTGAAATCACCTTAAAGCTTATTCCTAAGCCATCTTTTGCCAAGTCTATGTTGGTGATTTTTGATGATATAGAAAAGGCATCTTTTAGTGTTTCTGATATTATTAGACATAAAATTGTTCCGTGTACTTTAGAGTTTTTGGATAATTTTACTATTAGGTGTGTAGAGCAGTTTAGAAAAACAGGCCTTCCCATAGACGCGGAAGCTATGCTTTTGATAGAGCTAGATGGACACAAGTCGCAAGTAGAAGAAGAGTTCATCCAAATTGAGAAAATATTAAAGAAGAATGGGGCAAGGCTAATCAAAATCGCCAAGAATTCTTTGGAAAAAGAGGCCATTTGGCAGGCCAGAAGAGATGCTTTGCCTGCTTTGGCTAGAATTAGGCCATCTACTATTTTGGAAGATGTCACTGTGCCCAGATCCAAAATACCTGAAATGATAAAGGCTATTCAATATATTCAGCAAAAATACTCTCTTCAACTCGGTATTTTTGGCCATGTAGGTGATGGCAATCTTCATCCTACTATCTTAACAGACATCAGGGATAAAGAAGAGTTTATTAAGGTGGAGCAGGCTATAGATGAGCTTTTTGAGAACTGTCTTACTCTTGAAGGTACCATTTCAGGAGAACATGGAATTGGTATAGCCAAATTAAAATATATGCCAAAAGAATTTCCTAAAGGCACTTTGGTGTTTTCCTCTAGATTAAAAAAAGCAGTTGATCCAAAAAACATTTTAAATCCGGGCAAACTCGTTTTTAGACAATTTTAGTTAGGGAGTTTAGCTGATAAGATTTTTTTAGTTAAAAAATAGCAGTTGGACCAATAAAAAGTATTTTGGAGAAGGACGTTGAAGCAAAGGAAATTGATCGAGTTGGTTTGTCTTTTAAAACAATTGGATGATGATTTAATCAAATGTATGAAATGTGGAATGTGTCAGGCCGTATGTCCTTTATACAAAACAAGTTTTATGGAACCAGATGTAGCTAGGGGTAAATTAGTCCTTATATCTCACCTGGTAAACGAACTTATTAGTTCCCCAGAAAAAGTGAGCAAAATAGTAAATAAGTGCCTTTTGTGTGGTTCGTGTGCTGCTAATTGTCCTAGTGGAGTGGATGTTGTAAAAATATTTTTGAAAACTAGGGTAATTATTGCCAAATTTTTTAAACTTTCTTTTGTAGAGAGGTTGATTTTAAGAGATATTGTAGCCAAACCCAGGCTTTTTGAGGCGATTTTTAACATTGCTGCAAGGACCCAAAAATTGTTTGTCCAAGAACAAAACCCTACTTTAGGGTCTGCTTCTTGTAAGATACCTTTTTTGACGATGTTAAAAGATAGACATTTTGTCCCACCCAAAAAAAATACTTTTCATAAACAGATGGCCCAAAAACAAAGTATTAGCGAGAAAAATAAGATAGGTATTTTTGCTGGTTGTTTGGTAGATAAATTTTTCCCAGAAATTGGTTTGTCCATTGTAAAGATATTAGATGAGTTAGAAATGGGATACTTGGTGCCAGATACGCAGATTTGTTGTGGTATACCTGCTATATCTTCAGGAGATTTACAGAGTTTTAAATCAATGGTGGCGCAACTGATTAATTTATACCCTGTAGACGAATTGGATTATATCGTAACTCCATGTGCTAGTTGTACTTCTACTCTAAAAAAAATATGGCCGATGTTTTTAAAAGAGTTTAACGAGCAGCAACAAGAAAAAATTTTATCCATATCTGCAAAAGTGATGGACATTAGTGAGTTTCTTATCCAAAAGACCAATGTAGCTAAGAAATTTAAAACTCATATAAATTCAGAACAAAAGATAAAAATAACTTATCATGACCCTTGCCATTTAAAAAAGAGCCTCAATATATATAAAGAGCCAAGACAGATTATAAAATTAAATTCTAGATATGAATTGGTTGAGATGCAAGATAGTGATGCTTGTTGTGGTATGGGCGGTAGTTTTAACTTAAAACACTATGAAATATCAAAAGAGATAGGTTTAAAAAAACTAGAAAATATTATTAAAACAGAGGCTAAAGTAATAGCCACGTCCTGTCCTGCGTGTATGTTACAATTAATTGATATGTTGAGCCACAGGAATGTGGATATTATGGTAAGACATCCAATTCAAATTTTGCAAGAGGAAAAAAGCTGTGGACCCCATAGAAAGATTTAAACAAATGGCCAAGGTCTCTTCTACCACTGTGGTAGAATTAGAAAAAGAATCAGATGTTATAGACTACCTAAAGAGCATTGAACCAGAGGAAAAAAAGCCTATTGTGCCAGATAAAAGAGAACCACAATTAGATAAGAAAATTCTTGGGACCTGGAACATAGCAGAGGAGCTCATAGAAAAAATACAACAAGATAATGATTTTTGGGTCGTTAAAAATAGTTTTAGGCAGTATCTTGGAGGTCTTGATTTTGGTTTGTTTTGGGCGGATTTTGCAGTAGCTAATACTGGGACCTTAATTGTCAAATCCTTTTCAGAGGATCTTAGGATTTTGACCATGTTTTCTGAGATTAATGTGGTGTTTTTAAACCCCGAAGATATTGTCTTGGATTTTGAAGAGTGTGCTCAAGATCTAAATAACTATCTTTCAGGTGGTGGATTTGTGTCGTTTATTACAGGCCCTAGCAGGACTGCAGATATAGAAAGGGTGCTTACCTTGGGTGTACACGGGCCTTGGGAAGTACACGTTGTTTTATTGAGTCAGGAGCAAGCATAGTGAATAAAATTTACAAGTCAAAAATTCAAAAAGGCCTGCAAAATAATTTTCAAAGACAGGTCCTGGATAAATTTGTTAGTTCATACAAACCAGCCAGAGACAAAGCCTTTCAGGATATAAATTTGGCAGAGCTAAGACAACAGATTGCAGCGATAAAAGACTTGGCCATAGAAAATTTAGAGTCTCTTTTTGCTGAATTTAAGAAAAGTGCAGAGCAAAAAGGTGCTAAAGTTTATTTCGCTAAAGATGCCCAAGATGCACAGAATATTATTTTGAATATCGCTAAAGAAAATAAAGTTAAACTTATAGTTAAATCTAAGTCCATGACCTCTGAAGAAATAGATTTGAATCATTTTTTAGGGTCTTATGGTTTTGATGTAGTGGAAACAGATCTTGGAGAGTGGATTATTCAGTTGAGACAAGAAGGGCCTTCTCATATGGTCATGCCTGCTATTCATTTGTCGCGAGCTCAAGTGGCTGACCTTTTTTCAAAAGAATTTAACGTGCCAATAAAACCTGATTCTATTGATGAAATGGTCAAATTGGCCAGGGTAAAATTACGGCAAAAACTTATAACTGCTCAGATGGGCATAACTGGAGCAAACTTTGCTTTGGCAGAAACTGGAAGTATTGGTATCATAGAAAATGAAGGTAATGCTAGAGCAGTGACTACCTTGCCCCCTATACACGTGGTTTTGGTGGGGTTAGATAAATTGCTCTTTTCTTTGGAAGATGCTTTGACTATTTTAAAAGGTCTGACCAAAAATGCCACAGCCCAAGTTATTTCTTCTTATGTTTCTTGGATTAGTGGCTCTGTGGAGTGTTTATCCGCAGCAAACAAACAAAAACAGCTTCACATAATTTTTTTAGATAACGGCAGATTAAATCTATCTAAAGATTCCATATTTAAAGAGGTATTAAGATGTGTGCGGTGCGGTGGTTGTGCCAATGTCTGTCCTATTTACAAAACCATAGGCGGACATGCTTATGGACATGTTTATATAGGAGCTATTGGGCTTATTCTTACATATTTTTATCATGAGGTTCCGTATCTGAAAGATTTGATTCAAAATTGTCTAAATTGTTATGCTTGTAAGGATATCTGCATAGCCAACATTGATCTTCCCAAGTTAATTTTAAAATTGCGTTCTAAAAAAGAGAATAAAAATATAACCAGTAAATTTGTTAATATTTTAAAAAATAGAAAGTTGTTTCATTTTTTGTTAAAAACAGCGATATATTTGCAAAAGCCTGTAAAAGAAGATTCTGATTATATCAGACATCTTCCTTTAGCTTTAATAAATCCAAATGAATTTAGAAAAATTCCAGCTTTGGCAGAGAAACCTTTTAGAGATGTGTTTATAAAAAGACGAGTAAAATCTCCAAAATTAAAAATTGCTTTGTTTGCTGGTTGTCTTCAGGATTTTGTTTATCCAAAACATCTTCAAAATGCAGTAGATTTTTTGTCTAGACATGATATTGAAGTTGATTTTCCACTTGAGCAAGGATGTTGTGGTCTGCCTGCCTATATTATGGGAGAAGAAGACGTGGCCAGAGAGGTGGCTGTCCACAATATCAATGCCTTTGATTGGAATAAATATGACTATATTATTACCCTATGTGCCTCTTGTGCTTCGCATATGAAAAATAACTATCCTTTGTTGTTAAATAATAAAAAACTAAATTTTTGCCAAAAACTTATCTATTTTTCTACTTTTATTCATGCCCATATATTATTGTCAGCATCTGAACACAGCCAGAGTTTAGCTTACCATGCACCCTGTCATTTGTGTAGAGGACTAGATAAGGGTCATTTAGATGCTTTAGCAGTATTAGAAAAAAAAGGTGCCAAAATTGTAAATTATGGCGCAGAAGAGGTTTGTTGTGGTTTTGGGGGAAGTTATTCTTTTAAATTCCCAGAAATATCTAAAGAAATAGTATCTGATAAGATCGATAAAATATTAGCTAAAAAACAGAAATTGATTGTTACGGATTGTCCTGGATGTATCTTACAATTAAAAGGATTTGCTGAGAAAAAAGGCCTTACTCTTGAGGTAAAGCACGTGGTAGAGATGTTAGAGGGTTGATAAAAGATGTAATTGCAAAAATTGAAATTAGTTTGTCAGATTGTAATTAGTTAATTATTTGAAAATATTGTAAAAATGTTTTTGTCTAAAAAATGCCAGGATGTTTTAGAGTGGTTTGTAAAAAAAGAAATAAAAATCAAATATAGGAGGTAGATTATGTTTAAAAAATTGGTTTCTTTGGTTAGTGTGGTGTTGTTGTGTTTATGTCTCAACATTCAGGCTCAGGCCAAGACGTATTATTGGAAACTGGTAACTACTTGGCCCACAGGGATACCTTGGCACGAGACTGTTTTACATTTTGTCAAGGTAGTGGATGAGCTCTCTCAAGGTCAGTTAAAGATTAAGGTTTATCCTGCAGGAGCTATTGTTCCAGCCTTTCAGGTTTTTGATGCAGTGAGAAACGGCGTAGTGGAAATGGGACACGATTGGCCAGGGTATTGGAAAGGTAAAAATCAGGCTTTTGTTGCGTTTGGTTCTGTTCCTTTTGGCTTGAACAATGTGGAATATACTATTTGGCTTATGGATGGTGGCGGAATGAAGTTGGCTAGAGAACTTTACGGTAAATATGGTTTAGTGCCTTTGATGGGTGGGAATTCAGGTCAGGAAATGGGTTTTTTTACCAAAAAACCTATTACTGAGGTCTCCCAGTTAAAAGGTATGAAAGTTAGGACAGTGGGTTGGGCTGCTGACATCTTAAAAGATATGGGGGTATCTGTGACTCCTTTGCCTGGTGGAGAAATATATCTTGCTTTTGAGAGAGGAGTACTTGATTCTGCTGAGTTTTCCACACCTTTTATTACTTATCCTATGGGATTTCAGGATATTGCCAAAAACGTTATGGTGCCAGGTTGGCATCAGACAGCAGTTCAATTGATGTTTGAGGTCAATAAAAAAGCCTATGATGAGTTACCTGATCATTTGAAAAAAGTGCTTGAAATTGCCTCTAGAGAAACCCAGTTGTGGGATATTGCCAGAAGTGAGTTTAATAATGCCAAGGCCATAGAAAAATATAAAAAAGATGGGGTAAAATTTAATAAACTTTCAGATAAGTCTTTGAATGAGCTTAGAAAAGTTACCAAAAAATATTTGGATAAGTTAAGAAAAGAAAATCCCTTTTTGGATAAAGTCTTAGCTTCGCAAGAGCAATTTATTAAAGAATATGCTCAGTGGAAAGATTTAAGAAGTGGAGTTTCTGCTTATCCTTATGAAGAATATATCAAAGGGAAACATTACGAGTAAGATCAAAATTACATTATGCAGTCAGGTTATCACCTGGCTGCATAATTTTTTAGTAAATTGAAATATTGTTTAATTTTACAACATAGTGTGGGGTGGGGATAATTTTTGTTATCTTCCAAAATTTTTTGGAGGTAATTTTTTAGGAGAAAGCAATGCTAAAAATAGTCAAATTTATAGACAGATTAAATGAAATAGTGGGTAGGATAACCAGTATTCTCGCGTTTGTGCTGTTATTTGTGGTAGTATTTGAAGTCATAATGAGAAAAGTGTTTGATAGTCCTACCATGTGGGGATTTGAATTTAGTTATATGGTTTATGCGGTGATGTTTTTGTTGGGATTTGGTTACACGTTAAAACATAAAATGCATATTGGTATAGACGTGCTGTATTCTAACCTTAGTCCCAAAACCCAGGGGATATTGGATATTATTACCTTTATAGTTTTTTTTCTTCCTTTTACTCTTGTGGCTATAAAGTCTAGTTTTATTTTTGCCCTTCAATCTTGGCAGGGACTTGAGCATAGTCAATCCCCCTGGGGACCACCTATTTATCCTTTTAAAGCTTTTATGCCAATTGCCTTTGTTTTGTTGTTTTTGCAAGGTATTTCTGAATTAATAAAATCTTATTATCAAAAAATAAAAGGAAGGGAGATAGAATGAGCCCTGAATTTCTTTCTATAGCCATGTTTGTAGTTTTGCTTTTGGCTGTGTTTTTAGGCCATCCTCTTGGCATAACTTTAGGTGGATTGGGCGTTATATTTGGAATATTGGGATATGGTCCTGGTGCTCTTTTTATTTTGGCTAATAAAACCTATGGTCTGATGACTAATTATGTGTTGGTGGCCATACCTTTATTTATTCTTATGGCTCAATTTTTGGACAAATCAGGCATTGCCGAAGAACTTTATGAGAGTATGTACATTGTTTTGGGACCTATTAGAGGGGGATTGGCTTTGGCAACAATAGTAGTGTGTACTGTGTTTGCAGCTACCACAGGAATTATTGGTGCCTCTGTAGTGGCAATGGGTCTTTTGGCTGCTCCGTCTATGCTAAAAAAAGGTTATCAAAAAGAACTCACAGCAGGGGTAATTACTGCAGGAGGTACTTTGGGTATCCTTATACCTCCTTCTATAATGCTCGTGGTATATGGTGGTTTAATTGGAATGTCTGTTGGAAAATTGTTTTTGGCGGCCATAATACCCGGTTTGATTTTATCTGTTTTATATCTCATCTATACGTGGATTTATTGCACCTTTATCAATCCAGAGGCAGGTCCTCCTATTCCCAAAGAAGAAGCTAAAAAATATTCTCTCAATCAAAAATTATTAATGGTCCTAAAATCCATGTTCCCGCCATTGTTTCTTATTTTAGCCGTGTTAGGGAGCATAGCTGCTGGTGTCGCCACTCCTACTGAGGCCGCTGGTTTGGGCTGTGTTGGTGCTTTGATTTTAGCTCTATTTAACAAACGCTTAAATTTGAGCATGCTCAAAGAGGCAGGCTATGCCACCTTAAAAATAACCTGTATGGTGATGTTGATTTTTGTAGGAGCTAATTTTTATACTTCTGTGTTTATGGGACTTGGTGGGGGTGATGTTTTTACAGAACTTCTATTTAAAATAAGTTCCAACAAATGGGTAATTTTGGGGATAATGATGCTCATTATTTTCCTTTTGGGTATGTTTGTGGATTGGCTGGGGATACTTCTTTTGTGCGTGCCTATTTTTACTCCTATCGCCGTAAATCAATTACACTTTGATCCCCTTTGGTTTGCCATGATAGTTTGTGTAAATTTGCAAATGTCCTTTTTGACCCCACCTTTTGGTTATGCGCTTTTTTACCTAAAAGGAGTTGCTCCAGAAGGGATGACCATGGGACATATTTATAAAGGTATAATACCCTTTGTCTTGCTTCAGATTGTGGGATTAATACTTTGCTTTATTTTCCCTCAGATAATTACCTGGCTTCCTAAAGTTGTTTTTCATTAAAAAATACAGTGTGTTCCCAGAATTATAACGTAGGTGCAAAACCTTTCTTTTGCACCTACAATCACCAAACACAAAACCATCAGGGGCAAATACTTAGCTCTGCCCCTACAAATTCATTTATCGCGTACTCCAAGATCTACAGCCTTTACAACCTCTACCTCATCTATAACCTCCCATAGCCTTTGGCCTATGGTCCAATCATGAATCATCAATTACTAATTACAAATTTTGATGTATTAGGGCGGCATTTATTTGACTTAAATTGACTAATATCTTATTTCTAGCCAATAGCAGTGTTAGGTTTTCAGAAATTAAGTGGGTTGTAAAAACAAAATTTTTTAGTTTTGGCCAAAAGAGGAGAGCTCATTATGGAAGACAAAAGAAGAAGAACTCGGGTTCCATTAAGGTTACCTGCCTGGATTTATGTGGAAGGAAAAAAAATCGCTACCCAAACAGACAATATAAGTTTAAAGGGAGTGCTTTTTGACTTCAAAGAGAGTGCAGTTTCCTTAACGCCTGGAGAATGTTATAAAATAGTAATATCTTCTGGTGGAGGAATAGAAGTGAAGGTAGTAGCAAAGTTTGTAGGCTATACTCCTATAGGAGCTGCTTTTGATTTTATAAAGATGGATGAAATATCTTTTAAAAATCTATTTAACATGATTCGTCTGTATGCTCCTGATGCCGATATTATAGAAAAAGAACTAATAAAACCAGCTTTTGATCCTAACGAATTGAAAAAAATACAAGAATAAAATCATAGATGATATAATAGTTTAAAATTTTTTTAGATTTTGCTTAAATGATGGATTAAATTGGGTGCAAAAAGTTTTTGGAACTAAAATTTTTCCTATTTTTTTATTTTATTGATCCAAAGTCTAAGAATTATTTTAAGCAGTTAGATATATTAGACATAGGTTTTGTTTTAAATAATTCAAATTAGTTGTTACAATTAATTAAAAAAATTTTTCATATCTTTTAAAATAAAACACAAATTTTGAATTTTTAATTTTGAATTTTTGTCATTATATTTTAATTTTTTGTTCTTAATTTTTTTGACTTTTAAAAAACAAGGTTTTAAACTTTCTATTTTTAGTTTTCAACGAGGTTGCTGGTTATGTTAAAAAGATATTTATGGTGGGTGTTTTTTATGAGTATGTTGGTTAGTTTGAGTAGTAGTTGGGCACAGGCTGCCCAATTAATGGTCTTGCCCAATGGCATGCAGGTCTTGGTGCAGGAGGATGATCGTTTCCCTTTAGTATCGTTACGTTTATTTGTGCGAACAGGTTCTGTTTATGAGGATCCAAAGCAGGCTGGCATAAGCCATCTTTTGGAACACATGGTGTTTAAAGGCACTCAAAAAAGAGGACCAGGAGAAATTGCCAGGACAATAGAAAGTTTGGGTGGCTATCTTAATGCGGCGACAAGTTTTGATTATACTGTGTATGTTATAGACTTGCCAGAAGCTCATTGGAAAGTAGGGCTGGATGTATTGGAAGATATGATTTTTGGCTCCATATTTGATCCCAAGGCCTTAGAGAGTGAGAAAAGTGTGGTGTTGGCGGAATTGGAGCGCGGAGAAGATAATCCTGGTCAAAAATTGTTTAAAATGATGCAAAAAGGTGTTTTTGCTGCTACACCTTATGCCAGACCTATTATTGGTTATAAAGACACGGTGAAAAAAATCACGTCTCTAGATTTAAAAAATTATGTTAAACAGCATTATCAACCCGTAAACATGCTTTTGGTGGTATGTGGAAAAGTGACTCCAAAAGAAGTATTGCCAGTGGTAGAGAAGTATTTTGGTCATCTTAAAAATAGTCATCCTTATGAACTTTATTCAAAAAGTTTTACTCCTTCTCTAAAAGGTCCTGTAGTAGAAATTAGTAAAGGTCCCTGGAATAAGATATATTTAGATGTGGCCTTTCCTGGGCCATCTTTGCATTCTAAAGATGCAATACCTTTAGATATATTGGCTTATATTTTAGGTGGAGATGAATCTTCTATTTTTTACCGGAAATTTAAATACGAACTTGGTCTGGTGGATGATATTTCTTGCTCCAGTTTTACTATGGACAGGGTAGGCAGTCTTTATTTTAGTATTGTTTTAGATCCTGACAAATTGGATATGTTTTGGCAAAAATTTATTCAGGAACTTACCAATTTTGATTGGAAGCAGGTAACTGAGCAGAAATTAAAAGAAGCAAAAGATAATATGGAAAATGATTTGTTTGAGGCCAAAGAGACTTTGAGTGGTATAGCCTATAAACTGGGATTTTTCCAATTTTTTCAAGGTAGTTTTTTGGCTGAACAAGGCTATATAAATGGTATTAAGGCTGTGCAGATAAAAGATTTGAAATATGTATTTTATAAATATGTTCAAATCCCAAAGTTGTATGCAGGGTTGTTGGTTCCTCAAGAGGTGGACGTGAGCGCGATGGATTTGCGTTCCAGGTTGTTGGTTTATCACGGCAACAAGCAGGTAGATCAAGTAAAGCAAGAGTATTCGGGCACCAGATATCTGGATCTGGGCGATGGCCGGGCCTTGGTGGTGGAGTATGACAATACTTTGCCTTATACAGCCATTGATATTGCCTGGCAAGGTGGAGATGCTTTATTGAGTAAAGATAGGCAAGGGTTAGCAGCTCTTACTGCCAAGAGTCTTTTAAGAGGCACGAAAGGGCTTTCTTATCTTCAAATTCAGGATTTTTTGGCCAAAAGGACGAGTGAACTTAGTGCCTCTGCAGGTAGAGTTTCTTTTTCTATTAAAGCTAAATTCCCTGTGAAGTATAGTAAGGATATGTTTTCTTTACTGGAACAAATTATTTTAGAACCAACGTTTTTATCCTCAGAAGTAAAAAAGGCTATTCAAGAACAGCAGGCCAGTATAGAAGAGAGAAAAGACGAACCCTTAGGTTTGTTATTTAGAGAGCTATTTCCTTTTTTGTTTAAAGATGGTCCTTACTCTTATTACCATTTAGGGGAAGAACAAAAGATCAGTTCTTTTTCCTCTCAGGAGATACAGGATTTTTGGCAGGAGCAAACCCAATGTCCTTTTATAATTTCTGTGTGCGGTAAAGTAGATGAAGAGGCTCTGGATAACTTTGTTCAGAGGTTAAAGGCTGCTTTACATCCTAAGCTCAAGGTGAAGGCTCATTTTTGTTGGGGAGATAAGCATAAGTTGAAATTGTCCATGACAGATAGGAATCAGAGCCACCTTCTTTTACTTTTTCCGGTTTGTGGACTGAAAGGTAAGGACACACCCTCTTTGGTTGCGTTGAATAGGGCTTTGAGCGGTCAGTCTGGGATTTTGTTTCGCACTCTAAGGGATAAACAGGGACTTGGATATAGTGTTACTTCTTTTTTGTGGCAGACGCCTGGGATGGGATTTTTAGCCTTTTATATTGGCACTTATAAAGGTTGGGAGAAAAAAGCTTTGGATGGTTTTTATGCCACCATAGATAATTTGCAGATTCAGGGTATTTCCCCTTCTGATTTGGAGCGAGCCAAAAATGTATATAAAGGGAGTTATTATAGAGACAGACAGGCTTTATTGAGTAGAGCCAGAGAAAAAGCAAATCTTTGGGTAAATGGGCTTAGCCTGGATTTTAACGAACAAATGGTAGAAAAGGTAGATAAAGTTTCTTTAGAAGAAGTAAAATCGGTTATTAACAAGTATTTACAATTGAATAAAGCCTATCTAGTAGAGCTAGTACCATAAGGGGGATTTATGCGTCATTTTTTATCTATTTTGGATTTAGAGCGAGAGGAAGCTCAGAGGTTGGTGAAAAGGGCGAAAGAAATAAAGGATGCAAAATGGCATTCTAATTTGTTGCAAGATAGAGTTCTGGCTTTGATTTTTTCCAAATCCTCTACCAGGACCAGGGTTTCTTTTGAGGTGGCGGTGCGGCATTTAGGAGGGAGTACTATTTTTATGACGCCTAGGGATTGTCAATTGGGGAGAAGTGAGCCTCTCACTGATACTGCCAGAGTGTTATCCAGATATGTGGATGGAGTTATTATTAGAACCTTTGCCCAGAGCAGTCTGGAAGCTTTTGCTTTGTGTTCTTATATTCCGGTGATCAATGCCTTAACAGACAAATTCCATCCCTGTCAGGTGATGAGTGATTTATTAACTATTTATGAGCGCACCCCTGATTTTTCCCACTTAAAAATAGCCTGGGTAGGGGATGGCAACAACATGGCCAATTCTTGGATAAATGCTGCAATTTATTTTCCTTTTCAGTTAAATATCGCTTGCCCTCAAGGTTATGAACCTGATGCTGAAGTTTTGGATAATGCCTTAAATAAAGGGGCAAAGATTTTTTGCACCCACGATCCCAAAGAGGCGGTAAGAGGAGCGAATTACATCAATACAGATGTGTGGGCGTCTATGGGACAGGAAGATGAAGAAGAGGCAAGAAAGATAGTTTTTAGAGATTTTCAGCTCAATAAAGAATTGCTTGCTTTAGCTGATCCAGATGCAAAGGTAATGCATTGTTTGCCTGCCCATAGAGGAGAAGAAATTACAGATGAAGTCTTGGAAAGTAAATTTTGTTTGGTCTGGGATCAGGCCGAAAATAGGCTGCACATGCAAAAGGCTATTTTAGAACTACTTTTTAGTTAAGGGGACGCATGTGTGGTTCAAGGTTTATCAAGCGGGAATGGGGGGCGTTGTTATTGCAAGGTTATTTTCGCAGTGTCTTTTATACGCTTAAAAAAATAAAATAAAGGAGTTAGAGGTGGGAGAAACGAGAAAAGTCGTCTTGGCTTATTCAGGAGGGTTGGATACCTCTGTAATTTTAAAGTGGTTAATCAAAACTTATGAATGCGACGTTATCACTTTTACTGCTGATCTGGGTCAGGAAGAAGAGTTAGAAGGATTAGAGCAAAAAGCTTTGCAAACAGGAGCTATTAAGGCCTATATAGAGGATTTAAAAGAAGAGTTTGTCAGAGATTTTGTTTTTCCCATGTTTCGGGCCGCAGCTATTTATGAAGGACGTTATCTCTTGGGTACCTCCATTGCCCGACCGTTAATTGCTAAACGCTTGGTGGAGATTGCCCAAAAAGAAGGAGCTTGGGCCATAGCTCATGGGGCTACAGGAAAAGGCAACGATCAGGTACGTTTTGAATTAACAGCCATGGCTCTTGCCCCAGACATAAAAGTTATTGCCCCTTGGAGAGAGTGGGATTTGAATTCCAGACAGGCATTGTTAGAGTTTGCTCGGGCCAATGGTATCCCTGTGCCTGTGACGAAAGAAAAACCTTATAGTTGCGATAGAAATTTACTGCATATATCTTTTGAAGGTGGAGAATTAGAAGATCCCTGGAAGGAGCCAGGGATTGGCACGTATTTATTGACAACGCCTCCAGAGCAGGCTCCAGATCAGCCAGAAATAATCACTCTTGGATTTGAAAGGGGCAATCCTGTTAGTTTAAATGGTCAGAGGATGAGTCCTGCAGAATTATTAAAACAATTGAATCTGCTTGGAGGCAAGCATGGAATTGGCAGGATTGATATAGTGGAAAATAGATTTGTGGGCATGAAGTCTAGAGGTGTATATGAGACTCCAGGGGGGACCATTATCTATCTGGCGCATCGGGATTTGGAAGGGCTTTGTCTGGATAGGGAGCTTATGCATTTGCGAGATAGTTTGGTGCCGAAATATGCGGAGATAGTTTATAATGGTTTTTGGTTTTCTCCGGAAAGAGAGGCTTTACAAGCTTTTATGGATAAGGCTCAGGAAAAAGTTACAGGTGAGGTAAGGCTAAAACTTTATAAAGGAGGAGTTTACATCCTTGGCCGCAGATCTCCCAATAGTCTGTATAGGGAAGAGCTGGCTACTTTTGAGGCAGAAGACGTTTATAACCAACAGGATGCTGCAGGGTTTATTCGTTTACAGGGTCTTAGATTGTTGGGGGTAAAACAGGATGACAGATAAAAATAATAATTCTAAGAAATTGTGGGGAGGGCGTTTTGAAAAGGCATCTTTGCCCTTAGTGGAAGAGTACACTCAATCTGTAGAATTTGACAAATATCTCTACAAAGAAGACATTCTTGGCTCTATTGCTCACGTCAAGATGTTGGCCAAGATAGGTATTTTGTCTACTGAGGAATTGGAAAAGCTTATAGAAGGGTTGAAAAAGATAGAGTCGCAAATAGATAGAGGAACGTTTGAGTGGAAGAGGTCTTTAGAAGATGTGCATATGAATATTGAGCAAAGTTTGATCGATCTGATTGGAGAGGTGGGCAAAAAATTACATACAGGACGAAGCAGAAATGATCAGGTGGCCTTAGATGTGCGTTTGTTTGTCTCGCACATGGTAGAGTTGTGGAAAAAAGAACTTCTGGCTTTGATCAGGACGTTTGTGGATGTGGCCTCCAGGCACAAAGATTTTATTTTGCCTGGGTTTACTCATCTTCAGCCTGCCCAACCGGTTAGTTTGGCTCATCATTTGTTAGCCTATGCCTGGATGTTTAAAAGGGATGTAGAGCGTTTAGACGATGCTTTAACTAGAGTAAAGGTGTCTCCTTTGGGAGCAGCCGCGCTGGCTGGCAGCAGTTATAACCTGGATCCTGAGTTTGTAGCTTCAGAGGTTGGGTTTCCCAAAGTATTTGATAATAGTATGGATGCTGTTTCAGATAGAGATTTTCTTTTAGAGATTTTGTTTTGTGCCAGTGTCATTCAAATGCATTTGAGCAGGTTTTGTGAAGAGATCATTTTGTGGGCAAATCCCTGTTTTGACTTTGTGACCTTGCCTGAAGAATTTGCTACAGGCTCGTCTATTATGCCTCAGAAAAAAAATCCTGACGTGGCCGAACTAATGCGGGGCAAAACCGGTAGGGTTTATGGCAATTTGATGGCTTTGCTTACTGTTTTAAAGGGATTGCCGCTTACTTACAATAGGGATTTGCAAGAGGATAAAGGGCTGATTTTGGACACCCATCATACCATATTTTTGTCTCTGGTATTGGCCAAAGGTATGTTGGCCAGGTTAGAATTTAAACGGGAAAATATGCTCTTAGCTGTAAAAAAAGGTTTTTTAAATGCCACAGAATTGGCTGATTACCTGGTGGCTAAAGGTATTCCTTTTAGAGATGCTCATCGGTTGGTGGGGAATTTGGTGCGTTATGCAGAAAAGAAAAATGTGGGTTTAGAAGATTTGTCTTTAGAAGAAATGCGAGAGTTTTGTTCTAAAATTTACGAAGACGTTTTTGAAGTGCTGGACTATGAGAAGGCTGTGGAACGTCGGCAGGTTTATGGAGGTACAGGAAAGAATTCTGTAGAGAAACAAATAGAGAATTTAAAGCAATGGCTAAAAGAGACTGGCGGAAGCGTATAGGAGTCGAACCTACCGGCGACCTTTCGGCCGCCCACTGGATTTGAAGTCCAGGCGCCACACCGGTGACGATACGCTTCCGCAAGGGAAGTTGTTGAGGTTGTCATTAGCAAGTTTGTTTCTTTAACAAAAAAAATATTTTTTGCAAGGTTATTTTGGTAGGGCTAAAGGACAATGGGCCCAACAGTTACACAGGCTGGCTAGAATCCTAAAATTACAAATTTTGGTTCAAAGAATGGGGGCATATTTAGTCCGCCTTGGCCTTCGGCCACTATTTACTGTCTCTTTTAACCTTCGCCAATTGGAAAATGGAAAATAGACAATAAAAGAGAAATGATTTAGGGACATTGTCCAAAACAAGAGTTAGATCAAATTGTTTTTATCAAATTTCCGGCAAGTGTTTGTAAATGTAATCCGTAAGCACCACTAAATGGAGGCTAAATGAATAATTTTTCTAAAAATTTTGCTTTATGGATTTTTATATCTTTAGTGATGGTGGTTTTGTTTAATCTGTTTAATCAACCTCAAACAGGGTTGTTACAGCTTAGTTATTCTGATTTTATAGAAAAGGTTGAGCACGGGGAAGTGGTTGCTGTCCAACTCCAAAAGGAAAAGATAAATGGAGTGCTTATAGATAATAAAAGATTTGTGGTTTATAGGGTAAATGATCCTAATTTAATTCCCTTATTGCTCAAAAATAAAGTCCAGATAGAAGCCAAGCCTCAGGAAGAGACGCCGTGGTATGTTTCTGTTTTTATCTCCTGGTTTCCTATGATCTTACTGATAGGGGTGTGGATATTTTTTATGCGTCAGATGCAGGGGGGAGGAGGCAGGGCCCTATCTTTTGGTCGCTCTAAAGCCAAGATGATTACTCAAGAAGAAATAAAAGTGAGCTTTAAAGACGTGGCTGGTGTGGAAGAAGCCAAAGAAGAACTTCAGGAAGTAGTAGATTTTTTAAGCAATCCCAAAAAATTTACCCGTCTGGGCGGTAGAATTCCTAAAGGAGTTTTACTAGTAGGCCCTCCTGGCACGGGTAAGACTCTCTTGGCTAAGGCAGTTGCAGGCGAGGCAGGAGTACCTTTTTTTTCTATTTCTGGTTCAGAGTTTGTAGAGATGTTTGTGGGCGTGGGAGCTGCCAGAGTTCGGGATCTGTTTATTCAGGCCAAACGCCATGCTCCCTGTTTGATTTTTATTGACGAGATAGATGCTGTTGGCCGTCAGAGAGGAGCTGGACTGGGTGGTGGACATGATGAGCGGGAACAAACTTTGAATCAGCTTTTAGTAGAAATGGATGGTTTTGAGGTAAACGAAGGAGTTATTCTTATTGCTGCTACCAACCGTCCAGACGTGCTTGATCCTGCCCTGTTACGTCCTGGCAGGTTTGACAGGCAGGTGGTTGTTCCTAATCCAGATTTAAATGGCAGAAAAAAGATTTTACAGGTGCATGCGAGAAGGATTCCTCTAGCCGATGACGTAGATCTTGAAGTTATAGCCAGAGGTACTCCTGGGTTTTCTGGCGCAGATCTGGAGAATCTTGTGAACGAAGCAGCTCTTCACGCTGCTAAGTTAAATAAAGATAAGGTGGACATGACAGATTTTGAAGAAGCCAAAGATAAAGTGTTGATGGGTAAGGAAAGAAGAAGTGTTATTTTAAGTGAAGAAGAAAAAAAGACCACGGCTTATCATGAAGCAGGACATACTCTGGTAGCCAAATCTTTACCTAAGGCCGATCCTTTACACAAGGTCTCTATTATCCCTAGAGGTAGAGCTCTTGGGATTACTATGCAATTGCCGATAGACGATAGACACACTTACTCCAAAACATACTTAGAAACTACACTAGCCGTGTTAATGGGAGGTAGAGTAGCAGAGGAGATTGTGTTTGGAGAGATGACTACAGGGGCTGGAAACGATATAGAAAGAGCCAGTAAGATGGCCAGAAGAATGGTGTGTGAATGGGGAATGAGTGAAAACATAGGGCCTTTGGCCTGGGGGGATAATTCGCAGGAAGTTTTTTTGGGTCGGGATCTGGTGCATAGTAAAAATTATAGCGAAGAGACTGCTAGATTAATAGATAATGAAGTAAAAAGTATAGTTTTAAAAGCATACCAGAGAGCAAGAATTATTGTTGAAGAAAATTTAGATACTCTGCACAGATTAGCCAATGCCCTTTTAGAGCGTGAAACTTTAAGCGGAGAAGAAGTAGATAAAATTCTAAAAGGAGAAGAATTGCCGCCACCAGGAGAGACTCATACAGAAACAGACAAACATAGCCAGAATGACCAATCAGAGCACAAGAGTGCAGAAGACGAAGACTTTGAAATTTCCTAAGGAGGTCAATAACTATGGCGGAGAACTTAACATGGAATATTAAGGGGGGTAGGTTGGACACTACCCCCTTTTTAATTGTAGGAGTGTTAAATGTCACTACAGATTCTTTTTATGACGGGGGCAAGTATGTTGATATTGACTCTGCCCTGGCTAGAGCTAGGCAAATTATAAAAGAAGGTGGGAATATTATTGATGTTGGGGGGGAGAGTACCAGACCTTATTCTAAAAGAGTTTCTAAAGAAGAAGAAAAAAAAAGAGTCCTTCCTGCAATAAAAGAGATTTTCCAACATTATCCTGAGGCCATAATATCCATAGATACCTATAAGGCTGAAGTGGCCAGAGAAGCTCTGGAGATGGGGGTGCAGATCGTAAACGATGTGTCCGCGTGGGAATTTGATCCTGAATTATTAGACGTTTTATTGGAATATAAGCCTGGTTATGTATTGATGCATAGTCTGGGAAGGCCAGAGACCATGCAGGATAGTCCTCATTATGACGACGTTATAGGGGAGATTAAGGCATTTTTTGAGAAGAAAATGAACGTGTTATGTAAACGAGGATTTCCTGAAGAAAATATAGTTTTAGATCCTGGCATAGGCTTTGGTAAGTTGCTAGAGCATAATTTAACAATTTTAAAACACATACGAGAGTTTTTTGGTTTTAATAGGCCAATATTTTTAGGGCTTTCCAATAAATCGTTGTGGGAAAAATTATTGGGTCTGCCCGTAAATAAAAGACAAATAGCCACCCAGGTGGCCACAGCCCTTATGGCAGAACGGGGCGTAACTATTCATAGAGTGCACGAAGTAAAGGAAACATACAACACTTTAAAGATGGTAAAAGTGCTAACCGGGGTTGGTAGAGAAAATAACCAATAGCTAAAGATGGTTATAAAATAAAGGAGGAAGTGGTTAATGGGTAAGTTATTTGGAACAGACGGCATCAGGGGACAGGCCAATATTTTCCCTATGCTTCCTGAAATAGCTCTTAGAGTTGGGCTTGCTGCTGGGCAGATTTTTAGAAATGGCCTAAGAAGACATAGAGTTGTAATAGGTAAAGATACAAGGTTGTCTGGATATATTTTTGAAACTGCTTTAACTTCTGGGTTTTGTGCTGCAGGTATGGACGTGTACCTGGTGGGTCCTATGCCTACTCCTGCTATTGCCTTTTTAACCAAAAATATGCGGGCTGATGTAGGTGTGGTCATATCTGCTTCCCACAATCCTTATATGGATAATGGCATTAAATTTTTTGACGCCAGAGGGTTTAAACTTTCTGATGAAATAGAAGAGCAGATTAACGAACTTGTGCTTTCTCCTGATACAGAATGGGATACTCCCAAGTCGGATTTGCTGGGTAGAGCAAAAAAAATAGAAGATAGTTCGGGCAGGTACATCGTATTTTTAAAGAATACCTTTCCTGCTGATTTGACTTTGGATGGGTTGAAAATAGTTTTGGACTGTGCAAATGGTGCTACTTATAAGGTAGCTCCTTTATTATTTGAAGAGCTGGGAGCAAAGGTAATAACGACAGGTGTGAGTCCAAATGGTTTGAACATTAATAAAAAATGTGGAGCATTGTATCCAGAAGTTACTGCTGCTTTGGTAAAAGAACACGGGGCTGATATAGGATTTTGTCTGGATGGAGACGGAGATAGGCTAATTGTAGTGGATGATGAAGGCAAAATTTTAGATGGGGATCAGATTATGGCCATTTGTGCCCATTATTTGATGCAAAATGGCTTGCTTTCGCAAAAAACTTTGGTGGCCACAGTAATGAGTAATATGGCTCTGGAAATATTTATGCAGGAGCAAGGGGGAAAGCTTATTAGAACCAAAGTAGGTGATAGGTTTGTTGTAGAAGAGATGTTAAGGGGAGGATATACCTTAGGAGGAGAGCAGTCTGGACACATTGTGTTTTTTCAGTTTACTACTACAGGTGATGGTTTAGTGGCTGCTTTGCAGTTGCTAAAGATTATGTTGCAAACAGGAAAATCTATGTCTATCTTGGGCAAATTGCTCACGCCTTTCCCGCAGCGCTTGGAAAATGTGCACGTAACCAACAAAAGACCCCTTGCTGAATGTCCAGAGATTGAGCAAGCCGTGCAAAGAGTGACTAAAGAATTGCAGGGTAACGGTCGAGTGTTTTTGCGTTATTCAGGCACAGAGCCTGTTTTACGGGTGATGGTAGAGGCCCAAGATTCTAATTTGGTTGATAAGTATATAGAATATCTTGTGGAAATAGTTGAAAAGACTTTAGCCTAATATTTCAGCCTTGAACATGGCTTTGGTCCTAACGTTTACAGAACAATTGGACATTAAAACTTTTTACAGTAAATAATTAAACTATGTTTGGGAGATAAGAGTATGAAAATAAACGTCGAAAAAGTGGTCATTCCTGTTGCTGGCTGGGGCACAAGGTCTTTACCTGCAACCAAAAACTTACCCAAAGAAATGTTGCCTGTGTACCGCAAACCTGCTGTGCAATATGTGGTAGAGGAGGCCATGCTGGCAGGTCTTACAGATGTTGTTTTTGTCACCAGTAGAAGCAAGAAAGTGTTGTTGGATCACTTTGATCGTAATCTTTCTTTGGAATTGGTTTTAAAACGGGCTGGAAAAGAAGAACTTTTAGAGCAGGTCAAGGCTGTGGCGGAAATGGTCAATATTATTTCGGTTAGACAAAAAGAGCAGCTCGGTTTGGGACATGCAGTGTTGTGCGCGCGGGAAGTGGTGAAAAAAGAACCTTTTGCAGTGCTCGTAGGGGATGATCTTGTTTTTAGTCAAGAACCAGCCATCAAACAATTAATAGAAGTGGCCAAAACAGAGCAAATGCCTGTTATTGGAGTAATGGAGGTGCCTTTAGAAAAGGTGTCTAATTACGGGATTATTGGGGGAGAAGAAATTGCTCCAGGTCTATTTAGAGTAAAAAAATTGCACGAAAAACCTGCTCCAGAGCATGCTCCTTCGCGTTTGGCTGTAGTGGGTAGATACGTGCTCACGCCAGATATTTTTGACTATCTAGAGCAAATAGAGCCAGACCTAAGAGGAGAATATCAGCTAACAGATGCATTAAAATTTTTGGCCAGAGAAAATCGTTTGCTGGCTCTAAAGATAAGCGGCATAAGGTTTGATATAGGAGATTGGGTAGATTATTTAACTGCCAATATTTATTTTGGTCTTCAGGACCAAAAATTGTCCAGAGAACTAAAACAAAGCCTTAAGAATTTGCTAGAAGATCAGGGCGGGTCGTGTTAACTAAGGAAGGTTAAGTGTTTTTTAGGTTCAAAAAGCTAAAAAACTCTTGTTTACCTAATTTAGCTAGCTTTAGTTGCGAAAAATTCGTTTTATCTTTGTTTGTTGGGGAAGTTAACTTTGGAGTAGTAAGGGAGTTGTTTTAAAGTTGAGAAGGAGAGTAAAGAGGATTATTTTTATTTTCTGTTTATTCGAGAGCTTATTGATAACTCAGAGTAAGGCTTTTTTTCCAGATTTCAATAGACTCAAAGCCCAATACCTAGTCAGTTACGGTAGTTTACGGGCTGTAGAATGTGAAATTAGGTGGAACAAATTGCCTCTTTCTACTAGAATTTGGAAGTTTGAGCATAATTCCTTAGAAGAATGGATTTTAAGGGAAAATCAACAACTAAAGGTCGTAGGAGCCTGTTTGCGTCACGCTTTTAAGGTAGTGGCAAGTACTTTCAATAACCCATCAAAGGCCAGTTTGTTGGATTATTTTTTATCTTCTCCCAAAACATGGCAAGCGAGGGGTATAGACTTTAGCAAAAAAAAATATGTGTTTTGGCAAGGAAAAGCAGCTCTTCAGATAGGTGATGCTAATTTTTGTCTTTATTTAGCCAATGAATTGTTTTATCCTTTGGGACTAAAAGTTGGTAGCAATGTGCTAAAATGGGATAAATTTGTTTACCTAGGCAATTATTATTTGCCAACAGCTGGCAGTATCATGTCTAGGGAAAGTTTTAAGATTAGATGGGGAGGGATTAATAGTCCTCCCCGAGTAAGTTTTGATTTGGTTAGGTTTAAAAAACGTTATAGTTCTATTGGCAGTATTGTACCGCCTTGTTGTCAAAAGATTCTAAACTACCTTTCTATTTTACCCTAGCCGTTTATCTAAATCAAAAGCATTATGCACGCTCTAAAAGTATCTTTGCTAGTCCCTCCTTATCTTGAGCTAGATTATTTATTGCCCAAAGAACTGGATTCAAGTTTTTTTTCTCCTGGGGATAGGGTGTTGGTGTCTTTGGGTAGCTCCAATCGAAAGTGTTGTGGCCTCGTAACCGGCCTAGCCACTGTTGATAAACAGGATTTTTCTTATAAAACGATTTTATTGCCTTTGGAAAAAAAATTACTATCTAAAACCTCTTTTCAGTTGTTACAGGATATGAGCAAGCGTTATTTGGTCTCTTTTCCTATGGTTTTGGGACACGTCTTGCCTTCTTGGATGAAAAAAAAACCGTCTAAAGTCTGGATTAAACACAAACCTCATAATCTAGATGCAGTCTTAAGTGATAAAAAATTATATTTGTGCTTTTTAGAAGCCTGGAAACAAGAACAAATTGATTTTGTTGATCATCAGGACCTGCTTATTTCTCTAAAACAAGGTATATCCTCTCTAAAAACTAGAGGGGCTAAAAAACAGGCTGTATTAAATCTTTTGGCTCAAGAAGAGTATTCTTTAATGGAATTAAAATCTTTATTTGGCTCAGGTATTCGCATGACTCTTGATAAATTACAAAAAGAGGGGTTTATTGAGTTTAAAACTGCCCCAACTCCACAACCACCAAAGGCTGCCTCCTATACTTTAAGCCCTGAGCAAGAAAAGATTGCTTGTGAGATCCAGGAAAGTTTAGAAAAAAAAGAATTTAGTCTTCATTTGATTTATGGTGTGACTGGAAGCGGCAAGACGCACATTTATTTTCATTTAATAAAACAATGTTTAGACCAGGGCAGAAGTGCAATCTTCCTTTTGCCAGAAGTGGCTTTGGCTTGGGGAATGTTTCAACGAGTAAAGCAATTTTTTTCTTATGCTCACATTTATCTTTATACAGGTAAATCTGCAGAACTTGATAAACAAAAAATTTTTTACAAAGTAAAAAATAACGTTAGTTTGGTGATAGGGACGAGATCTAGTCTATTTTTGCCCTTTTTGGATCCTGGTTTAATTATAGTAGATGAAGAACACGTAGAGAGTTATAAACAAGAAAGTGGTGTCTATTATCAGGCCAAGGAAATAGCCTATTTTTTAGCTCGACAAACTGGAGCCACTTTAGTGCTTGGCTCTGCTACGCCGGATCTAAAAACCTATTATGCTGGCACCAAAAAACAAATTTCGCTTCACTCGTTAAAAAATAGATATGGCCCCAGTGTTTTGCCAGAAATTGTGTTAGAAGATCTGCGGACAAAAAAAAATGAAGGCCTGTTTTCTCCCAGGGTGTGGCAAGAACTGGTAAAGGTAGTGGAGGCAGGGGAACAGGTGGTTATTTTACACAACAGAAGAGGGTATGTGCCTGTTTTATATTGTGAAGCCTGTGGAGAGGTTTTAAAATGTCCTCATTGTGATGTTAGTGTTACTTATCATGCTTCTTGTAATAAAGTAATTTGTCATTATTGTGGATTTAATTTAAATTATCCTCCTCTTTGTGCTAAATGTCAGTCTGTTTGTTTTAAATTTTATGGAGAAGGCACGGAAAAATTAGAAGAATTTTTAAATGAAAAATTACCTCAAACGTCCATTTTACGGTTGGATAGAGACGTTGCTGGCAGTAAACAAAGATTAAAGAGCGTTTTAACAGAATTTTCTTTGGGCAAGGCCCAAATTTTAATAGGCACACAAATGCTGGGCAAGGGACATGACTTTCCTCAAGTAAAGCTGGGAATTGTATTGGATGGAGATTTGGGTCTGAATTTTCCTGATTACCGGGCAACAGAAAGAATGTTTCAGCTTTTGGTCCAATTGTGTGGACGAGTGGGACGACGCGAAAAAAAAGGGCTAGTGTATATCCAAACCAGAAATATGTCTCACGATATTTGGAAATTTGTCCTCAAAAGTGATTATGAGGGCTTTTATCAGTACGAGCTTCAAAAAAGGAAATTGTTCTTTTATCCACCTTTTAGCAATTTGGCGCTTATTAGAATAAGTTTTTTTAAAAACTGGCATAAACAGGATGAGTTTTTAGCCAGACTAAAAGCAGATTGTGTTAGGCTAAAGCAAAATTTTTCTGGTCAAGTTTTGGGCCCTGTGCCAGCAGCTATTTCTTACTTACAGTCCAGGAAGAGATTTCAGGTGCTGTTAAAAAGCTCAAGCTGGCAGGAGATAAAAGTTTTTTTTCTGCAACTAAAAAAACAACTATCTTTGGCCCTAAAAGATAGACAGGCTAGGCTCCAGATGGTCCTGGATTTAGATCCAGTAAGTATGCTTTAGGTTCGTAATTAGTAATTGGTGGTTGGTGATTGGGCTATGGGCGTAGTTGGTAAGCTGTGACCGGTGAACTGTAATCTATGATTAAGAGGAGAAATATTAGTAGGGCAGTTTGAGTATTTGCCCTTGGAGATTTGGTATTTGGCAGTTGGGTTTGTATTTGTCGCTTTCGAAGGACTAAGGCCAATTAACTTTTATGGGAGGTAAGGAATGCGTTTGATGGTCAAAGAGTTGCTTTTGCTAGATGAGCCTAAAAAAGACGTCATTATTAAAGGTTGGATTAGGACCAGAAGAGATTCCAAGGGGTTTTCTTTTTTAGAGATAAATGATGGCTCTTGTTTGAGCAATGTTCAGGCCGTGTTATCCTGGGATAAAGTTTCCAGGCAAGAACTTTCAAGACTTACCACAGGAGCGTCTGTGGCGATTTTTGGCGATGTTGTTGCCTCTCCTGGCAAAAAGCAGAAATGGGAGCTTCAGGTAGAAAAACTGGAGATTTTAGGGGATGCTCCTGCTGATAAGTATCCTTTACAAAAAAAACGGCATAGTGATGAATTTTTGCGAACCATTGCCCATCTTAGACCAAGAACTAATAAATATGGGGCTATTACTAGGATTCGTTCAGAATTAGCCTTTGGCATTCACAAATTTTTTCATCAAAAAGGATTTTGTTATATCCATACCCCCATTCTTACAGGTTCAGATTGTGAAGGTGCAGGAGAAACTTTTACGGTCACTGCCTTGGATCTTTCCAATATCCAGGGAAGAATAGACTTTTCCAAAGATTTTTTTAAAAAAAGAGCCTATCTAACTGTCTCAGGCCAATTGGAAGCAGAGATTATGGCCTGTGCCCTGGGAAGTGTTTATACTTTTGGTCCCACCTTTAGGGCTGAAAAATCCGATACTCCAAGACATGCTGCAGAATTTTGGATGGTGGAGCCAGAAATAGCCTTTGCAGATCTAAATGACGTAATGGAATTGGCTGAAGAAATGGTTAAATGGCTGGTGAATTACGTTTTGGAGCACTGTGCAGAAGACTTGTCTCTTTTTGTCAGGTTTGTAGATAAAAATTTAACCCAACGCCTGGAACTTACCTTAAAAGAACCTTTTGCCAAAATTAGTTATCAAGAGGCTCTTGAAGTTTTAAAAAAATCTGGGAGAAAATTTGAATATCCTGTGGAGTATGGACGAGATCTGCAAACTGAGCACGAACGCTATCTAACAGAAGCGCACTTTCAAAAACCAGTGTTTGTCTATAATTATCCCAAAGAAATTAAAGCCTTTTACATGCGATTAAATGACGACCAAAAGACCGTTGCTGCTATGGACCTTCTGGTGCCTGGAGTGGGAGAGCTGATTGGAGGCAGTCAAAGAGAAGAGAGGCTGGAAATTTTAGAAAAAAGAATGGAAGAATGTGGGTTAGATAAAAAAGATTATTGGTGGTATTTGGATTTGCGTCGTTTTGGCACAGTAGTGCATTCCGGCTTTGGCCTTGGTTTTGACAGATTGATGATGTATCTTACTGGTGTAAGTAATGTGAGAGACGTGTTAAGTTTTTATCGTTGTTTAGGAAGTATGGAATTTTAGGCCTAATTTTGGGGATAGAAGTGTCTGCAGCGGCTAAAAATAATAAGTAGTTTTTAGTCCCAGGCTTTTGTCCTGACTACTTTTAGTGGCTATAGATTCTACTACAAATCCATTTTTAAAATCGTACTTAAAGCTAAAAATAACCTGATATTTATTTTGATCCAAATTTTTTTGATAGCTAACATAAGCAGTAGAATAAATGATGCCAAAAGCGTCTTTTTGGGAGAGTTTATTATAGATAAAGTTGTCTCCTTGTTTTTTGTAATATTCAGTGGTGAGGGTAAGATCATATGGAGCTGCATATTTGAACCCAATTAAATATTCATTTTGTTCATTAAAATAACTAAGTTCCCCGTGTACTTCGAGCTCTTCTGATAGATTTTTGGAAAGATCAATTCCATACTTATTGACTTTTTCCTCCTGCATGTAAATTAGGTCTATATCTGTATCCAAGATTAGAGCATAATATTTAAAAGCAACATTATTGTAAGAGTGCTCTTTTGTGTAAAAATCCTTATTAAGATCATAACTACTTGGCATATAAACAAAAGTAAAAGAATGATTTTGCAAAATATCTCCCTCAGGCGTTTGAATGTACTGTAATTTGAGCAGATAATATCCTTCTCGCACACTTTCAGGATCTAAAGGATTTTTTACTCTATCCAGAAATGCTATAGGATTGTAGATATATCCTTTGCCCCATTTTAAGGATTGTTTGCCCAGGGAAAGACTAAAGTCTTCTCCAAAAGTTTGATATAAATTGTTGATAATAAATTTATAATCATTATCTTCTTTTGAATAAAGCATAGCAAAAAAGGAAAAATTGGCTTTTAAATTGATCCAATCTTTTTTATAACTTGGTTCTATTTGCAATTCGTTTATAGCGCTATAAAGCCGTTGTTCTTTATTATCTACAGTTATTTTTGGATTAAGACTAAGGTAGCCTCTGCAGTCAAAGCTTTTTTTCTCAAATTCATCTAGATTAAAATCGTAATCTTGATTTTGAGCAAAAGCAAATTCAGTTTGGATTAAGATTAAAAAACTTAAAAATAAAATTATTTTTTTCATCTTTTACTGATTTTTATATTTCCATAAAGAAAATTTTTACAGAGGATATTTTGGTTACTTTCTAATATCTTCTAGTTTGGGCAGAAAATCAAGGGTAAAATAACTATCTTTTAGTTTTCTTGGCTTTAGTCTGGCAAACACAATAACGCTTTTATATCCTTTTTGCAGGGGGGAAGTAGTTTCCATAATTGCAGGACGAACAATTCCATTGCCAAAATCTTTTATTTTAGAGTAGGTTATTGTTTTAATCAATATCCCACCCGCATAACATTGTATTTGTACTGGTAGGTCGTTTTTTACTTTCATTATTAGCTTTTCATAGGCTACACTGTCATTTTTGGCTTTTAAGTCTAAAATTAAGTAGTTTTCTTCTTTTTTTTGAGAGACAACTGTATATTCTACAGAAAAATCTACTCTCATAATGTCACTATTGTTAAATACACCACCAGTTACGCTTTGCATAGAGGCAATTCTAAGAGGTTTGGCGATGCCAGGGATGTAAAGCCACATATTTTCTCCAAGCCGAAGAGTAGATCTTCCTTGATCACTTTTGGGAGAAAGAAACAAAGAAGCTACTTTGTCTTTACCTTTTTTTATTGTGTATAAGATAAATTCTTTTTTGGTCCCATCTGGTTCTATGTTTATAAGCTTTCTATAACTTTCAAAACTCTCTGGATTTAATCTTCTATCTATTTTGCTCAAAATATCATCTTTAGCAAAGGCAAGCGAGTAAAAGATAAAAATAGTTAACGGGATACAAAATATTTTTTTCATAATTTTAACTCCTTAAAGCTTCTACTGGTTTTAAATTAGCTGCTTTTATGCTGGGATAAATAGAGGCTACAATAGAAATACAGATCACCAATATCCAGACAAACATTACGTCATAGACAGTAATTTGTGGTGTAAGAAGCAGGTTATCTTGTCTTCCAAAAGAAAATCTAACGTCTCCTACCAACAAAATAAGTACAAAGGTTAAAGCTGTGCCTATGATAGCTCCTAAAATAGCCAGCAAAATTCCTTCGTTGACGAACATAGAGACAATAAAACTTTTGGGAGTTCCAATGGCTTTTAGAGTGCCGATTTCTTTTATGCGTTCGTAAACACTCATGATCATTACATTTAAAATGGAGATCAAAACAAGAGAAATAAGTACAATTTGAATGGATATGGACATTAGATCGATCATTTTGGCAATGTTGATAAAAGGAGTTAATTTTTTCCAACTATGCACTTCTAGTTTTGGTTTGGCAATGGTTTTAATCCATTTTTTTAGTTTTAGAGTTGTTGCATCTACCTGACTAATATTTTTGGTTCTGATTATAATTTCGTTTATCTCTCCCTTGTCTGCTCGCAAGAGCTCCCTTGCATCTTGGATGTGGATATAACCGTCTTTTCCTCCAGGTCCTGAAAGTATGCCTACAATACCTGCTATTTTTAGAGTTTTGGCATTCATAGAACCTTTGGCATTGGTGGCCACTAAGACCACAGTATCTCCAATTTTTAGCTTCATACCTTTGGCGATCAGTTCAGGGATGATAATTTCTCCTGGTTTGAGGTCAACTCTCCCTTTTATTCTGTTTTTTAAAAGAGGGAGGGTCTTCATTTCTTGTTTTGGATAAATCCCGTTTAGTCGCACATTGGTGGAGGTGGTAAAATTGCTAATCATAGCTCCAAATTTAAGCCTTTTAGAAAAACTCACCACTTCAGGCATAGACTGTAATTTTTCTGTTATCTTTTTTACAATTTTAGCTTTTAGGTTTTTATCAAGAGGTAAACTGTCTAGACTAGAAACGTAACCTTTTTTGTGGATTTGAATATGTCCCAACATACTGTCTGTAATTTGGGAGATCATATAGTTTTTAAAACTTCCACTAAAGGATACAAATAATAAAACAAAAACTACTCCTACTGCTATTAAAGAAGCAGTAAGGAACGTTCTTCTTTTCATCCTCAAAAGATTTCTGTAAGCTATTTTAAATGATTTCATTTTTTTATATCCCTCACTATTTTTCCGTCCTCAAGTTCCAATATTCTACTCACTTCACTGGTAAGTCTTGTGTCGTGAGTAGAAAAGATGAAGGTCGTATTAAACTCTTTTTGCATTTTTTTCATAATTTCTATAACTTTTTGCGCGGATTTACTATCTAAATTAGCAGTGGGTTCGTCAGCTAGGATTAATTTGGGTTTGCCGACCAAGGCTCTTGCCACTGCCACTCTTTGTTTTTGGCCACCACTAAGTTGATCGGGGAATTTGTCGATATGCTCAAGTATGCCTATTTCTTGGAGGAGGTGCTCTATATCTTCGTTAGAATGTTTAATAACGTCCAACACAAATTTGATGTTTTCTCTTACGGTAAAAACAGGAATGAGGTTAAAATCCTGGAAGATAAATCCGAGTTTTTTAGCTCTAAACTTACTCAGTTCAGCATCACTGAGTTTGGCAATGTCCTGGTTATCGACAAAGATATCTCCTTTGCTTGGGGTGTCCAGCCCCCCTATCATATTTAAGATGGTAGATTTTCCACTCCCACTGGGTCCTATAATGGCCACAAACTCTCCCTGTTTGATTTCTAGGTTAAGGCCTTTAATGACTTCTGTTACCACTTCACCTGTTTTATAACTTTTATAAACATTTTTTAATATTACCACCTTTTGCCACCTCTTTTTTGCTGGATTATAATGTTAAACTCTTCTTGCGATATGTACTGTGGTTTGTAAGTTACGCCATAGGTTGTAAGCCAGCCTATAAAGGCTCGCATGTGATTTGTACTGCCTGTTCTGAGTCTGGAATAGACAAAGTTTATATCTGTATTGTCACTTTTTTTTATGGCCTCATCTAGATCATATATATCTAAATCTTCAATTAATGCCCCCACTTTTAGAGCTTCTATTTTGTTAGAAAGGCCTCTTTTTACCAGTTCTTTATACAGCTTTGCCATTTGAGAGCTGGTAAATACTCCTACTTGGTCGTTTTTTACTGGATCGTTAAGACCATATTTATCAATTAGAAATTTTACCATTTGCATGTGCCAGGTTTCACTTTGGGAAATGTTATTAAAAATTCTAAAACCCCATTTTTGGTAAAGAGTTAAATAAACATCTCTAGCTAACTTTTCTTCTTCTCTCATGTGCATCAAATCTCTAATTTCTTGTTGAGATAAAGGCTGTTTAGGTAAACTAAGCACATAGTTTTGTACGTTTTGACCTGACTGGTTTTTACTAAAAACAAGATTTGCCCCAAACACTAAGATTGCTCCAAGAATACCTGCCATAAACAATTTTTTCATACCTAACTCCTTTTTTGTTTTTTTATCATTGTAAACAGTTATGAAAATAAAGCAAATAAGATGCCAGAGTAAATTAAGCATTTCCCTGAAGAGCTAGCAGATGTAAGATAAACTCTTGTATCAAATTTTGCACACTTAAAAAAAATAAATTCCTGTTTTGGTAGTATTTCGCCTCATCTTTAGTTTTTTTGGGGAGAATTATCCTGGAAGGTTGGCAAAAGCCCATAGTTTTCGACAATGTCGGCGAGAATAAGGTGTAAAAATGTCGAAAGAATCTGTGTGTAGGCAATTGTTAGCAATTATAAGGTTTTAATAATAATTTTTGAAATAATGAAAAAAAGTATTGACAAAAGATTAGAGATGAGTAAGTTGTTTGTTTCGCTGTTTGGGAGTTAGTAGTTTTTTTTGGGAAAAAAGAGTTGATTGAGAAAAAAAGACTTGACAAGGGGCGAGAAAGTATTAAAAGGGATGTCCCTTGATTGTTCATTGTCAATTGAATAGCGAGCGAAGAGGTAGAGGTAAGAGCAAGCGTTGAGCGTA
>JAUZRP010000052.1 GCA_030950395.1 Desulfonauticus sp. | reverse complement strand
AGAAAAAGATATAGAAAGGCTTCATCATCAATTTACAGAACTGGAAGGTCAAATTCTTAAGGATGCATTAAAACCTAAAAAATCAGCAGACGTTCTCGATTTAACCGGAAAGAAAATTGATACGAGTAAACCTATTCTGGGTGGTAAAAATGTTCCTGAAACAGAAGAACAAATTTTACAGAGATTAAACAAACAAAACAAAGAATCAATAAAACGTTTAAAAGATAAAATGAAAAAAGATCCAGAAGACTTTGCATACGGCGGTATCGCAGGCATGCTGGGTGAGAGAACGGGGTATAATAAAGGAGAATTAGTTGATGAGGTAAACGGGCTGATGGAGAAGACTCCATTTTTTACTCAAGAGGATTATGACAAAGTAAAATATAAAGATCCTGAAGGAAAATATTCAGTTGAAAACTGGGGAAAGGGTGAAGCTCCATTAGCTGAAGCCACTGAGGACAATGAAATTGTATCTTATATGGGTAAGTTTGTAGAAGGAGAAACGGAAAAAAATTTAGATAAAGCTAAAGTGTTAGCTCACGAAAAACTTCATCTACTTTGGGAAGACCCAGAAGTTCGGGCAACTGCGCCACCGGAGGTTCAAGAACAATTTAGTAAAGCAGACAAACTCTGGAAAAAATATGAAAAGTCATTTGATGCTGGAGATGATAAAAAAGCTGACGCTTACTATGATGAATTTGACAAAACTTCTAGCGGAGTTCCATTAGATCCTGATAATCCAACAACAGGCGGGGGCGATGTCACGGGTGAAGAGTTATATACAAGATTTATAGAAAATAAATATTTTCCTCAAAAAACTGAAAGCGATGAGGGGCCATGGGGAGACCGGGTACATTTTGATAAAACCTTAAAAGCACAGTGGGATCCGTATGCTGAAAGATTTGATGAACTTATGAGATCAAGAAAAGCCAGCGGCGGAATTGCAAACCACTTTAGGAAGAAATAATGGCCTATATACCTTGGTGGCAGAGAATAGAACCCCCTACGTTCGCAGAGCGTTTTGACTTAGGTGGACTTGCGGGGAGAGTTGGGTTTAAAGATAATCCCTTAAAAAATTTTGTTAGAAATCCTGAGGGTGTTAATCAATGGACCCAAAAAACTGTAACAGAAATTCAAGAAATAATTGACA
>JAUZRP010000051.1 GCA_030950395.1 Desulfonauticus sp. | reverse complement strand
GTCCATATACCCAGAGTACTCTTTTGGGATTTTGTTTAAAATAATTTAAAAAAAATTCTATTTCTCTTTCTCTATTTATAAACTCTTCTCCTCTAAATTCTCTAATTAACATAACTCCCCCTTATGTAATCCCCAGAACGTGTATTTATACCTCAATTACCAATTACAAATTACTAATTTACCAATAACCAAACCCTCGCGGCATACACATGGGTCTCTCTACAAGCATTTTGTTCACTGTTCACAGAGCCCCTTTTGCCATAGCTTACTATATATTATGTTAGCCATCAATCTAAGACAAAGCAAGAATAAAATGAACTTTGCTTTTAGCAAAGGACTCATGTTTCTATAATTTTTAGCATTTAATTTGTAGTTAGGTAGGCAACATTTAGTAATTCACACTTTTAGCTTTGTTTTTTGGGGACGATTTTTTAACTAAAATATTAGCACATTTTTTACTAATTAGCCTGACTAATGTGGGAGGAGGAAGTTTTATAGACTAATTACTTTTAATTTGCGTTTTAGACTTATGCCCCAGAGGTGCACCTGACATTGAACGACCATAACCTTTACCTTAGCCTCCAGAGCTTTCCAGAACCAGTTGGCATATTCAGAATCAATAAAATCAGCCGGAGCAAAACATTTGGCATCTTCTCTTTGCACCAGATAAAAACAACAAGCTTCCAGGCCTTGCTTTTTTATAGCAATTAACTCTTGTAGGTGTTTGACTCCTCTTTTTGTTTTGGCATCAGGAAAATAGGCCACATCATCTTCTACTAAGGTAACGTTTTTAGCTTCTATCCACAGTTTTTTGGCCCCTTGCAGCAAACAAGCATCTAGACGTGTGTTATGAGAAAATACCTCTGCTTGAAAAGACGAGTTTTGCCATTTTTCAAATAAATTAGCCTGCCAGAGCAATTTAACCGCTTGATTGGGATAAGCAGTATTTACGCCGATCCATATTTGCCCATTATGAATGGCCTCTAGAGTGTAGGGTAGCTTTCTGTTTTTGTTTTGAGCGAGACTAAGAATGACTTTTCTTCCTGGCTTTAGTAAGCCTAACATAGAACCTGTGTTATTGGTATGAGCGAGCAGCTTGGTATGAGTCAAGACATCTTGGGCAAAAATGGTAAAACGTTTTTGTCTTTTGATAAAAACGGCCTGCCTTGTAGGCGTGGGGAAGGTGATTTTGAGATTGTGCATTTTTTTATTGACTCCTTATAGCGGAATCTTTATTGACTTTAAGTCAGATAGTTGACAGTTTTACGTCAAATTTTTGGAGGTATGGCTATGACATTTGACCCATGTGGCATTTTGGGCAATAGTCCTGCTTTAAAGCAGATATTTCGTATTTTAGAAAAGGTAGCTCCTACAGACACAACAGTTTTGGTAACAGGAGAATCCGGAACTGGCAAGGAATTAATAGTTCGAGCCTTACATAAGAATAGCTTGAGAAAAGATAAACCTTTTGTTCCTGTTAATTGTGGAGCCATACCCAAAGAGCTTTTAGAGTCTGAATTATTTGGTCATGAAAAAGGTGCTTTTACCCACGCCATAAGATCCAGGGCTGGAAGGTTTGAATTGGCCAATGGGGGGACAATCTTTTTAGATGAGATAGGCGAGTTGGAACTAAGTCTGCAGGTAAAAATTTTACGGGTTATTCAAGAAAAAGAATTTGAACGGGTTGGTAGTAATCAAACCAGAAAAGTTGATGTCCGTATAATAGCTGCTACTAATAGAGATCTGGAAGAAGAAGTTAAAAAAGGAAATTTTAGGGAGGACTTATTTTATCGTTTAAATGTTATTCCCATACATCTGCCCCCTCTTAGAGAGCGGGGAGAAGATATCTTGCTTTTGGCTGAACATTTTTTAAAAAAATTTTGTCAGCAAAAAAAAGGACCTATGCTCTCCTTTGCTCCTGAAACTAAGCAAATTTTGCTCAATTATTCCTGGCCAGGAAATGTAAGAGAACTAGAAAACATTATGGAACGTATTTCTATTTTATGCGAGGGAAAAGAAGTAACACCAGCAGATTTGCCTTCTAAAATGCTCAACACGTCTAAACAGGTCAAACCAGAAAGACAGGAAAAATTTCACTTTCCTTCAATAAAAGACTTGCAAGACCTCAATTTAAGTTTAAAAGATTTCTTAGAGGAGATTGAAAATAGATTGATTATAGAAGCCTTAGAGCAGTGTGGTGGGGTGAAAAATAAAGCTGCTCAGTTATTGGGCATTAAACGGACTACTCTTATCGAAAAGATAAAAAAAAAGAACTTTTAACCTAAAGTTACAATGGAGATGAAAAATTTACGCCAGAAATAAATTTTTAACGTTAATTTGGAAAAACAAATTGCAAAAAAGTTTTTTAGATTTTGAAAAATTTTCGTTTTAATCGTTTAATAACTTAGAATTTACGTTTTTAATTTTAAAAAGGTTGTTTGCTTATATAAAACTCTAACTATAAAGGCTTGAGGCCACGATTGGGTCCTTGAGGAAATGAAGAAGTATTTTTTTATTTTTTTAATGTTTTTTATTTTTCCTTTACCCGCAAAAGGATTTGTGTATTTTTGGCAAAAAAAACCGCAAAATGAACGTTTGGTTTTTGAATTTTCCAAAACAGAGCCTAAACCTAAAGTTTATCGAACAGGAATTAAACAACTCACCATCCAGCTTTCTCCAGAAATTTTAAAAAAGGAACCTCTTCCTGCACCTGTGGATTTATCGTTTTCTTATCTTATAAAAGAAGTTATTTTGAGACGACCCAATATTATTATAAAGACCAAAACACCGGCTTTTGGCTTTATTTCTATCTGGAAAAAAGATGAGCATCGTCTATACATAGACATCTTTTACGATCCTCTTGGCAAAAAATGGAAACCAATAGCTAAAACTACAAAAAATAAAACATCACCATCTACAAAACAAAAGCCAAAAACCAAAACGATTCCAAAACCCAAAAAAAATCAAAAAAAATCCCCTGTTCCCAAGCCTCAAAAACAAATTTTGCTTAAGCCCAAAAATACTGTTTCCTCCCCAACAGTATCCCAACGACCTAAACCAGCTAATCAGTCTCAGGTGAAGTCAAAAATAACGCCAGTTTCTTTTAACTCATCTTTATCTTCAGCTTCTGTTCCCCAAGAACCTCTGTATAAATTAAGAGCAAAAATTAGACACGTTGATATTACTAAGGCTGTAGTGATAAGACCTTCAAGACCTAATAAGCCTACTAGCAATGAAGACCAACAACCGCCTATATCCTCTAACTTAGGTAAGCAAGATTTAAATCAACAAAACGCCTCGAAAGAACTGTCCCTGCCTTCTCAAAAAATAACCAACCAGACTGTAGAAAAAACAACTCCTCCAAACGCAGCTTCTGCCCCTTCGGAAGGTCAGAATAACAATGCTACAGTGCCTGATTTTCAGTCTATTTTAATCAATGCTAAGGCCTCTATTGCCAATGGCGAGCTAGATGCCGCTCTGGAAGCTTTAAAAGGTATTGTTAATCACCCTAAATTACCTGACAATTTAAAAGAGGATACTTATTATACGTATGCAGATCTTTTATACACGCTATATAAGGATAAATTTCCTGACCATTTTGAAGAGGTACTAAGTGCTTACAAAAGAGCCATAAATTATAATCCTAAATCTCCCCAGGTGCCAAAAGGGCTTTTACGTCTTGGATATATTAATCTTAAAGTTAATAATCTTCCTGAAGCAAGGGGGTATTTTAATCTTTTACGTAAAAAGTATCCTTATTCCCCAGAAACACCTTTAACTTATTTTTATTGGGGTGATTATTATTTTCAACATCAACAATATCAAAAAGCAGCAGATTTATTTCAAACTTTTATTACCAAATATCCAGACCATAAAATAGCCCAAACTGCAGCCATAGAACTGGCTAAAAGCTTAAAAGAATTACAATATTACAAACAAGCGTTAGAGATCGTTGATTATATAGAGCAACGCTGGCCGCGATATTATTTAAAAAGACCGTATTTTTTATTAGATGCTGCTTATTTATATTACAAAAACAAAAAGTTAAATCCTGCAAAAACTCATTATTTACTTTACTATAACCTTTTACCGGATGGCAAGAAGGTAGACGTGGCTTTGGCCAGGATAGGCGACATTTATCTTTTGGAACATCACAAGCAAGCTGCTAAAAAAATTTATGAATTAACTGCAAGTAAATTTCCAGACAAAGAGGGTGGTTTGATTGCTGCTATGCGTCTTGCTGAAGAAGGCATATACGATAAACCATCTATCAAAGATATGTTTTCTATTTTTAATAGACCTTACAATTTACGGCCAGAGAAAATATATACCAAAATTATAAAAAAGCATCCTGATAGTCCTTTAGCATCGTTAGCCAAAATAAAATTGGCTATATGGGAATTGTTTAACAATAGACCTCTTAAATCTTTAGACGTGCTTGCTGATTTTTTTAAACATCCTCCAGAAGAACTTAAAACTAAGGCCTTGGAAGTAGCTGCAAAAAATTTTGCAATATTATTAAAAAAATATCTTCCCACTCATAATTATAAGCAGATTTTTAAACTTCAAAAGGCTTATCCTTTTTTAAAACAGGCTCTTAAATATTTAAATGACGAACAAAGGTTACTTCTAGCCAACGCCTACATAGAATCCAATCAAATTGAAAAGGGCTTAGCTATAATTTTGCCTTTTTTAAATAAAGATCCAAAGTTAAAAATTACACAGGATGCCTTGGCCTTGGCCTTAACTGTGTATTTAAAATTGGAAGATTGGTCCAAAATTATAAAACTGGGTAAAAAAATAAAAAATTGGCCTTTGTCCAAAAGACAAAGGGAGCAAATTGATTTTGCTTTGGCTTTGGCTTATGAAAAATTAAAACAATTTGATAAGAGCATTCCTTTATGGAGGAAAATAGCTTCTGACATAAATATTGTGCCCAAAAAAAGAGCCTATGCCCTTTATTTCTTAGCCAATCATTATGCTGAAAAAAGGGACTGGGAAAACGTTTACATTTTTGCTCAGGAAGCATTATCTATTTTTTTAGAAAAATTTAAAAATACTGAGCAGGATAAGATTATTGTTTGCTTAAAGTTGTTAATTCAGGCCACCGACATTACGGGCAGGACTACAGAAGCCCTGGGCTGGGCCCTTGAACTAAAAAAAATACTGCCTAAAAATAGTCCCTTATATCCATCCTTTTTGTATCAATTGGCCAATTTATATAAAGAAAATGGGGATAACAATGGTTGGAAAAATACTTTACAAGAATTAATAACGAAAAAGCCAGATTCCTTATACGCCCAAATGGCAAAAGAAGATTTAAGTCTTGTAAAACTAAAAAGAGAGATTCAACAGTTTGAGCCAAAGACTCCCTAATTGTTTCGTTACTAAGTATCCTGTTTAAGCAGGAGTTTAATTATTTTGGGCATAGGTTTAGGCTGTCGGTGGGGAGAGGATAGAGTTAAATTGGTTTTTGAGACAAAAAGGAGTAGAAAGTAAAGTGCTTTCTACTCCTTTTTTATGTTATATTCCTAAGACATAATATCTGACGTAGATATAAATGGTGGACAAAAGCAAACTCATGGCTGTAACAGCTACTCCGTATTTTAAAAATCTCATAAAAGATATAGGATGACCAGCTTTTTCACTAAGACCTACTACAATAACGTTGGCGGATGCTCCAATGGGAGAACCATTTCCGCCCAGACAGGCACCAAGAGCCAAAGACCACCATACTGGCATCATAGCTGCGTGCTGGATGTGTTCCATAGTGGCAGGAGAGGTGAGACCATAGACCTGATGGATCATATCAATTAGCAAGGGATTCATAGTGGCTACAAAAGGAATGTTATCTACAATGGCAGAGGCAATACCAGAGAACCAAATCATAACCATAGATAAAGTGAGCATGTTGTTGGGTTGGGGATTGGTGATGCGAATCATTTCTTTAGACATCAGCTCTACTAGCCCCACTTTCACAATACCCCCAATGATAATAAATAAGCCTATAAAAAAGAAAATGGTTGGCCATTCCACTTCAGCTAAAATCTCGTGAGGATGTTCCCCTGAAACAAGCAGGAGAGTAGCAGCACCCATTAAGGCAACGGTAGCTGGTTCATAGTGAAAAATTCCATGCAACATAAAGCCTATAATAGTGAGGATCAGGATGGTTAGAGATTTTTTTAAGAGAGCAGGGTTGGTAATGAGTTCGTTTTCATTCATAGCCATAACTTTTTCCTTGTTTTTGTCTGTTACGTGAAGTCTTTTCCCAAAAATAAACTTCCAGACTATGAGCCAGGCTATAAAAATAATTATAATAGCAGGAGTTAAATGCATAATAAAGTCCATAAAATTTAGACCTGCTTTAGAAGCGATCATAATGTTGGGTGGATCACCGATGAGAGTTGCAGTACCACCAATGTTGGAGGCTAGGGCTTCTGTTATAAGATACGGAACTGGATCGACTTCTAATTGCTCTGCAATAAGAAGAGTTACTGGCGCTAATAACAACACAGTAGTAACATTATCCAAAAAGGCAGATCCTATGGCAGTAATGGTAGCAAAGATAGCCATTATTTTAAATGGCTCTCCTTTGGCAAGTTTGGCAGCTTTAATGGCCACGTACTGAAACACTCCTGTTTTGGTCATAACATTAATAATAATCATCATAGATATGAGTAGAAAAATTACATTCCAGTCAACACCAAGCTCTATACTATGGAAAGCTTCGTGTTGATCTAAAATTTTTAGAATAAGCATTAAAGCTGCTCCAAAAAGAGCAACTTTTGTTTTGTGTACTTTCTCTGATACAATTACTGCATAAGCAATGATAAAAATTAGAGTTGCTGGCCAAAACATTAATTCCCTCCTTTCGCTTCTTTTTGTAGTTCTTCATAGCATTTTTGAATATGTTCTTCTGTTTGGATGTTTTTGAGTTCGAACTTGTTAAATAAATCAAGAGAATATTTTTCATAGATCTTGGCAAAATAGGTCAAAATTTCTCTTCGGCTTATTTCACCTAAAATTCTTTTATCTTCATTTAATACGGGCAGAGCGTTTAAGCCTCTTTCTACTATCAGAGCCTCTGCTTCCATAGTATGATCTTCAGGTTTTAAAAAGACAAAATCAGTAATCATTATATCTTTTGCCTTTACATTTTTTACCTTTTCTATACATTTTACGAGAAAACCATCCATTTCAGATTCTGGGATAGTCCTGGCTAGTTTTGAGTCTAAATAAAAAGGTTTTACTATTTTTAAAAGATCGTAGCCAGTCACAATGCCTACCAATTTTAGTCCTTCTTTGACTACATAAATTTGGCGAGGGGCAAGCAAGCCAATTTTACCCAGCAAGGTCTCAAAAGTAGCCTCTTCGCTGGCTAGAACCAGGTTCGTTTGCATAAGTTTAGATACTCGCATCATTCCTCCTTTGGTTTAGGGTTTAGGTTATACTTTTTTAGTTTTCTCCACAGAGAAACTCTATCTATACCTATAATTTTTGCAGCTTTTGTTTTATTAAAGTTACATTTTTCTAAAATCCAGGATATATATCTTTTTTCAATTTCTTCTAAACTAGGTATTTCTTGAGATGCATTATTATAGACCGTAATGTCAATACTATTTATATAGTCTGGCAGGTCATTTTTAGAGATTATCCCCGATGTATTTAAGGTGACGGCTCGTTCAATAACGTTTTCAAGTTCTCTAATGTTGCCTGGCCAGGAATATTGTCTCAGCAGATACATGGCCTGAACAGAAAATCCCTGAATATTTTTGCCTTGTTCTTGACTCTTTTTAACCAAAAAATAGTTGGCCAGCAGAGGGATGTCTTCTTTGCGCTCCCTTAAGGCTGGCAAGTTAATGGAAATGACATTTAACCGATAAAAGAGATCCTGTCTGAAATTGCCCTGGTTAGTTTCCTGGCGTAAATTTTTATGAGTGGCTGCAATGAATCTGACGTCTATTTTTATGGGTTTTGTGCCTCCTACCCGTAAGATTTCTTTTTCTTGGATAACTCTTAGGATCTTGATTTGTTGGGATATGGGCATATCTCCAATTTCATCTAGAAACAGAGTGCCTTGATTAGCCATTTCTATAAGGCCTTTTTTTACTGAGGTGGCCCCTGTAAAGGCCCCTGATTCATGCCCAAAGAGTTCATTGGCTATTAGTTCTTCGGTTAAAGCACCGCAATTAAAGGCTACAAAAGGTTTATTATTTCTTGGGCTTAATGCATGTATGGCTTTAGCCACCAGTTCTTTACCTGTGCCGCTTTCTCCAGTGATCAACACATTAGAATTGCTATTAGCTACTTGTTTGATAATACTGATAACTTTTTTTATTTCAGGGCTTTCTCCTTTGATTTGTTGTAATACAGTATTTTCTTTTAATTCTTGTTTTAATCGTTGGTTTTCCAAAACAAGATGGCGTTTGAGCAGGGCTTCTTGAACAATTTTTCTTATTTTTTCTAATTTATATGGTTTTTCCAGATAATAATAGGCTCCTTCTTTCATAGCTGCTACTGCAGTATTTATGGTGGCGTAACCAGTAATCACGATTACCTCGGTTAGAGGATGTAGTTCTTTAGTCTTTTTTAAAAGTTGTAAACCGCTGATATCCGGCATTTTTAGGTCTGTTATTACCAGATCTGGCTCTGAGGTTTCTAAGTATTTTAAAGCTTTTTGGGGAGATTGAAAGGAGATAACTTGATAGCCTTCTTTTTCTAAGAAGTAAGATAAATTTTTTAAGGCTATCCTTTCATCGTCTATAATTAAAATTGTTGCTTTTAGAGACATTCTTTTATTATAGGCGAATTATGGATGTAAGTAAATTGAGATTTAGGCGTTTTAGTCTTTTTGAGGTATCACTATGGTAAATTTGGTACCTTTTCCTTCCTGGCTAGATACTTTAATCTTGCCTTGGTGTTTTTCTACAATCCCCTGACATACTGCCAGACCTAATCCAGAGCCTTTGCCCACGTCTTTTGTAGTAAAAAAGGGATCAAAAATTTTGGATAAAAGTGTTTTTGGAATGCCAGGTCCCGTGTCTTCAATAGAAAAGTAGAGACTATGATCCTTGATGTAGGCAGAGATGGTAATGGTCCCGGGATTTTTATCTAAGGCTTGGATAGCATTTAGAATAATGTTTAAAAGTACTTGTTGGATCCGTTGAGGATCTATCTTGACATTTAGATTGTCAGGTATGTCCAGTTTTATCTGGATATGGCTGGGCAATTCCCCTTGAATGAGTTTTAAAGTATTTTGGACCAATTTTTTAAAATTCACTTGAGCAAGAGAAAAAGAGGTTTCTCTTGAGAATTCCAGTAATCCTTTTACTATTTCTTTTACTCTATCCACTTGTTGTAAACTTTCCTGAAGTAATTCTTGATGATATTTACTTGTGTTGTCACCTAATTCTTCTTGCAAAATTTGTAAGGAGGTTGAAATATTGTTTAAAGGATTATTAATTTCGTGAGCTACTCCAGAGGTTAAAGTCCCAAGGGCCGCCATTTTTTCCTTTTGCAGGAGCTGTTTGTTGCGAAGTTTCATTTCGGTTAAGAGGTGATTTATGTTGTTTACTAATTTTTCAAATTCATCCCCTGTTTGAATGCTGGGCAAGGTGTCATAGTCTCCAGAAACAATTTTTTTAATAGCGTGCTCTATATCTTTTAGAGGTTTGGTAACGTTTTTTAATAAAAAAATAAATGTAATAATTGCCAAGGCCAATAAGGCTGTGATTGTCAAAAATAACAGATTGCGAGATTGATTTATTAGACGTTGAATGTCTTTTCTCTTTTGGGCAATTAACTTTTCCAGACAAATCGTGGCCATCCTGCCGTTTTTTTGAATAAGCTCACTCCTTTCTTGGAGCTTCTGTTTGGTTAACTGTTTTAAGTTGTGTTTGGTGAGGATGTCTTGAATAGATTTTTTATAGTTTTCTAATAATCCGAATAATTGTTGAGAATTTGGTCCGGGGATAATAAGTTTTTTTAGAATGAGTTCACTTTTTTCTATAAATTCTTTGGCCTTGTTAAGGTGTTGGAAATTATAAGTGATAAAGAAATTTTTTTCATATCTTCTTGCTTCTAAAATATTATTTAACAAAGCTTCCTTTTGTTCCAATAGTTGGATATTTTGATTAAGGTGGTTATAATTGAGAAAACCCCACAAAGAGACAGAAGTGACAATGACAAACAAAATTAGAAAGGTAATAATAATTTTTTTGCGTATGCTTAGATGAGTAAATTGCAAAAAGTTTAAGAACATTGTTTGTGATTTACTTCCTATACAATTGATAGAGTTTGTAAAACCCCATAAAAATATGGGGCCAAGAATTATTCCTAAAAAGATAAAATATTATTGAATGCCATAAAAAAAGTAAAGCACTCCTAACTCTACAGTTAAAAAGAGAATGGTCATAATAGAGCCTGCTTTTGCATAGTCAGTTGTTTTGTAGCCTCCAGGCCTCATAATAAGGGCATTTACCTGATGGGTAGGAAGCACAAAGGTATTGGAAGCAGATAGACCTACAACTAAAGCGGCCATTCTGGGATCTCCCCCAGCCATAACAGCCATGTTCATACATAAAGGCACTAGAAGTACAGTTGCACCTACGTTTGATATAACTAGAGTAAAAAATGATGTCATAATTCCAATTACCGTTAGAAGCATAATTGGAGAAGGTTGACCAATTAATTTTAGGACGTTTTGAGCAATAAAGGAAGCAGTGCCTGTTTTTTCAAAAGCTATACCCAGGGGGATCAGTCCTGCCAATAAAAACACTGTCATCCAGTCTACTGAACGATAAGCTTCGTCTACGCTTAATACCCCGGTTATAATCATCCCAAGAGCGCCAGACATTAGAGCTACTGCTAATTTTACTTTAAAAAATATAATCTGGGCTAAGGAAAGAACCAGCCAAAAAACTGCCCACTTGGCTTTGTGGGGCTTTAATATTTCTCCTTCCAACGGGCTGACAAAAGTTAATGGTTTGGGTTGAGGTCTGACTTTGAGGATATGGAATTTTTCCCAGGGGCCAAAAAGAAGTAAAGTATCTCCCATTTTCAATTTGATGTTGGTAAGACCAGCATAAAAAGTCTTGTTGTTTTTTATGAGAGCTACAGGGGTTACTCCGTAAAGTTCTTTGAACTTTATCTCAGAAAGGGTTTTGCCTATGAGTTCTGATCTAGGAGGCACAATGGCTTCTGCCAAGCCTGCATTGGTTTTGGCTAGTTCTTCGGCAAAAACTTCCAGGGTATCTTTAATCTGGAAGCCTAATTCTTTGGCCAAAATTTCAACGTTTCTTTTTTTACCCACAATGGCTATGGTATCTCCTCCCTCTAAAACATCAGAGCTGCGAGGGGTTAAGATTTTTTCTTTTTTACGTTCTTTGGCAATGGCAACCACGGTTACTAAATATTTTTCTCTAATAGCTAGCTCTTCTAGAGTTTTGGCAGAAAAGTTTTCTGGAATAGATAGCTCAAAAATACTCTCCAACCCTGTATAAGCTTCCATAAGCAAGTCAGAAATACCTTTATCAGACTGCCCAGAACCAGAAGGTAAGATATATTTGCCAAAAAAAGCAAAATAAATAATTGCTGTGGCCAGCAAACAGACACCGATAGGGGTTTGGGTAAAAAGTCCAAAGGGTTTTAGTTTTTCTCCATTTAAGATCATAAGGTCATTTAACAAAATGGTAGGACTTGCGCCAACTAATGTTAGGGTGCCACCAATAATGGCACAAAAGCCCATAGGCATAAGAATACGGGAGATAGGCACACCTGTTCTTTTGGCTATTCTTTGGGCAGCTGGCAAAAATAAAGCAGCTGCTCCAATATTTTGCATCATACTGGATATGATGCCAACTGTACCAGCTATAAAAGTAATAATGCGCTTTTCACTGTTGCCAGCCAGTTTAATAATGGGGCTTGCCACTTTGTTCATAATGCCGGTTTTATCTAACCCTGCTCCAATAATAATTACGGCAATAATTGAGACAACTGCATTGGAACTTAAACCAATAAAGGCCTCCTTTGGAGTTACAAGACCAATTAAAGGCAAAATAACCATCATCATAATGCCAACAACATCTACTCGCACCCATTCAGAAACAAACAAAAAGATAACAAAACCGAGCACGATCATGGTGAGAATCATCTCCAGAGTCATAATCCCTCCTGCTAAGTTTAATTTACTTGTCAAGCTCTAGCTAGGTGTTTTTGTTAGCTAGGCGTAGTCTGACTATTCATGAAAATTAAGCCCTTAGAGTGATAGTGTTGTTCGTCTAACGCTCAACCAAGCCCTATTTTTTGTTTTCTTTTCTAAAAGCATAACATAAAAAAAAGGCAATTAAAATAATCGTGATTCCAAAAACAAATTTACCCGTGCTCATATCTACTCCTTCTTGGCATATAATACTCCTTAAGCAACAGATAGTGAAAAAAGTAACTTTGTTGCCTAAAAATATTTAGGTTAAGCTATATACACAAACTCTTGGAGTATTAACCTGTCTGTTTTGTGCTGCTATAAAATCTCTTTCCTGATCTGAGATAACAAACTCAATGGGAATATGTTTTTCTTTTAACTCATACATAGCTTCTTCTTTGTCTTTAAACATAACTAGATGCTCTATGTCTAGGCCGTGTTTTTGGGCCTCTTTTGCAAATTGAGCAAAGGCCTGCTTGCTTTTTTCTGTAAAACTCTTTACGAGTTCTTTTTTGGCCGACTCTTTAACAGGCATGCCGTGCTCTGTAAGAGGAAGGCTGTTTAGAGCCAAAATTTTATAATTCATCCGTTTGGCCATTTCTACACTGTAATTGATGAGATCAGGACTAAAATTAGCTTTATTCCCTATTACTAACAAAACTGGTTTGGAGTTAGATTGCTTGCCTTCTGGATGGAGTATGTTAACAACTTCTTTAGTGTCACCAGCTTCTGCAAAAGTAATAGCTTCTTGATATTGCTCGATTTTTTCTTTTGTTTTTTTGTTGAATAGTTTTTTGAAAAACATAATGCCTCCTTGTGCTACTTGACTACAATTAAAGGGATTCCTATTACAATTTTTAATTGAGCCAGGATGTGTTTGTTTAGGTTAAAATTGTAGCTAGGTATAATGGCCATAACTATGTCCTGGTGTTTTTGGACAAAATTCTTTAGCACTGTGACTATATCTCCCCGTTGGATATAAATATTGGGATTAATACCTGTTGCCTGGATACCTTTTAGCTCTTGTTGGATAATTTTTTTGTAATGTTCCACTTCCAATTGCTCTGCATAGGTAATGTTTACCATGCTGTTTTCCAGAAATATTCTGATTTTTTTTAGATTCTGCTTTAATTTTTGCAGACCAGTTTGGGGTTGCGAAATAATTTCTAAAATGCTTAAATCTGCCTTGATTTCTTGAGAAAGATTACAGGCATAGTGCAAAGACTTGGGATCAACGATAAGCCCTTTGTTGGCCAGTAAAATTGTGCTCATTTTACTTACAACCTTATCCTAGAATCTGGTCTCACCCTATTTTCCGTTCTCTTAACAGGTCGGACGCTTTTTACCTTTTTTTGTTTTAAATAATATTGGGCCTGCTTAGGACAGTTTGCCTCTGCAAAAGTAACCGCTACCATCATGTTTTCTAATTTTTCTTTTAAACTCATTTTTTCACCTCCTTGTCACAAATTATAGCATTTTTTGTGCCTAAACTGTTTTTTACTAACATATTGATTTTTAAGTATTTTTTAGAAAAGAAGTATCTTTGTTAGTTGCAAAAAGCAACAGTAGTTGTTGCTGAGAAAAATAATTTTTATAATATGTTGGAATTTAAAGGAATTAATCTTGAAGGCAACTTGTGTTGCATTTTGGTAACATAGGTTAGGTTGGATTTTGAGAAAAGGTTGTGTTAAGGATAGTGTTTCAAAGAGATGAAATATTGGTTGGGTTGTCCTAGAATCGGTTTAGAAAAGATAATGAAGAAATGTTTATTGGAGTGAAAATGTTTTTTAGCAAAAAAAAGGAAGAAAAAGACGAAGTAGAAAAAAACGAACAACAAGAGGAGTCTTTGCCTCTGGAATTAAAAGAGTTGCGTCAAAAAGTGCTGGAAGCAAACTTACCTCATCAGGTAATCAACGTGGCTTTAAAAGAAATAGATAAAATACGCTACATAAGCACAGTGTCGGCAGAATATACCATTGGCGTCAATTATATAGATTATTTATTAAGTCTGCCCTGGAATAAGGTTAGTTTGGATAATCTTGATTTAAAAGAAGCCAAAGCAATTCTGGACGAAGAACATTATGGCCTAAGTGAAGTTAAAGATAGAATTTTAGAATTTTTAGCGGTTAGACTTCTTCGAGCCAAGAAAAAGGTGGAAATTCTAGTTGTAGATGATGAGAAGCTGACCTGTTTAAATTTGCAACACGTCTTAGAAAAGGAAGGATATCTGGTTGAGTATGCGTTAAGTGGGAAAGAGGCTATTTCCAAGATCAATGAGCACAATTATGATGTGGTGATTACTGATTTAAAAATGCAGGAAGTGGATGGTTTTCAGGTTTTAGATGCGGCTAAAGCCAAAGATAAGGGCACAGAAGTTATTATTATTACCGGCTATGCCACGGTAGCTACAGCTGTTTCTGCCCTAAAAAAGGGCTCTTACACTTTTTTGTCCAAGCCCTTACAGCTAAACGAAGTTTTGGATACGGTCAGAAAAGCTATAAATAAGCGTCTGGTGTATCTAAATCCGAGGGGGCCGGTTTTGTGTTTTTTGGGTCCTCCAGGCACAGGAAAGACTTCTTTAGGTTCTTCTATTGCCAGGAGTTTGGGCAGGAAATTTGTGCGTATTTCTTTGGCAGGAGTAAGGGATGAATCTCAGATAAGAGGGCACAGGCGAAGTTATGTAGGCGCGTTGCCCGGCAGGATAATTCAAGAAATTAGGCGTTGTGGTGTAAAAAACCCCGTGTTTATGTTGGATGAACTGGACAAGATTGGACAAGACTTTAAGGGTGATCCAGCGGCTTCTTTATTAGAAGTGTTAGACCCAGAGCAAAACAAAAATTTTGTAGATCATTATTTAGAGGTAGCATTTGATTTATCCAAAGTTATGTTTATTGCTACAGCTAATACGTTGGATACCATTCCAGAGCCATTATTAGACAGATTAGAAGTTTTGTCTTTAAGTGGTTACACCAATGAAGAAAAGGTAGAAATTGCTTTAAAATATCTTATACCCAAAGCTTTAAAAGAGGCAGCCTTGGAGGAATTTCAGATAGAGTTTACCAGATCGGCTTTGCAACATTTGATTCAGGGTTATACCAAAGAAGTAGGTTTACGAGGGTTAAGTAGGCAAATAGGGGCGATTTGTAGGAAAGTGGCTAAAGAAATTTTACTTTCAACTGTTCCTATAAAACAAATGATTATAGATGAAAAAAAAGTTGAAGCCTTTCTTGGGCAACCAAAATATAGGCCTGTAATGTTAGAAGCCATAGATAGAATTGGGGTTAGTACGGCTTTGGCCTGGACACCTACAGGAGGAGAAATTTTATTCGTTGAAGCCACTAAAATGAAAGGAGATAACGAGTTAATCTTAACCGGCTCTTTGGGCAATATTTTAAAAGAATCTGCTCAAGCAGCTGTAAGCTATTTTAAAAGTAATGCTTGTGAGTTTGGAATTTCCGAAGATTTTTTTGCTAGACACGATTTGCACATTCACGTGCCTGCAGGAGCAATCCCCAAAGATGGTCCCTCTGCAGGTTTGGCTATTGCGGCTGCTTTATATTCGTTGTTGCAGGAAAAACCGTGTAAGAGAAAAGTAGCTATGAGTGGCGAAATTACCTTAACGGGCAGGATACTTCCGGTGGGAGGTATAAAAGAAAAACTTATGGCCGCGGCGTTGGCCGGAGTGGAAACAGTGCTTTTACCAGAGAAAAACAAATCAGATTGGAGCACCTGCCCCAAGAGTATAAAATCAAGTTTAAACGTGGTTTGGGTTAGAGAGTTGAAAAAGGCTTTAGAGTTGGTAGTATAGTTGGCCTTCGTAGAGGAAAGTTAGGCAGAGACGTTGTAGGCAACTTCTCTGCCTGGAGTAAAAATTTTAACGAAAGCTAAGGGCTGCCTGAACCATATTTTTCAAAGAGGCAATGGTTTCTGGCCAATTTCTAGTTTTTAGGCCGCAATCCGGGTTTATCCAGAGCTTTTCTTGGGGTATAACTTCTAGGGCCAACTTAATAAGTTCTTTCATTTCCTCAACACTTGGAATCCTTGGGCTATGAATGTCGTAGATACCAGGACCTATTTCGTTGGGATAATTAAATTCTTTAAATACTTCTAACAAGCTCATTTTGCTTCTGCTGGCCTCTATGCTAATTACGTCTGCATCCATTTTGGCAATCCATTCAATAATATCTTCAAACTCACTATAACACATGTGAGTATGGATCTGGGTTTGCTCTTTTACTCCCGAGGTTGCTAGCCTAAAGGCTTTGACTGCCCAATTGAGATAGTCTTTTTGTTTTTGCCCTTTTAGAGGCATACCTTCTTTTAGCGCTGGTTCGTCTATTTGGATAATTTTTATGCCGGCCTTTTCCAGATCTTGCACCTCTTCTCTAATAGCTAGAGCCAGTTGGAAAGCAGTGTCTTTCCTGGGTTGATCATCCCTGACAAAGCTCCAACAAAGCAGGGTGATAGGACCGGTAAGCATGCCTTTGACTGGTTTTTTCGTTCTGGATTGGGCATAGGTAATCCATTCTACAGTCATAGGTTTGGATCTGACAATATCTCCATAGATAATAGGAGGTTTTACGCATCTTGTGCCATAACTTTGCACCCAGCCATTTTCTGTGGTGCAAAATCCTTCTAAAAGCAGACCAAAATACTCCACCATGTCACTGCGTTCTGGCTCTCCGTGCACTAGCACGTCTAAACCAATTTTTTCTTGTTTTTCTATAATCTCATCAATAAATTTTTTCATTTGAGTCTTGTATTTGGTTTCAGAGAGCTCTCCTTTTTTGTATTTAAGCCTGGTTTGTCTTATTTCTTTGGTTTGAGGGAATGAACCAATGGTGGTCGTAGGCAACAAAGGTAAATCTAAGAGCTTTTGCTGCTCAACTTTTCTCTGTTTATAAGGAGTACGCGAAAACATCTCAGGGGAGATAGCTTTCATCTTTTCTTGAATTAGAGGGTTTGTCCGTAATTGGCTTTTGGCTCTGCTTTGAATGTCTTGCTGGTTTTGGGCCAGTTCAGAGGCCACGTCTTGGCCATTTAAGGCTTGTTTTAAGATTCGTAATTCTCTACATTTTTGAACAGCAAAAGCCATCCAGGACTTTAATTCTGGATTTAGTTTTTGTTCACAATCCAAATCTATAGGTACGTGCAATAAAGAACAGGAAGGGGCGATAAACGTATTGTTGTCTAAATGTATGCCTATACTTTCTACGAGTTTAATAATTTTATTTAGATCGGATTTCCAGATATTACGTCCATTTATCACTCCAAGAGATAATGAGAATTTATCTTTAAATTCTGAGACAAATTCTACTTGTTTCCAACCTCGAACTAAATCCAGATGTATTGATTCTACAGGTAAAGATAAAATAATATCTTTATTACTTAAAACATCTTCAAAATATGTTGCTAGCATAATGTTATTGTTTGGAATGGCATTTTTTATTTTTTTATAAGTATAGATAAAATTTTGTTGTATGTGTTTTGGTAATTCTAAGGTTAAGATAGGCTCATCTATTTGAATCCAATTGCAGTGAGGAGCAATACTTTGTAAAAGTTGGATATAAACATCAATTATGGTATCTAATAATTCCCATTTATCAAAATCTTTTTGAATGGATTTGCCGAGAAAGATATACGTTAGAGGACCAATCATGACAGGTTTTAAATTACTAAAACCCAGTTCCTGAGCTTCTTTAAGTTCGTTTAATATTTTGTTGTTGGTGAGTTTAAAAGTTTGGTTTTTATAAAATTCTGGAACAATATAGTGATAATTTGTATCAAACCATTTAGTCATTTCCATGGCATAAGCGTCTTGAGAGCCTCTTGGTAGGGAAAAATAAGTAGAGAGTTCAACATCTTCTCCGTTCCAATTAAATCTCTCAGGAATTGCCCCCAAAGTTACTGTCATATCCAATACTTGATCGTAATAGGAAAAATCGCCCACTGTAATTAGGTCAAAATCCATTTGTTTTTGTAAGTTTAGATTAAATTTACGGATGTTTCTGGCAGTTTCTTCCAGCTCTGACAGAGAAAGTTTGTTTTGCCAAAAGGCTTCTATAGTTTTTTTTAATTCCCTGTTTACCCCAATTCTGGGCAAGCCCAATACCTGAATTTTCATAAATATCCTCCTAGTAAATTGATTTAGTTATAATAAAAAAGCCCACTCCTTTTCAGGAATGGGCTTTGGTTACACGTCAAGAATAGATTGCACCTGACCCTGAACTCAGTCAGGCTTCCTCTATTCTTCACCCATCCCCGCGGGGTGAGAATAGACGCATAATTCCAGGACGTCTTCTGGCTTTCGGCAGGATTATTTTCAATACCCTTCCCAGAGGTGACTCCAGTGGGTATTGAATCCTTATTTATTGCCGATCACAGCAGCGCGTCTGCCACGGATTTGCACCGTGTTCCGTTTCCTGGATGCGTTTATGTTATTTTATCTCACAATGAAAACCTTGCCTTATAACCTCCTTATAGAAGTTGATGATTTTTTAGAGTTAATTGTTTAGAAAAGGAAATCACAAGTTTATTATCTCTAGCTTGCTCTACTCCATGGTGTCAAGATTGGTTTTTGCGTCTATCTCCAGGTACCTACCAAACAGAATCGTTTATCCAGATATTTTAAAGGCCAAAAGCACCTTGTCTCTATATTTTTATATTTTTGTGATGTAAACTAGTTTGTTTGAGAAGAAGCAGGATTTTTCTCAGCCTTTTTAAAGGCTAGAGCAGGTGGTCTGTGCATTTCTAGTAGAAGTACTTGAATTGCCTGCAGAGGGTGCCACCTGCTCCAAAGCGCATGGGGTATAACTTTTATTTCCCTGGATGTAAGAAGTTAACTTTTGCCCTGAACAGTTATCTTTTTAGAGTAACAAAATCTATAGATTCTGCTAGATAGTATTCTTTATTTTTGATTTGAATACGTTCAGCTTTGCCATAGGCCTTATATTTTAGTCTCTCTTGAGCGATTTCTGGAAAGTGTTGCAATAAAAATTTCCTCACTGCCTTTGCCCTAAGTTGGGCCAGATTAATATTCCCCCCTACGTAAGCATCAATACGTAAGACTATCCTTTTATTAATACTTAAGATATTTCCAATTACATTTAAAGAAGATTTGGCTTGGGATGAAATTGTATCTGTTCCAGGGATAAACGTAATGCTTTTTAAAGGAACAAGTCTATATCCAATGAGAAAGTTACGATAGGAAAAATCTCCTAGGGCATTTAGATGTTCTACAGCTTTTATAGCCCATCTTCCTCGAGGATAATATTTGAGATAGGTCTTCCAGGCTTGAAGCTCTTTTTGGGGTTGTTTTAAATTATGGAACACTAAGGCTCGGTTATAGAGAGCTTCGGGATTATAGGGAGCAAGCTTTAAAACTTCATTATAAGCAGTTAATGCCTTTTTCCATTCTCCACTGTCAAAATAATTATGTCCTAGATATAAACGGGCTGGAAGGAATTTTGGTTGTAACTGTAAAGCTTGTAAATAACATTGTCGTTCTTTGGAAAAGTTTCGCACGGCCCAATAGGCAACTCCAAGCCAAAAGTGATACTCTGCTTTATTGGGGTCGAGTTGGACAGCACGTTTTAAATAAGGGATGGCTTTTTCCACCTTTTTTTGAGCCAAATAAAAACGTCCTAGATAGTAGTTGGCCTTGGGATTGTTGGGTTGTTTTTGGACTATAGGTTGAAAAATGCGTATTCCTTCTGCGTAACGTTCTTGGGCCAAAAACATTTTGCCGTTAGGTAAACATCCACTAAGCAATAATAAACCTATCAACAAAAATAGCCACCAGCGTTTCATATTTTCCCTCCTTCGAACAGTTTTTAAAGTTTAACATATATTATAAATTTTAATTTTTGTTAAGCTCCTTGCGATAAAATAAAAAGGGGCTGTTTGTTTTATTTCGTTTAACTTTATCTAAATTGGTTTTGTTGCAAGTTACGGCTAGTAAATCCGAGCAATTCCATTAACTTGTTTAAGTGCTGTTTGTGACGCAAAATCTGGAGAGCAGCTTTGGTTATTTGTTTATCTGATAGGTTTCTTTTTTTGGCTAATGCAATTATTTTGGCCACATAACGCCAGTCAGAGGAAAAACTTTTATAGCGTAGCCCTGTAAACATGATTTGTTTGGCCATATCTGGATTAAAATGGATCTGTTTTAAAAGAGCCAAATTTTCTATAGCTATGGCCAGCATGGATAAGGGGGCTATGGGGGCGGATTTTATAAATTGGGCCAACTCTTTTCTGGATAACCCTAGACTGAGACTATCTACTATAGTTTTTACCACTTTGTTGGAAATTAATTTTTCTGGAGCACAAGAGAAAAATGTTTTTAATAAGTTTCTTACATAGCAATAATTATCTATTTCTTTTAATAAGGCTTGAGCTATGATTTGGGGAGGCACTTTTTTGGCCAAGCCTTCTTCTATTTTGCTTATTAAAAGAGATAGAGACACTTGCTTGTGTTGAGCCATTAACAAGACCTGAAGCAAACGTTTTCGCCCTTCTGCAGAGATGCGGTAATTTTCCCCAAGGGTATTTAATTTGTTTGTTGCCCACAGAGGCAACTGGTTTGTAGTTTTAGAAATTGAGGCGTTGTTGTAATAACTGCACTCTTTGGCCCACGTAGGTGATAAACCATTGCCTATTAAGGTAGTAAAGGTAAATAACAAAACAACACAATGGATTTTAGATATTATGTGGATTTTCATGGTTCACAAATATAATAGAGTTTTTATGTCCAAACAAGTCAGCTTTACAAAATTCTGCCTTAGGATCAGGTATAACCAATTTGTTGTCTATTAGAAAGGCATATTCATAACGTCCTTGAGGAAGTTTTATTTCTAACGTCCATGTACCATTTTTGTTGTGCATTTTCAATGCCTTAGGTTGCCATTGGTTAAAAGAACCAATAACACTTACAGAGTGGGCTTGGGGGTAGTGCAAAACAAAAGTAACAGGTACGAGTTTTTGTGTATTTTTAAACACTTGGCTTCCAGAGAAAAAATTACCAAAGGCAAGCCAGATAAGTAGCAAAGATAAAGCCAAAGCAGGTGCGAGTTTTAAAGGAGAGATAGTAATAGCTTTTGGAGTAATGAGCCAGACGTATAATTTTTTCCAAAAAGAAAGTTTTTTAGGCTCCAGGGATTGGATAATTTTGTCAGCCAAGTCAGAAGGAGGTTCTCTGTCTGGTAAATTTTTTAATCTCCTGGCTAAAATCAAGAGTTCTTGGTCTTGATTGCTATCTAGTTCGTTATTTTTTTTCTCTGGTGGCCAAAGAGAAAATATTTTAAACATAGGATTCACCTCCTTTAAGCTCTTTACGGAGCATCTCTAACCCACGTTTTACGCGCATTTTAGCTGCACTAAGGGAAATTTGTAAAGCATCGGCAATATCTTTTAAAGACATATTTTCATGATAACGTAAAATAATGGCTTCTCGGTAAAGTAAAGGTATATTTTTTAAAGCTTGTTGTAGCTTTTGATAATCATACGATGTTTCTAACTTATCTTCTCTGGCTATTTGTTTACTATTCGAGATATTATTTACTTCTACTTCACAATAACGTTGTTTTTTTCGCCAATAATCTTTAGCTATATTTAGACCCAAAGCATATAACCATGGGAAAAATTTTTTCCCCAATTTAAATTTTTCTAATTTTTCATAAGCTTTTATAAAAACTTCTTGAGTTAATTCTGCTGCTTCGTCATTGGAGTTGGTCATTCTGTACATTAAATTAAAAATGGGACGTTGATATGTTTTAACGAGGATACCAAAGGCATTGGTATCCCCGTTTAACACTCTTTTTATTATTTCCTGTTCCTCAGTAGCGTGCATAAATATAGAGTTATATTTTAAACTTAAATTTTAACGGTGTCCACCGCCGCCATGCCCGCCGCCAGAACCACCAGCTCCGCCGCCAGCTTCGCCACCAGAACCACCAGTGCCGCCATTGCCGCGGCCTTCATTATTGCCATATCCGCCGTATCCACTCTCACGGCCAGCCACTGCAGCAGGGCTATGTAATCCCAAGCATTCACTATCAGAACCACCTGTGGCTAAACCATGTTTGTTGAATTCTCCCGTAAGATCTCTAGCTGTGGCTTCCATTCTCTCGTTCATTTCCATGGTTCTTTCTCTTACCTGCAACATCGTTTCTTGACCTTGATTTCTTACTTGATTTTGAACTTTGACAGGCTCATTTTTTCTATTTTCTAAACCAAGAGCCTGTGTATCTAGACCCAGTTCTTGGGCTATTTGCCCCCACCCAAGACCTTGTTGGCGCATAGCAGCAATATCTTCTGTTTTTACACCAGCGATCTTGGCCATAACTTGTTCTGCATGTTTTTCTGCCCTTCTGTAACGTTCTCTAAGGCGTAATCTTAGTTGTTGGTCGTTTTGCAGCTCTGCCTGCTCTAATTCTGTTGCTGCAGTTTGGGCTTCATCCACGGCCGTGCTAAGCTCGTCTGCGGTAGTGGTAGTTGTGGTGGTTATAGTGTCGGTAGTTACCGCTGTGTCAGTGGTGACAGCATCATCAGCAGCTTTGGCTACAGGTGTGAAAGCAAGCATTGCGCCCAAACACACCACACTTGTAAGCAAGCCAAGTTTTTGGACCCTAGACGTGTTTTTGCTCATAATTACCTCCTCCTTTGATTTTGTGGTTTAAAAATTTTTTATAGCTTTTGCCTATCTTCATTTTTATATACGAATTAATTCCGCCAAAAGTTACAACGTGTTATGAATTTTTTTTGTTTTACTGTTGATTTAAAGAAAAATATTAATAATATCAGACAGTTAAAAAGGCAAAAAAAATGATTAAAATTAAAAAAGAATTCAATTAGCTATGGACTGGTAAAGAGTTCGAATTTATAGTTTTGGGCAGCCAAGTAAGAAATATTAAATATTAGGAGAGCAGGAGCAATATCATGTTAAAAAATAAGAAGATCGGCATTTTGGGTGGCGGGCAATTGGCCAGAATGATGGTGTTGGAGACGAAAAAACTCGGTTTTGAGTTCGTGGTTTTGGATCCTGGTCCTAATTGTCCTGCAGCTCAGGTAGGAGCAGAGCAAGTGGTAGGGAGTTTTAAAGATGAACAGGATATTTATGAGCTTTGCCAACAGGTGGATCTTATTACCTTTGATATAGAGCACATAAATATTGCTTCTTTGAAAAAATTAGAAAAAATTGGACTCAAAATTTTTCCTAACCCCCAAATTTTGGAGCTCATTCAGGATAAATTGCTCCAAAAACAAACTTTACGTCAGGCAGGTCTTCCTGTCTCAAGATTCATGTCTGTAGCGGATATTGAGCAAGCTATTTCAAGTTTTGGTTTTCCTTTTGTGCAAAAAAAGCGTTTTGGTGGTTATGATGGGAAGGGCGTTTTGCTTTTAAGGGATAAATCTGACTTAAAAAAGGCTTTTAGCCAGGATTTTTATATAGAAGAGTTTGTAGATATTGAGAAAGAAATTGCCGTTCTGGTGGCCAAAAATTTATCCGGAGATATAAGTGTTTATCCTGTGGTAGAAATGATTTTTGAGGAACGAGCCAACATTTGCGATTTGGTTATTTGTCCGGCCAGGGTTGATCCCCAATTAGCTAGTAAGGCTCGTAAACTAGCTATCCAAAGTATCTCTGCTCTAGGGGAAAGAGCTATAGGCATTTTTGCCATAGAGATGTTTGTGACCAAAGACAAGAGGCTTTTGGTCAATGAAATTGCTCCAAGGCCTCATAATGCAGGCCATTTTACTTTGAATGGCTGTATGACCTCTCAATTTGAACAACATATAAGGGCTGTAACAGGACTGCCTCTTGGCTCTACTGATTTACTTTTGCCCACTGTTATGTTAAATATTTTAGGCCAAGGAACAGGTACACCTCAGGTTAAGGGGCTAGATAAAGCCCTAGCTATACCAGGTGTGCACGTTCACTTTTATGGTAAAAAAGAAGTGCGACCTTTTAGAAAAATGGGACACGTCAATATCACTGCCCATGACCTTGAAGAGGCCTTAGATAAGGCACATCAGGTTAGACAGGTGTTACACGTGGTGGGGATAGAGGCGTAATGAAGGGGTAAAGGAGGTTAACAGAGTGCACAAACCTTTAGTTGGCATTATTATGGGAAGCGATTCTGACCTGCCTGTAATGAAAAGCAGTGCAGAGGTCCTAGAAGAATTTTCAATTCCCTACGAACTTACTATTGTTTCTGCACACAGAACGCCTTGGCGTTTATTTGAATATGCTCAAAGTGCCCAGGAACGAGGTTTAGAGGTTATCATTGCAGGAGCAGGTGGAGCAGCGCATTTGCCAGGGATGGTAGCAGCTATTACCAGTTTGCCGGTTGTAGGAGTTCCTGTTAAAACAAGTGCTTTATCTGGGTTAGATTCTCTTTTATCCATTGTTCAGATGCCAGCAGGAGTGCCTGTAGCCACAGTTGCTATTAACAATGCCAAAAATGCGGGCTTACTTGCTGCCAAAATACTTGGAATAAAATATCCTGAAATAAATCAACAGGTTAAAGTATTTAAGCAAAATATGGAACAAACTGTTTTGGACAAGGCAGCCAAACTGGAAGAAAAAAAATGGCTAACGTACTTAAAAGGAGTGTAGTAATTATGAAGGTTCACTATATTCAGCATGTTTCCTTTGAAGATCCTGGAAATATTTTAAGGTGGTGTCAAGAAAGGGGACATGTGGTGAGAAGTACCAAGTTGTTTGCTGATGAAGTTTTGCCTGAAGTAGATGATTTTGACTGGCTAGTGGTGATGGGCGGCCCTATGGGAGTAGATGATGAATTTCAATATCCCTGGCTTAAGCAAGAGAAAAGATTTTTAGAACAAGTTGTTCAGACAAAGGATAAAATAGTTTTAGGGATTTGTCTTGGAGCTCAACTTATAGCTCAAGTGCTTGGGAGTACTGTGACAAAAAATGTTTATCCTGAGATAGGTTGGTATCCTGTACATCTTACTCCTGCAGGATTAAAGCATCCTTTTTTTACGTGTTTGCCTCCATCTTTTACAGCACTTCATTGGCATGGAGATACCTTTAGCATTCCTGCTCAGGCTATTCATATTGCTCAATCAGAGGCCTGTTCCAACCAGGCCTTTGTGTTGGACAACAGAATTATTGGCTTACAATTTCATTTAGAAACAACTCCAACTACTTTAGCGGCTTTAATAAAAAATTGCCCAGACGATCTCCAATCCAAGCACACCTATGTGCAGTCTCCAGAAGAACTCTTGGACACAAAGAGTAATTTTGACTCTTTAGAGAAACATCTTTTTCAACTCCTAGACACTTTATTTAAGCACTGGATAGATTTAAAAGAGCGTTAGATGCCTTTAACCAGGTCTCAAAAAAAATTTTTAAATAATTTGTTTCAAGAAGAAGAAATATTCTGGGACAAACCTAGTCTAATTACTTATGGCACGGACAGTAGTATTGCAAAAGGTAGGCCAGACGTAGTTGTTGTCCCCGGTAAAGTAAGTCAGATCCAACAACTTCTCTCCTTTGCCCAAAACGAAGACATTCCTGTTATCCCCCGCGGTAGGGGGACCGGACGAGCAGGTGGATGTGTGCCTGTTAAGGGGGGGATTGTTGTATCTTTGTTAAGGTTAAATAAAATTTTAGAGATTAGAGATAAGGATTTTGTAGCTATTGTTGAGCCAGGAGTAATAACAGGATATTTTCAAAAAATTTTATCTCAAAAGAAACTGTTTTATCCTCCTGATCCAGCTTCAGCTTCTTTTTCTACTTTGGGCGGCAACGTGGCTACTAATGCTGGTGGCATGCAAGCTCTAAAGTATGGGGTTACAGGCAATTATATTTTGGGATTAGAAGTTGTGCTTGCAGGAGGAAAGATTTTGCGTTTAAACAACTTATGCCATAAAAACGCATGTGGATTAAATTTGGCTCCGTTATTTGTGGGGTCTGAAGGTACTCTTGGTATAATAAACAAAATTTACGTAAAACTGCTGCCCTTGCCAGAAAGTTCGGCCTCTCTTTTGGCTGGCTTTACCAGTTTAGCTAAAGCCAGTGATTTTATTCAAAATTTGTTTCAGTTGGGCATAGTGCCGTGTGCTTTGGAAATTATAGGTCCTACTTGCATAAGAGCTCTTTCTGCAATTACCACCTTGCCTTTTCCTGAAGCTAGGGCTTTTTTACTGTTAAAGTTTGATGGAACTAAGTCCAGTGTGGAGGACCATTTAAATCTGACGCAAACCAGGCTTAGAGCTGATTTTTATCTCACGGCCACAAAAGAACGCCAGGCTTATTTATGGGAGATTAGAAAGAAAATTAGTCCAGCTGCTTTTAAATTGCGACCTAATAAGTTGAGCGAAGACTTTACAGTACCCCGTGGGAAGATAAGAGCATTTTTATCCTTTGGTGAGGAGCTTGCTGCAAGATTTAAATTGCCCATTCTTATGTTTGGTCACGTAGGAGATGGTAATATTCACACCAATATTATGTACGATGCTAAAAACAAAGAAGAACTAGCCTTGGCCAAAGAAATACACTTTTTGTTGTTGAAAAAAGTGCTAGAACTGCAGGGTACTATTACAGGCGAGCACGGCATTGGTTTGCTAAAAAAGAAATACGTTGACCTTCAATTAGATCTTCCGCATAGGACCATAATGGCCAAACTCAAAAACACTTTGGATCCTAAAAATATTCTTAATCCAGGCAAGGCTTTTTAACTTTGGATCTAAAAGATTTGGCCCTCAACCATCAACTTGTTTTTTGAGTTATAGGGATAAGCTGTTGTTCGGTTTTAAGGGTTAGACTGTTTTTTAGATCCGTATGTTTGATCCCAAAAGAATAAAAAATATGCTCCCCAAAGGATCATGACCATATTTGCATTTAACCAAAGTAAAAATAAAATCAGAGAAGAAAGGGTTCCATACACTAGGCTATAATTGGGTTGATACCATAAAATGTGGCTAAAAAACTGGGTGATGCCTTCACTAATAAGAGAGATAACCAAAGCCGTAACAATACTTACTCGCCAGGATGGTCTTTTGGCAGATAAAAATTGAAATAAAATAAATATTAACATGCCTGTGCCAAGCCAGGTCCACATATCTGGATCTAGATTTGGTAAATATTTAGAAGGAATATGTTTTATGATTTGCCCTACAAACATTAAGATAAAAAGTCCAAACCCTAAAAACGGACCAAGAAGCCAGGGCAAAGGGATATGCCAATAGTATTTTTGAGGTTTTTTTTGGTAAATAACATAGAAACAACTTTGTAAAGCACTAAAAAATAGACCAGAAGTCCACAAGATAAAAACAAAACTAAGCCCACTAAATTTGGGAGCAGAGGCCAAGAAATAATTTAGCTGAGTCAAAACAATATCTTTGGCCCAGGGCAAAATCGCCAATTTGTTTTGTAAAAATTGTTGAATAATGACAGTATCGTGTAAAAATATCCCGGCTAAGGAAATCAAGAGACCTATTAGAGGGATAAAAGATAAAAGGGCATAAAAAGTAAGACCAGCTGAAAATAAAAAACCTTGATGCAAAAGAAAGTATTTTCCGCCTAAGGCTATTAATTTGACTGTTTTTTTGAACTGATCTAAAAGTTTATTTGTTTTTATTTTGAAAGACATTAAAGATGCTAAATAAGACATTTGAGGTATTTGTCAATGGAATTTATTATTACAACTAGTTGACAAAACGCTGATAATTGGTGTTTTCTAGGTTTTTTAGTTTTGCCCAAATATTCTAAAATTTACTGAATGGGGGCGTAGCTCAATTGGGAGAGCGCAGGCATCGCAAGCCTGAGGTCGGGGGTTCAATTCCCCTCGCCTCCACCAGAAAGAAAAAACAGAAAAAAATAATACAAAATAACTCCTTGACTTATAAGGATTTTCGGCTATTTTCCTACCTATTCAAGAACACAAAAAAACCTAAAAAATCGGAAAAATAGGGTAACATAGAGGTAAGCACTTTTAAAAACGGAAAGAAGTTACCCTCTTGTTTTTTTTGATCTGGTATTTTTGGTTATTTTTCAAAAAAATCAATAATTTCAGCTGGTTATAAATGGTAAAACATATATATAAAAAAAATATAGCCAACTTTTACCCTTTCTCCGAATTAAAACTGATTTTTAATACTCATTTTTGATTTGGTATTTTGCTTATTTTTTAAAAAAGTTAAATAATTTTAATTTGTTAGAAGTAGTAAAAAATATATATATAAAAAAAATAGCCAACTCTTACCGCAATGTTAACGAACGTAAAGATAAAAAATACAAAACCAAAAGAAAAGCCCTATAAAATTTTCGATTCTTATGGCCTTTATCTGGAGATAAGGCCAAGTGGCAAAAAGATATGGCGGATAAAAATAAAAAATAGGACGATAACCCTGGGCGAATATCCTCTTATCTCCCTCCTGGAAGCTCGCAAACAAACCCTGGAAATCAAAACAAAAATAAGACAAGACGGCATAATTGTTAAAAGATTTAAAGAGGTTGCAATAGAATTTTTGCAAATAAAGAGACAAGAATGGAAGGAAAGCCATTTCGTCGGACAAAAGGCAAAACTGGAAAACTATGTATTTGATATTATTGGACAAAAAAGAATAGACGAAATAACTAAGCAAGATGTTAATCTTGTTCTTGAAAACGTGCTTAAAAGAAATTTATCTCCAAAGCCAGGTCCCAAAATAGAGCTGAGACGGAAAATATTCTTTTTAATCCAACAAATTTTACGATATGCGGTTAATAAAGATTATACTAAATATAATATTTGTAACAATATAGATATACAGGAAATACTTCCCCGTGTTGAACCTAAGCATATAAAAGCCATAACGGATGAGAAAAAATTTAAAGATATGGTAAAAGCTCTCTTTGAACTTGAAGGTGTTTATCCCACCGTTCATCTTGCCTTAAAATTCCTCATTTTAACTGGCCTACGTTCTGGCAACGTAAGAAATTTACAGTGGAGCTGGTTGGATAAAAAAAATAATATTTTTGCAATTCCTGCTAACTATATGAAAACAAAGAAAGATTTTAGATTGCCTCTAACAAAAAATACCCTTTCCATTCTCCAACAGGCTGAAAAAATTAAAAAATCTCAATACGTTTTCTACTCCCCTTCCCATCCTTCCAGGCCGTTGTCGGAAAGTGTTTTTATAGTGCTGTTGAAAAGGTTAGGGGTCTTTAATCACCAACCACACGGTTTCAGGAGTTCTTTTTCTACGCTTTGCTATTTAAAACAACCAGAACATGGCTTTGGAGCTGAGGTGATTGAAACGCAACTTGCGCATGTCATCGGGACAAAAGTTACAAGAGCCTACATGAGGAGTGATTTCTTGGAAGAAAGAAGGCAACTTCTTGAATGGTGGGAAAAATTCCTCGGAGTAGTCTGATCTCCCCCCCTAAAAAATCAGTTAATTGTTTTAATTGTGAAAATCGGACATAGAAAAGATATTTACCGTTGATTGCCTAATCCTCTCTTCTTTTCCTGCCCCCTTTTCTTCCGTTTTTGTTGTTTATTAGGTGGTGGTTTTAAATGTTTAACCTAAACAAAGGGGGTATATCATGAAAAAGATTATTTTTTCCCTTGCTTTGATTGCTTTGTTTGGTGCGTTTAACCCTGTGAACGCAAAGACTTTGTTGTTTGGTAATGATCTACTGTATGCGTATCCTAACGAAGAGCTCACCCTTGATCAGCTGGCAGCTGTGATGCACCATGGAGGAATGGTAACTGTCCTTGACCTTGCAACGGATGAAGTGGTAAAGACAGAGTATGATTCTCTCTATTATGATTTTCCTAATAAAAAATTTCTCTATTTACTCATTAAAGGTAATTTAAATCTGGAATTCTTATTTGAAGAGGACGACGGAAAAGTGATTGAAAGGAATGGATTAGGAATTAAATATCTGGACGGAACTACGCTTGTATTATACACTGACAAATACGTCTTTTCTTTTGTCCCCGATGCTGCCCTTTGCTTGCTGAATAAGGATAAGGAATAAAAAAATGGCCCCATACAGGGGCCTCTGGAGGCAAAAAATGACAACAACAGTTTCAACAATCATAAAAATGATAGAATTGCTTCCTGAGGATAAACAGGAAAAAATTGCTGATTACCTGCGTGATTATATTTTAGAACTGCAAGACGAAATGAAATGGGATAGCCTGTTTAAAAACACTGAAAAAGAATTGTCCCATATGGCCAAAGAAATCAAAGAAAACACTGATAAACTGGAAAATTTTGATTTTGATAAACTATGAAATATAAAGCACATCCCCTTTTCTGGAAAGCCTACGGATCTTTAAACGATAAGATAAAACAACAGGCAAAGAAATCATTTGAATTGTGGAGAGAAAATCCATTCCATCCCTCTCTGCATTTTAAATGTGTTAATAAAGAAGAAAATGTATGGTCATTAAGAATAAGCCATGTATATAGAGCATTATGTATATTTGAGAAAGATACTGTTATATGGTTCTGGATCGGTAATCATGATGAATATATGAGGATGATAAAGAGTAAAAAAATATAATGGAGAGGCTTCTGCCTCTCCGCTCTCTTTAAATCAGCCCCTTCTTTCCTCTTCCGTCTCTTGAGCAAGTAAGAAAAGCATGAACACGACGAATAAAATTTTTAACCACAACATCCTTAATCCCTCCTTTTTTTATGGTTCATATTTTTCCCCTATCCCTATATATTAACAAAATCTGAATTTTGTTAAGAAATTAGGATAAAAGTATGGGATAAATCCCTTAATTTCGTCCCTGGATAACTATTTATCTTGCTTAAAACTTAACTTTACGCTAGAGTTTTGTTAAGGGAATGGAGACCCTATCCCTGGAACTGACAAACATAAGCAAAACCTTAGATCAGATCAGCCCTCTGTCCCGCATAATCTGCTTTATTTCCGTTCCTGAGAGCTGCAAATAAATAGCAGTGGTTGAGATGTCCGTATGGCCTAAGATCTGTTGAACTCCTGTTACGGGAACACCAGATCTAAGCAATTCAATTGCCCTTGTATGCCGTAAAACGTGTGGATGCCTTAATTGTTTTGGTAATCCTGCCTCTTCTGCCCTCTTCTGGAAGCAATTAAACACCGCAATCCTGGAGATTCTTGTGAGCTCTCCTCTTAGATCTGGAAAAGTGGCAAGTATCCTTCCTATTTCTGCTACCACGTTTGAAGGAATAGGCACATTTCTCCTTGCTTTTGCTCTCCTCTTCATTGTGTTTATTATTACCTCTCCGTTCCTGAAATCAATATCCCTGGTATCATCAAGCTGCAATATCTCGCTTACTCTCGCTCCAGTATATCTTAGCAAAAGGAATATTACCCAATGCCTGGCTCTGCTCCTGGTAGGCCTGGAGTCAAACCAGTCCTGGTATGCAGCAGTAAGCCTGTTTATCTCGTCCTCAGTCAAATGATCAGGGATTGCTCCAGGAATACTCATTATATTTTTTGTATTTTTTCTAGTTGGAACAAGCATTTTTCCCCTATTTGTTGTTTCTAAAAAGAAGAAAATATAAAATATAACAGACTGAAAAAATAAACAAAACAAGCAAAAATAAACATATACTTTCGGCCAAAAAGTCATCCTGCTGTTTTTCTGAACGGACAAGCAAAGTAAATATTATTTTTCCAATGTTTTCCATTTTTCTTTTTTTCGGATAAGCCAGGTTACAAAAAAAAGGAGGTTAGGTTTTTTTGACGGGAAGTTGTAACCTGGCTTAACCGACTACTGTTTAGAACAAAATCCGTAGATATATTAGATATATTTTCCCCGCTTCTGGCCGCAAAAAATTTATTTTTGTATTATTTGTATTGATACAACTACAACTAGAAAGAAAAAAAAGAAGAATTAAAAGTATTGTTGTTTTCATTGCTTTTTTTTATTCCATTTAATTTTTAATAATTAGTGAATATTGAAAATGATCCTCCCAATAAGTTCCAGTATTGCTAGACCTATAAACATTGCTATGAAACAAAATTTAATTGGGTTGTTCCAAATCCATCTTAATACTTTCATTTTTTCCCTCCTTTCTTATCTTAAAATTAAAAAAAATAACAAAAATAAGAAATAAAAAAAGCAAAAAGTAAAAAAACTAAAAAAGATTCTAACATTATTTTTGCTATTTCCCTCATTTTTACCCACTCCTATTATTTAACAAAAACAAAACCAGGCATAGCCTGGCTCTTCTTAACCCTGTTTTTTTCGCATTTAACCCTGAAAATTTCGCAATTAATCCTTGAAACCTTATTTGACCCTGAAAGTTTCGCATTTGACCCTGATTTGATCCCCTGAAAATTTCTTCCGTTTTTGTTATATTTTAAATAAAAAGGAGGTGTAAAAAAATGAAAAAAATTATTTTTATTTTGGTTGCCGTTTTTGCTTTATTGGGATGTAGTGGGATAAAGAAAAAGGTAGAAAGTATCCTTCTTTTTAAGGATGTGCAAGTGCCACCGCAATCAAAAAAAATTTCTTTTGAACAATTGAAACAAGTAGTCAAATGTGGGGGAGAGGTCACCCTTCTGGATTTCCGAAAAAATAAAATAGTAAAAACAAAATACACTGCGTTCTATCAGCTGGCAAAAAATAAAAGGCTTGATCTCAAGATAAATAACCTCCTTTTTGAGTTTGTTGTTGAGAACGGCCAGCTATACGAAAGGCAACGTGGGCTGAAGGTAAAATACCTAGACGTGAATACGCACGTGATCATCGTTGGTAATAATAAGTATATGCTTGTCTTTAGGCCATTGAAAAATGATGATTAATTAATAATTAAACGGAGAGGTTCTGCTTCTCCGTTTTTTTTACAAAACTGAAAAAAGCCAGGCATATAGCCTGGCTCTTTTTAACCCTGTTTTTTTCGCATTTAACCCTGAAAATTTCGAGCAATCCGATATATTTCTGCATCCAAACGAATCAGATCCCATTTGTTGTTTTTCGCCCAATCATCCAACGCATTTAATGTAATCATAAAAGATATTATTTTTATCTTTGTTTTATTTGTTATTTTGAAGCTCTTTACATCTGAATATATACTCGCAGCGTTCCATTCTATCCAATCTAATATATTGTCTATATTTATTTTTTTCTTTATTTCTTCTCCCATTTCCCACTTTTTTATGATAAATCTCAATTTTTTATCTTTTTCTATCATTACGACGAAGCGTTTATTCCTTATTAAGTTATTTTTTATATTGTTATAATAACATACCACCTTATGATGAAAATTGAAAAATGTATATTTTATTAGCCTTGCCATAAATTTTGGTATTAGTTTCGTCAATATGTCTTTTTTTGTTTTTACATCTGAAATTCTATAAATTTTTTTTGACAAAGAAATTTCGAACAAAATAAATTTTCTTACGGAAGCAGCTGTTATTTTTATCCATTTTTTATATTTGGAAATAATTGAATTAAAATATTTTTTTGCCTTTGGATTAGAGTATAGCTCTCTAAAATTATTGATGTTTTTTGGAAATATTTCTTTACTATCATTACTATCATTTAAGTCGTTATATTTTAGATACCTATACTCCCTATTTGCATCCAAGATAATGTTAATTCTTTTTTTTAGATATGTATCTAATTTATTCGGGATAATTCCAAACAAAGCAACGTAGCTTATCAACTCTATTGGTTTTATGTCGCTGCCTTTTAATCTGCTAATCTTTAAGAGCAATGTAAACATTCTGTTTGCGTGCTCTAATATTTTATCTGCTATCTTTATGTATTTTTCTTCTTTAGGAAAATAAGAATAATAGCAATAAAGGATATTTGCTGCTCGTATTCCTTCTAGAAGAAGGAATTCGAAAAATTTATTTCGCTGAATTATTTTTTGAGCGACATATTTTCTTCGCATTTTCGTTGCTGCTTTAGCTTCTCTTACTGCCTTTGCTATTATTGACGTATATATCTTTACGTATATATTAAATATTTCCCAGGGTTTTTTCTGTTCTAAAAAATCATCTTTTTCTCTCAAAAAAGAGAGAAACTCTGAGATTGTGATTGTCTTCCCCTTAAACCTCGCCTTTTGCGCAAGAAAATCTATTATCTCTCTTTGTTTCAGATATACTGCCGCACTTTCCTCTATTATTCCCGCTGTCGCCACCTGAACAGAAAAAAATAAAAATAGGAAAAGAAGAAATAATGATTTTTTTCTCATTTTTTTCCCTCCTTTTAATAAATTTCTAGTTCTTGTTGTTTATTATTTTGCTGTTCTTTAACATTTTCGGTTTGTTCATGTTCCAGTTCTGTTTGTTTATGTTCATCTGTTCTTCCTGTTTGTTCATGTTCTAGTTTTGTTTGTTTATGTTCATCTGTCCTTTCTGTTTGTTCATGTTCTAGTTTTGTTTGTTTATGTTCATCTGTTCTTCCTGTTTGTTCATGT
>JAUZRP010000050.1 GCA_030950395.1 Desulfonauticus sp. | reverse complement strand
TTACCCGTGCTTTTGGGTCCATATACCCAGAGTACTCTTTCAGGTTCTTGTTTAAAGTAGTTTAAAAAAAAATCAATTTCTCTTTCCCGATCTATAAAATCCACTCCTCTAAATTCTCTAATTAACATAACTCCCCCTTATGTAATCCCCAGAACGTATGATTATAGCCCAATTATCAATTGCTAATTACCCAATTATTACCAATTAATGCTAGTCTATACAAGCTTTAGCCCTTCTATAACCTTTAGTGTTTAGTTCTGTCCAGTATTAAGGGGTATAAGCTATTTTTACGAACTACTTTTTTCTGTGCTTGACATAAGATAAAAGGTGTTTATCAATAAACCAAATGTTTTGTATAACTTGTTGGAGACAAACAGATGGCAAGAGTTGTGTTAAGTCCGTGGTTGGAAATTCAAAACATGAAGGACGAGCTTTTAAAGCTTGTGGAGGAATTTGAACAAACCAAAAGGCCAAGCCATAATGAGTCTGTCTATGCTTTGTGGAAACCCAGGGCAGATATTTTTGAAACAGAGGATCGATTTGTGGTGGAAGTAGAGTTGCCTGGTGTTGAGGAAAATAGAATAGCAGTGGAAATTCAAGGGAAAGAGCTGAGGGTTTATGGTGAAAGACGATTGGAAAAATATGTTTCTGGAAGTGAATATCATACTTTGGAAAGGTCTTATGGTCCTTTTGCCAGAAAATTTACTTTGCCAGACTATGTAGATGTGGACAACATCAACGCCAGCTTAAGGAAGGGAGTTTTGACTATAAGTTTTGCCAAGATAAAAATGAAGGAAAGAAGTATTAAAATTGTCGTGGAAGGGGATTAAATTGTTATGCAAAATCAGGTTAAAACTTTTCTTTTTTTAACGATTTTAACAGGTATATTGTTATTTTTTGGTTCTTTGGTTGGAGGAAGAGTTGGGCTGATTTTTGCCTTTATTCTAGCTCTAGTTATGAATTTAGGCAGCTATTGGTTTAGTGATAAGATAGTTTTGGCCATGTACAGGGCCAGAGAGATACCCTATGAAGAAATGCCTTTTTTGCATCAGATGGTAGAAGAATTGTCAGCCAAAGCAAACATCCCCAAACCAAAGATATATCTTTTGCCTCAGGATGTGCCCAATGCCTTTGCTACCGGGCGGGATCCAAAGCACGCTGTTGTGGCTGTAACTGCAGGGATTTTAAAAATTTTATCCCCAGAAGAATTGAAAGGGGTGTTAGCCCATGAGCTAGGGCACATAAAAAATAGAGACATTTTAATTCAAACTATTGCAGCTACAGTAGCAGGAACAATTATGTTTGTGGCCGATATTGTTAAGTGGGGAGTGTTACTTGGATTTGGGAGCGATGACGAGGATGCTCCTAATCCTATTGTGGCTTTGGTGGTGGCTATTATTGCTCCTTTTGCGGCAATGCTGGTGCAAATGGCCATATCCAGATCCCGAGAATACTTGGCAGACGAGACAGGAGCTAGGTTGTGTGGCAATCCAGAATATTTGGCCTCTGCTTTGGAAAAATTAGATGCTTACTCGAGAAATATGATTGCAGAAGCAAATCCAGCCACAGCTCACATGTTTATAGTTAATCCCCTAAATGGACAAAGTCTGGCTAACTTGTTTAGTACGCATCCACCTATTGAGGATAGGGTAAGACGGCTAAGGAGTATGCATTTTTAGTCTGTTTTGTTTAGCCAGGTAACAATTTGACTTTGTTCTTGGTCCCAAGAGGCATTAAAACGAATCGAAATAAATTCTTTAAATAAACAAAAGAAAAAAGAAAGGCATTTTTCCAAAAGATACATTTTTTCTAAAAAGAGTCCTTCATTGGTCTCTCCCTTTTCTAGTTTCAGATCCACTTTTGGCGTTTTAAAGCTGGAAAAGGAAAAGTCCTCTGCTTTTACATTTAATTGCCAACTTAAATTGTCTTGTTCTACTTTTAATCGGGCTTGAGTAACTTTTTTCCCCAACTTGAGGCCTTGTTTTGCTTCAGCAAGGTCTGACATTTCTCCAGAGCAAATAGTTTTTTCTAAGCTTTCTCCTTCTCCACCCTCTACTACTATTCGTCCACTAAAATAAAGGGCAAAAGTTTTTCCCTCCAGAGTAAATAAACCATTATTCATTTCGCTCTTAAACCACAACCAGGTCAAAAATTCTTCACCAATTAATTTGTTAATGTATTCAGCTTCCATTAAGTTTCTCCTAAAAGATTTTATCCGTTTAGATGTATTTAGTTTTGATATCCAAATTGGAGCTGGTTTTCAATCTTATAATTGGAATGTTGTTTAAATTTGATTGGGTTGGGGAATCAAGTAAAATTACTCATCTAGATGAGTACTTGGAAGAACGAAACATGTGAATTGGAAACCAAAAGACAGGGTGTATTTGGCGTCCCCAAGGGGATTTGAACCCCTGTTACCGGCGTGAGAGGCCGGCGTCCTAGGCCACTAGACGATGGGGACAAGGCCTTAAAAAATGGTGGGCCGTGCAGGATTCGAACCTGCGACTCTCTGCTTAAAAGGCAGATACTCTACCTACTGAGTTAACGGCCCATGAACACAACCAAAGAGATGATTTATTTATTTTTTAGTGATAATTTTGTCAAGAAAAAATTGTTCTTTTGGGGAAAAAATTGAGTCAAATTTTGAGACAGAAAAATGGTGATAACTTATTTTAGAATTTTGGTCGTTTTTTTTTTGTGGAGCTATGCACTTGGCTGTTAATTTATAGGCTAGCACTAAGTTTGGTGCGTTGGTCAGCGAAAGTTATTTAATAACAGCTGTAAATGTGCGAAGGCGTCAATTGGCAGGCCCAAAAAACTAAAATTAGCCAGGTTATTAAATCAGCCTTGCAAAGAATAGGATTTTATCGGTGTTTTGTGGAGTGTATTGGTCGTGTTTGTTTTTTATTTCTGGACTAGATGTGTAGTTTGATTTATGAATTGAGAAATGAGTTATGAACATGGAGGAAATATTTGGCAGGTCGCAAGAGATCTGGGTTGCTCTCCTTACGAGGTCATAGATTTTTCCGCTAGTTTAAATCCTTTTGGCCCCCCTGTATGGTTTAATCAAGCCTGGATAAAAGGTTTGTCCGCGGCAAGGCATTATCCTGATCCTTATTATCTTGCCTTGCGTCAGCAGGCTGCTAGTTTTTATAAGGTGCAGGTGGAAAATGTTTGGCCACTCAATGGGGCGTCTGAAATTTTTCCTGTCTTAGTGGACAAGAGGTTTTCCCAGTGCATAGTTTTTCCCCCCTGTTTTAGTGATTATTATTTATATTCCAAGCAGTTGGGACTGCCAGTTAAAGAAATAAGTTTGTTAGCGAGCGATTTTGATTATGATTTTGACTTGCTTGGGGAGTATTTAGATAAACCTTCTTTAGTTTTTTTGGGTTATCCTAACAATCCCTGTGGCAAGTTATTTGATTTTACTAAATTAAGGCAGATCTGCCAACATTATCCAGATAGTCTGTTTGTGGTGGACTGTGCTTTTTGGGATTTTTTAGAGCCAAGCAAGCGTTTTGACTTAGAAATTTTACCCAATTTGCTGTACCTATTTTCTCTGACCAAAATTTTATCCCTGCCCGGAGTAAGGATTGGTTTTGTGGTGGGAGCAAAGGAGCAAATTCAATATTGGAGAAAAAAAATTGCTTGCTGGTCAGTTAATAGCCTAGCAGAGCAAGTAGCAAAAATTTTTTTTCAAGACGTCAGGTTTTGTAAAGAAAGTAGAGTAAAAATAAAGGCCAATAAAATAGAGCTGCTGCACAATTTAAGCCAGCTTAACATAGAAATTTTACCCTCTGAGGCCAATTTTATTTTAATCAAGACCCCGTATGCTCAAAAACTTTGCACTTATTTAAAAAAAAGAAAAATTTTACTTAGATCTTGTGCTAATTTTTCTGAATTGGGAGATAATTTTCTTCGCCTCTCAGTGCGCACCAAACAAGAGCAAAACTTACTTTTTGAACACTGGCATAATTTTTTAGCTCAAAAAACAAAATTCATCTCAAAGAATAGGACCAAAAAAGGGTGCTTGATGATTCAAGGCACATCTTCTAACGTGGGAAAGTCTTTTTTGGTTTGTGCTTTGGCCAGGATTTTGGCTAGAAGAGGTTTTAAAGTAGCCCCGTTTAAGGCGCAAAATATGGCCTTAAATTCTTTTGTCACTAAAGATGGTCTGGAAATAGGCATGGCCCAAGCCCTACAGGCCAAAGCTTGTAGACTAGATCCTGACGTAAGAATGAATCCTGTGTTGCTAAAACCAAGTTCTAATTTAGGAGCTCAGGTGATAGTGAAGGGAAAACCTATTGGCCACATGAACGTTGAAGAATACATTGCCTATAAACCTCAGGCCTGGGAAGTGGTCAAAGAATGTCTTTGTTCCTTAAAACAAGAATTTGATCTGATTTTAATAGAAGGTGCTGGGAGCCCTGTAGAAGTGAATCTGAAAAATCACGACATAGTAAACATGAAAGTGGCCAAGTTCGCCAATGCTCCAGTGCTTTTGGTAGGAGATATCAACCTTGGGGGAGTTTTTGCCGCTTTTTGGGGAACTTTTTCTTTACTTGAGCCAGAAGAAAAGGACTTGATTTGGGGATTTATAATAAACAAATTTCGTGGGCAAAAAAAATTGTTGGTGTCTGGGTGTGAGTTTTTAAGTACACTTACTTCTAAACCTGTTTTAGGGATTATTCCTTACGCAGAGCTTAATTTGCCAGAAGAAGACTCTGTGTCTTTAAAAACTCAAAAAGAATCTTCTTTAAAAGGTGAGATTAAAATAGGGGTTATTGATCTGCCTCATATTTCTAATTTTACGGATTTTGATCCGTTGAAAATAGAACCTGATGTGGCTCTGGTGTTTATAAAAAGTTTAGAGCAGTTGCAAAGTAGTTGCTGGGACGTATTAATTTTACCTGGGAGTAAAAACGTTTTTGCGGATTTAAAGTTTTTATTTACCAAGGGGCTTGCTCAGGAAATAGCAAAACTCGTCAAAAACAATAAATGTGAGGTCATTGGTATATGTGGAGGATATCAGATGCTGGGCCTGGAAGTTCAGGATGAGCAACAGATAGAAGGAAGAGGGCATTTACCTGGGCTTGGCTTGCTGCCCATTACAACGTGGTTTCAAAAAGAAAAGGTGATGTTACAAACAGAGGCCACGTTTTTACCCTGGCATATTCAGGTGGTGGGATATGAAATACACCATGGACGTACCAAAACTTTAGGGAATACAATACCTTTAATTTCCAGTAAACAGGGAGAAGTGATTGGGGTTGGTTTGCCAGGGGGCAGAATTTGGGGCACTTATTTGCACGGATTGTTTGATAACGATCAGTTTCGACACTTTTGGCTAAATTCTATTAGACAGCAAAAAGGTCTTCCTAAACTCTCCTGTCGCCCGAACTACGATATATCTCAAGCCTTAGATGAATTGGCTGACTTAGTAGAAGAAAATTTGGATGTGGAGAGAGTGTTGCAGGCTCTGTTGTAAAGTAAATTCCTAATTAGTTTAATTTTATTGAATTATTCTTAAAAACCTTATACAGTGGATAATGAGTTTGCTTAAGATCTGGTTTAATTTTCAAGATTAGTTTTTGGGATCTTATGGTCAAGTTAAATCCTTTTTATCTTGATTTACCAGAGTGCGTATGGGAAGAGAAAATTGAAAAGGCCTTTTCTTATTTGCAGGACTGTAATTTGTGTCCCCGGGAATGTAAGGTAAACAGATTAGAGGACGAACAAGGATTTTGTAAAAATGGGAGATATGCCTACGTTGCCTCGTTTAATTTGCATTTTGGGGAAGAAGAGCCTTTAGTTGGCAGTACAGGGTCAGGGACTATATTTTTTGCAGGCTGTAATCTTGGGTGCGTATTTTGTCAAAATTATGATATAAGCCATTCTATTGCAACTGCTCAGGCTGTTACAGAAGAGGATTTGGCCTCTATTATGCTTTTTTTACAACAAAAAGGGGCTTGTAATATAAATTTTGTCTCTCCATCTCATGTGGTGCCCCAAATTTTAAAAGCAATCAAAATTGCCAGAGCAAAGGGACTAACTATTCCTCTGGTCTATAATACGGGGGCCTACGACAAGGTAGAAATTATTAAGCTATTGGAAAATGTGATAGACATATACATGCCAGATACCAAATTTTATCATTCCAGACCAAGTCGTATCTACTTAAAAGCTAAGGATTATCCTGAATTGGCTAAAAAAGCAATAAAAGAAATGCACAGACAAGTAGGAGACTTGATTCTAGACGAACACAAGATAGCCCGAAAAGGGCTTTTAATTAGACATCTTCTTATGCCAGGAAATCTCGCCGCTACTGAAAAGTGGCTTGAATTTATTGCTCGAGAAATATCCCCAAATACCTATCTCAACATAATGGATCAATACAGACCTTGTGGAGAAGCCAATCGATTCCCTGAACTTTGCCAGACTATTTCTTATGCAGACTATAAAAAAGCTGTAGATCTTGCCCATCAATGTGGACTTAATCGCTTAGATAAAAAAGATTTAGCAAGACTGATGTTTTTTCTTAATAGATGAACTGGGAGATGGGGCATGGGTAATCTGTGAATTATGATCGGTGAACAAAATGGTTGTAGGGACAGACCTGAGTGTCTGTCCGTGATGGTTTGGTAACTGGTAATTTGTGAGGAGTATAATTATGGCTAATTTAGATCAAATTATAAGAGTTGCTTTACAAAATGAACCTGCAGATTTGGTATTAAAAAACGGGAAGGTGATAAATGTTTTTAGTCATGAAATTTTATCTGATTTGGATATAGCTATTGTAGATGGTTATATTGCAGGACTTGGCAAAGGTTATAGAGGAAAAGAAGAAATTGACGTTCAAGACAAATTTATTTGTCCGGGATTTATTGATGGACATTTGCATATAGAAAGCACTTTGCTTTCTCCAGAACAGTTTGCCAAAGCAGTGTTGCCCAAAGGCACTACTACAGTAATTTGTGATCCTCACGAAATTGCCAATGTGTGGGGTGCAAAGGGCATAGAGTATATGCTTTTGTCCAGTGAAAATTTGCCTGTAACTATTTTTGTCATGTTGCCCAGTTGTGTGCCTGCTACTTTTTTGGAAACTTCAGGAGCGACCCTTAGAGCAGAGGACTTGAAGCCTTTTTTACAGCATCCACGAGTTTTGGGCTTAGCAGAAATGATGAACTATCCTGGCGTGCTAGCTGCTTTACCTGATGTTTTGGAAAAATTGAATTTGGCTAAAGAAATGCTCATAGACGGTCACGCTCCAGGACTTAGCGGTAAAAAATTACAGGCTTACGTGGGTTGCGGTATAAGCTCTGATCACGAGTGCACAGATTTGGAAGAGGCTAGGGAAAAATTGCGTTTAGGTATGTACATAATGTTAAGGCAGGGTAGTTCTGAACACAATTTAGTAGATTTACTGCCCTTAGTTTCTCCTATGACCATTTCCAGATGTATGTTTGTTTCTGACGATAAACATCCTCACGATCTGTTAGAAACAGGACACCTTGATTACAATGTTCGTCTGGCTATAGAGCACGGCTTGGATCCTTTATTGGCTATTCAGGCAGTTACGTTGACTCCTGCTCAAAGATTTGGTTTGCGAGATAGGGGGGCTATTGCTCCTGGCTACAGAGCAGATCTTTTGGTTTTGGATGATCTTCAAAAGGTAGAAATTCTGCACGTGATCGCAGGAGGTCAGGTAGTAGTTAAAAATAAAGAGTTACTTTTTTCCTTTGACGGACATAGGGCAGTGATCTCCAAGTCAGAGTTAACTATAAGTAGAGACCTTGATTTTCGTATCCCTGTAAGGGGGGAGCAAATTCGAGTAATAGAATTGGTGTGTGGCCAGATTTTAACCAGAGAATTAAGACAAAAGCCTAAAGTGGAGCAGGGACTGGTGGTTTCTGATCCTGCAAGAGATATTTTAAAATTAGCAGTGATAGAACGGCACAAAGCTACGGGTAATGTGGGGCTTGGCTTTGTGCATGGTTTTGCCCTTCGGTCCGGAGCTCTTGCCAGCACTGTGAGTCATGATTCTCATAATTTAATCGTGGTAGGTGCCAATGATCAGGATATGCTTTTGGCCATAGAAACTCTAAGAAAAAGTGGTGGTGGTTTTGCTGTGGTCAATAAAGGGCAAGTTAAGGCTTGTTTGCCACTTCCTATAGCTGGCTTAATGTCAGATAGATCTCTGGAAGAAGTCGCTTTGGCTATGAAAGATATAGAAACGGCCAGTCAAGAATTAGCAGGCATTCCTAATGCTTTTATGTTGCTAAGTTTTCTGGCTCTCCCAGTTATTCCCAGTTTGCGTCTTACGGATAAAGGTCTGGTAGATGTAAATCATTTTAAGTTAGTTGATCTTTTTGTTTAAAAACTCTTTGCTGTTATTTGTCTCACTTCGGTAGAATTGCACTAAGATCAGAATTCTTTAGTGTGGACATTACTCCCCAGCGCAGCAGGAGGTGTAGTTTTTAGGAAACGAAGTAGCCTTTGAATGGGAGAGAGGTGTTGGGGTTGTGGATCCAATTTGGCTGTTTTTTGACTGGAAATATGCATAATGACTAGCATTAAAATCATTAAAGGAAAAGGGGCTACTTGAAAAACTTGAGAAGGTATCTGTGGATATGAGCTTTGGAGTAAAATCCCAACAAGTTGCAAAAAAGCAAAAAAGTAAGTGCCAAGAGCAACTTTTAGAGGATCCCAGCCTCCAAAAATCACGATGGCCAGAGCAATCCAGCCGATACCTTCTGCTCCCTGGGGTCTTCCCCAACCAGGTTTAAATAATAAAGAATAACTGGCTCCACTAAGTCCTACCCAAAAGCCTCCCCACAGGGTATAGGCCAATTGGTGTAGTTTTACATTTATCCCCCTGGAGTAGGCAGCCACAGGATTTTCTCCGCAAGCTCTAAGGATAAGTCCTGCCTTTGTTTTGTAAAAATAATACCAGGAAAATATAATTAGGACGTAACTTAAATAGACAACCAGATTGTGATTAAAAAATACAGGTCCTATAAACGGAAGATCTTTTAAAAGCGGTATTGCCAGATGTTTTACCTGAGGACCAGGCAAACGAGTATAGGCATTGCCTAAAAAATAAGCCAGATCCCTACAAGTGAGGGTGAGCACAAAGCCGATTGCTACTTGAGATAAACCATAAAATAAACTTCCTATGGCGACAATGCTTGCTACTGCAGCGCCTGTTAGGCCAGAAGCCAAAAAGGCCAGGATTAGGTTGTGGGTATTGTAAGCCACCACAAAACCCACCATAGCAGAAAGTAAAATGGTTCCGTCCAGCGAAAGATTGACTATGCCTGCACGTTCGGTAAAGGTCTCTCCTAAGGTTGCAAAAATAATGGGAGCTGCGCTGCTAATTACACTGGCTAGTAAAATAGTTGTATCCATAAAACACTGCCCATAGATGTAATTTTACGTTCTTAGAAATTATGCTATTCGGCTAATGCCTTCCCTTGCTTATAATCCCCACTAATCACTAATTACCAAACCCCAACTATGTGTCGTCTGCTCTTTCAAATACGGATAATTGTTTTACCCAGATAAAAACGAGGACACAAATACCCTGAATAACTCCACTTAAGGAGGAATCAATTTTTAAAATAAGGGGTAGTTGGATACTTCCTACATTCAAACAGGCAAAAAAGAAACTAATAAAAGGGATGGGCCACCATTTGTAGTTGGCCAGCATGACTACCAATAAAGATAAGTAACCGTAATTACTGGAGATAGCAGGAATAAGTCTATGATAAACGCCTGTCACCTGAAAAAAACCACACAAACCAGCGCATCCTCCAGCTAAGGTCATGGCTATTAGGGTATTGGCAGTGGGAGATAGGCCATAAAGTTTACCTGCTTTAGGGTTTATGCCCAGAGCTTTGAATTTGAGACCTTGTCTAGTAGAGCTTAGCAAAATGGCCGTTAATATAAAAATAATTAGGGCCAGCAGCATGCCCAACACAGGGAAGCGGTGGATGTGGGGCAGCCAGAGAGAAACGTCAAAAGGTTTGGTTCCGCTCATAGAAGCAATGCCAGGCCGTTTCCAGGGACCAAAAATAAGCCATAAAATTAATCCCTGAGCCACAAAATTTAAACCAAGCCCACCGAATATTTCATTTACTCCGCCTGAAGTTTTTAACAGACCAGAACCAAATCCCCAGAGCGCGCCAAGGATAAACGCAATTCCAAGACTTAAGATTAAACACATCCAAGGAGCAAAATGGGGCGAGATCCACATTAAACTGGCAGTAGCGCCAATAGCTCCCAACATCACTTGTCCTTCAATGCCAATATTCCACAACTTCATGGAAAAGGTAAATAAAAGGCCGCAAGAGCAAAGCATTAAAGGTACCCAAACTTGAAATACCCGGGCTAATTTAGCTCTAGAACTAAGAGAACCTTTTAATAACAATTTATAAGTGGTGAGAGGTGGGGTGTGGGCGAAAAGGAGCAAAATAGAGGTTACTGCAACTACACAGACCAAGGCAATGAGCCATTTGTTAATTAAAGAATAATAGGATTTAAGCATGTTCTACTTTTCCTGCTATTGCATTCCCGACTTCTTCAGGGGTTGTGTCAGAAATTTTTTTACTTAAAAGAATTTGTCCATTATAAAAGACAATCACTTTGTGGGCAACCTGAAAAATTTCATCCAATTCTGGAGAGCTAAAAACAATGCTTGCTTTTAGGCCATAGCATTTTTGTAAGTATTGCCATACCCACAAAGCAGATTCTACGTCTAACCCCCTGGTTGGATGTTCTAAAATAAGTAATTTGGCCTGCCTGGGAAGTAAGGATAAAAGCAAACGCTGTTGATTGCCTCCTGACAGAGCTTTGGCAGGAGTGTTGGGCAATCCCTTTATTTTAAGGTCTTCTATTTTTTGCAAACAAAGTTTATAGGCTGATTTTGATTTTAACCAAAAACTCTGTTGAAAGACCAAAAGATAATGCTCCAGCAGAGTTAAATCTGCAAACAGCCCCTCTTCTAAACGATTGGTAGGAATAAAATGAATGTGATTTTGCAAAAAAGTTCTGTTGTTTTTTTCTGTAAGATTTTTTCCATTTATAGTAATAGTTCCTTTTTGAGGGCGGACTAATCCCGCTAAAATGCGTAAAAACAATTCCTGACCACTGTTTTCTAGCCCGGCTATGCCGATAATTTCTCCCGGATAAATAGAAAGAGAACAGTTTTTTAACCTTATTCTGCCGTGGTCAGAGCAAATATCCCTGACCTGCACTAAGGGAGTGCTTTTGTTTTTAGGTTGAGGGAAAATAGAACCAGAGTTAATAATTTGTTTTAACTTTTGACCAAACATACATTCCAGGAGTTGCTCGGTATCCAAAGGGGCCATGAACTCGCCAGTTACTTGGCCGTTACTTAATACGGTTACTTGATCACAAAGTTCTGTGATGTCTTCTAATTTATGAGATACCAACAAAATGGATTTTCCCTGTTTGGCCAAACGTTTTAAGGCCGTAAACAGGATTTGTTTTTGTTGGGTAGAAATGCCCGTACTTGGTTCATCTAAGATCAACACTTCCACTCCCAGGGCCAGTAGCCGCACAATCTCTAATTGTTGCCTTTCTCCTACGGTGAGATCCTTTAGATAGGCCTCAGGCTGGAGCTTAAAACCCAGTTGCTGACAAAGATTTGTGAGTTTCACAGTATATTCATATTCTTTAATTTTCCAAGATGTTTTTAGGCCTAATAAAAAATTTTCCAGCACAGTTAAGCCAGCAAAGTCTTGGGGATCTTGATAGAGCATGCCTATACCGAGTTCAAGTGCCTTGGTGGGGGTATTGTAATTTACCATCTGGCCATTGATAAAAATTTTACCGCTGGTTTTGGGTGTAAAACCAGCTAAGATTTTCATTAGCGTGCTTTTGCCGGCTCCATTTTCACCTAGAATACCGTGTATAGAGTTGGGCTCTATGGTAAAGGAAATTTTATCGTTGGCTTTAACCTTGCCATAGTATTTGCAAATATTTTCCAGTCGTATTTTCATGTTGATAAATTAAAAAGTTGCAGTAGAAGATAATAATTTTTCATCAGGATATGGATTTGTACTCTAACCATTCCCCCCCCTTGATTTGTATGAGCCCGCTAACTAACATAGTCTTCAAAAAATTTCAATTCTAACTATTTGGAATTAGTGATTGGTGCTGGGCGAGGGGAACGGTTGTAGAGGCAATGATAGATGGTATACGGTCCGCTAGACGTGGTTGAGTGAACGTGATCAGTGGACCGTGAATAATTGTCGTAGGGGGCAGACTTAAGTGTCTGCCCCTGTTGTTTACTGTAGGGCTCACACGCGTTTTGAGAATATTGGTTTGGTTACTTGGCGCTACTTGGCCCTTGCATTCCTTTTAAGAGTTGTTTAGAGTACCAGATTTTCTTATCAGAAGCAATTTCTCCTGCACGTAAGAACACAGAACCATCTTGATAGTATAGAGGACCTTTAAAAAGCTGAATTTGTTTGGAAGATAGTTGCTCAATAAAGTTAGCCAAAGCGGTTTTGATTTTTTTGTTCACTGTGGGACCTACAATAAAGCCGATAGGACTGCGATCTTTATTATTTATATCCTGCCAATAGGGAGGCATCCATAGCCATTCTTGCTGCCAAGTTTTGTTTAACACCGCATTAATAAAATGTTTGTAACCTGGTTTCCAATTAAAATAAGGCACTCCTAGGCAAACATCTCCACCTTCCTGGCAGCTTTTTTTATAATCATAGGGGATAGCCCAGACTTGTTTGCCTTGATTTCGAAATTGTTTAGCTACAACTATGGCTTCTGTAGTGTCTATACCAGAGATAACAACGTCGTAACCAGAATTAAAGAAGTTTTTAGTTACTTGAGTTGGATCAGCAGTCACTCCTGGTATATTAAACCAGAATCCAATCCAGTTTACAGAGAATTTTAATTTTTTAGGATCTTTATGCAGGACTTTGGTCCAGGCATATCTAGCACCTAGATAAGCAGAATTGGCTAATCTTCTTGTTTCGTCATTAATTAGGGGGCCAAGGTAGGCGATTTTGCCAGTTTTGGTGACTAAACCCGCCATAAACCCGGCCATCATCTTGCCATAAATCATTTTACCCATTAAGTTGGAGAGATTTTTGGGAGCTTTGCCTTGGAGTACGTCATCTCCAGAGATGTGGACAAAATAAACATCTGGATGTTGCAAAGCAGCCTCTCTAATCCCGTCTTTCATGTCATCAGATGTGGCAAAAATAAGTTTGGCTCCTTGATCTACCAATTCATCTACTAGCTGAGGAACAGTAATTCCTGGTCTGTCTGCAGGATTTACCTTGTCAATATAAATCATTTTTAGTTTGCCGTGAGACTCTTGTTCCAAAGCCTTTCCCGCCTCGTAGTGGGCCTGACTCCATCCATGGTCGTTATATGGACCAACTAAAAGCAAGGCAAAGGTAAAAGGTTTTTCCTGGGCAAAGCCATTTATGCCCCAAAATATGCCCCAGAATACACAAATCGTAATTACTAATAAGCTTTTCCAAAATTTATTGCTCATATACCCCTCCAGATATAAAAAATTAGCTATCTTCATAAATATTATCCTATTTAGTCTTAGCAGGCAAGACTTTAATTAGAATTCAGCAGACAACGTATTAAAATTTAGAAATTTTTAAATTGCAATTCCAATACTTTTAAAAACCTCTTGAAAATGTTTAGGTAGGTCTGTAAATTTTAAGTCTATATTGTGTTCTTTTGCATTTTGATAAATTTTTTTAAATAAAGTCAATCCTGCTCCATTTATACTAATACTCTTAGCAAAGATAAATTCTATTTTTTTGCACTTAGCTTTTAAAACTTCTTCCCAAATTTCTTTGAGAGTTATATGACTTTGGACGCTAACAGATCCATTTATTCTAATGCTAGCTTCTTTATTCGATATTATATATTCGAATTTTTTCTTATCATTTTCTAAAGCCCGTAGTCTATCTTTTGCTCGTTCTAGAGAAGTTTCTATTTCTTCTTTACCAATAGGTTTGTTTAAAAAATCTGTTGCATCAAGACTTAGAGCTTGAACCGCAAGTTCAAAATCCCCATGACCAGTGACAATTATGACCTCTGTATCTGGTTTGATTTTTTTGACTTCTTTTAGGACCTGAATTCCATCCATACCAGGCATTTTTATATCAGTAAAAACTATACGAGGCAGATGTTCCTTAAATAGGGTAAGACCTTGTTCACCGCTTTTAGCGACTAAAGCCTGATAACCAAAAATTTTTAGATAGAGTTCAAACAGTTTAAGCGTGGACTCATCATCATCAATCACTAACACTTTTGTTTGTTGAGACATTGTTGACTCCTTTTATTTTGGGAAACCATAGCTTAAATAATACTCCAGAAGACATGGGGATTAGGTTTATCGTGCCTTTGTGGTCGTTGATAATACTTTTTACTATTGCTAGCCCCAATCCCATACCCTTTCCTTTGCCTTTGGTAGTAAAAAATGGTTCAAAAATTTTGGTCTTATCCTCGTTTTTTATCCCTATACCATTGTCTTCTACATAGACGAACACGCCATCTTGGCTGGTCTTGCTGGTTATTTTAATTTTCCCCCTAAAATTAGCCTTGGTCTGCAAACGTTTTTCTAAAATAGCATCCTTGGCATTGTTTATGAGATTAAAAAATACTTGTTGCAACCTGTTTTCATAGCCTTGAATGGGCGGAATATTATCTTCTAAATTTAAAACAACGTCAATATCATTTAAAATTAATTGTTGCTTTAACAACGATAACACAGAGTAAATTACCTTGTTTAAATTAACCTGTTCTGGCATAAGATCAGATTTGCGGCTAAATTGGCGCAAATCATTTATAATGGTAGAGGCTCGTTTTACTTGCTCACTTAAATCTTTGGCTACAGAGATGATTTCTTCTTTGGGTAAAGATGCTTGTCCGCTTAGGACAAAAGCCAAAAGATCTGCACCCAGCTTTATGGTGTTTAGAGGTTGATTTACTTCGTGGGCAATGCCAGCTGCCATTTCTCCTAGGGCTTTCATCTTTCCGGCTTGAATTATCTGGGCGTCTTTTTCTACTATTTCTGTGATGTCATTGGTAGTAAGGATTACCGCCTCTTTTTGTTCATAACTAATGGGACAAGCTTGAACGTTGACAAAAAAAGGTTTATTATTTTTTTTAAAATGAATGGCTCTATTAATGTACAAATAACCCTTTTGAAATAAGGGACTATCTTCCTTAAAAAAGTCTTTAATCTCTGGCCAGAGTAAAGAAAATTTTTTCCCTTTTAGTTCTTCCACACTATAATTGTACACCTCTTCTACTCTTGGATTTAAATCTAAAATTTTTAAATTATTTACAGAGATGACAAAGATAGGATCAGGAGCACTAATAAACAAAGAACGATATTTTTCTTCAGATTCTTTTAATCTCTTTCTATATAATTTTATACTCCAGATCATACTTACAAAAGCGTTTCTAAGCTTATCCAATTCATCGCCTTCTGTTTTTTTGTAAAAAACACATTCAGGACACTTGTGTAAACTGGAAGTCTTGCCTTTTGAAGTATTGCTTTCATCAAGATGCCAGCAGGGATAACCTTGTTTAGAAAAGGCTGGACATTTGGATAGGTATTCGTCTCGTCCAAGGCTTATGTCAAAATTGCCTTTACTAATTGCTTGAGCTGCTTCAGTTAATAAATATAAAGGTTTTGTGATTGTCTCACTTAAATAGTGAGATACCCAAAAAGTAAAAATAATTACTAAGGAAATAAAACCTAAGAAAGTTATCCTCAATTTGGCAATGAGGCCATCTATATGAGATTTATTCAGACCTATGTGTACAGTTCCTATGCGATATATTCCTTCTGTTATGGGCACACTAATGTCAAAAATTCGTTTTCCATCTAGCGTAACTAGCCTCTTATCACTATTCCTATAGTGTTGGGAGCGAAGAAGAGTTTTTAGAACTTTAGGAAAAGGTTTAATAAAAGTATGAGCCATAATTTGCCCTTTTGCATTGACTATAAAAATATAGGCAATAAGTTGATGTCTTTCTTTTAATTTGGCTTCATCAAAAATAAGACTTAGTAATTTTGGATAGTTACGCTCCAATACGTACTCTCTGCCTCTTTCGGCAATACTTTGTCCAATAGCAAGACCCCTTGTATTAAGTTCTTTGGTTAAGCTTGAAATTAAGATCCAACGGGATAATAAAGCAATAATAACACTAATGAAGATGAGCATGGAAATAATAGAAAGAAAAATTTTATTTTTTAAAGAAAAATTTTGAATTTTGTTTTTTATTTTTTTTAATATACTCATCTTATTTTTATTTCCTTTTTCCAGTTATAAAGCATTTTTATTTTGCCATTTTTTATGATAGTAAAATAAACTTTGTTTAATCCCTGGTGGTTATGTTTAGAAAAATTTATCACAATACCATAGCCCAAATTAAAATTATGCAAATTTTCTATACCTGCAATTAATTTTTGCCTGGTGGGAAATTGACCTGCGTTCTGTAATCCTTTTACCAATACTTTTGCATTAACAAATCCTTCTAAGCCTACAAAGCTTGGTTGTTCCTCTGGAAAATATTTTTTTAATAAATAGGTATAACCATTTTTGTCACTAAGAGGTATGATTGTAGGGTTAGGCATTACTTGCGAGACAATGACGTTTTGGTCTATCTTTTTAATCCTTCTAGCCAATTCTTTAGCACCTACAAAGGAAGTTAAATAAAAAACAGGTCTAAAATGTTTTGCGCTGGCGAGTTGAATGAATTTGGCGCAGGGTTCGTACGTTCCTACCATAACTACTGTATCTGGATGGGAGGCATAGATTTTTGCAAAGGCCTTTTCAACATGTAAGGTCCCCCTGATATAACTAGCCCTAGTTATAGGCTTAAGGTTGTATTGGTGTAGAGCCAGTTCTGTACCAGTGAGCCCATCAAAGCCATAGGCGTCATATTGATAAAAAATAGCTATCTTGCGCAGATTTAAGTCTTTTACTAGATGATCTATTGCTTGAGAAGTTTCTTCATAATAAGAAGGTCTAACATTGATGAGATAAGGATTAAAAGGTTTGCGCAAGGCATGAGCGCCAGTGAACATGCCTATTAAAGGTATTTTGGCCCCATTGACAAAAGGGATTACTTTTAAAGTGGTTGGAGTCCCCACATAACAAAATAACGCAAAGACTTTATCTTCAATAATTAATTTTTGAGTATTATATAGACAACGAGGAGGATCATAGGCGTCGTCATAATATTTTAAAATAATTTTTCTTCCCCAAATCCCCCCTTTGTTATTTACTGCTTTTAAATAGGCTAGGGCTCCTTTTAAAAATTGAGTTCCCAAATATCCTGCATGTCCACTCAAGGCCAAAGATGAGCCTATGATTATTTTATCAGGATAAACCCCACAAGGTTTATATATAGTCGGTGAAGGAGATGAGTTACACCCAGATAAAAATACAATTATTAATACCCCTAAACACCACCTTTTCATTACCCCTCCTCTTTTTATGTCTGTTTAGATATAAGTAGAAATTACAAGCTCCCAAAACATTAAGTTCAAAATTATTTTTTACTTTTATTTGTTTTTTTAATAATATCAAATAGATAAAAAAAACAATTTTGTTGGTTAGTTGTTTTTAATTCCAACAAGATTTGCTTAATATAAGATTAATAATTTCAATTAGTTATAAAATATATTTTTTTTAATAAAAAAAATTTTTATTTTTTTTGACTATTTTTTCTAGTTTCTACCAGATTATAATCAAAAATAGTGGGTATGTAAATTTATAAAACCTTTAAACAAATAAACAAAGGGGGAAGCTATGAAACTTGGAAGGAGAGAATTTTTAAAACTCTCCACGGCTGCTAGTGCAGTTGCGGCTTTTGGTGGGCTAAGTTTTGATTTGAGTCCTACCATAGCCAAAGCCAATCAGCTGCAGATAGATTGGGCCAAGGAGAGTACGAGTGTTTGTTGTTATTGTGCTGTAGGGTGTGGGCTTATTGTTCATACTGCTAAAGATGGTTCTGGACGTATTATTAATGTAGAAGGAGATCCTGATCATCCTATCAATGAAGGTGCGTTGTGCGCCAAGGGCGCAGCTATTTATCAGTTAGCTGAAAATAAGAATCGTATTTTAAAACCTTTGTACAGAGCGCCTGGCAGTAAGCATTGGGAAGAGAAGTCCTGGGATTGGATGTTGGATAGGATTGCCAGAAAAATAAAAGAGGTCAGAGATGAGACTTTTATTCGTTACAATAGTAAAGGGCAGGAAGTTAATCGTTGTGAAGGGCTTGCCTCTGTAGGCTCTGCTGCTATGGATAATGAAGAATGTTGGATTTATCAAGCCATGTTAAGAAGCCTTGGCCTGGTAGCTATTGAGCACCAGGCGCGTATCTGACACAGCGCTACTGTAGCGGCTCTGGCAGAGTCGTTTGGACGTGGCGCTATGACCAATCATTGGATTGATCTTAAAAATAGTGACTGCATTTTGATTATGGGTTCCAATGCTGCTGAAAATCACCCTATTTCTTTTAAGTGGGTGATGAGGGCAAAGGAAAAGGGAGCCACCTTAATTCACATTGACCCTAGATTTACTAGAACTTCCGCAAAAGCAGATATTTATGCTCCTATTCGTTCTGGTACAGATATTGCCTTTCTTGGTGGTCTAATCAAATATATCCTGGACAATAAATTATACTTCAAAGAGTACGTAGTAAATTATACCAATGCTTCTTTTATCGTAAATAGAAAGTTTAAATTTAAAGATGGTGTTTTTTCTGGTTTTGATCCGAAGACTAGAAAATATGACAAATCTTATTGGAAATTTGAATTAGATAAAAACGGCAATCCTAAAAAAGATCCTACCCTTAGACATAGTCGTTGTGTATTTCAATTGCTCAAAAAACATTACAGACGTTACACTATTGATAGAGTAGCAGAAGTTACAGGGATGCCTAAGGAAGATATATTAAAAGTTTATAAAATTTATGCTTCCACAGGGAAACCAGACAAGTCCGCCACCATTATGTATGCTATGGGTTGGACCCAACATACTGTAGGAGTGCAAAACATTCGCGCTATGGCCATTGTCCAATTGTTGTTGGGGAATATAGGTGTTGCTGGTGGTGGTGTTAATGCTTTAAGAGGAGAATCCAACGTACAAGGATCCACAGACCATTGTTTGTTGTATCATATCTTGCCTGGTTACTTAAAAACTCCGAAAGCATCTCAACCCACTTTAGCTGACTACAATAAAAAATATACACCTATTTGTCATGATCCCAAGAGTGCGAATTGGTGGCACAACTATCCTAAGTATTCAGCCAGTTTTATAAAGGCTATGTATATGGATGCTGATCTGGAAGAAGCTTATCACTGGTTACCCAAGTTGGATGATGGTCAAAATGCCTCCTTTTTGGTTATTTTTGATGAAATGCTAAAAGGTAAATACAAGGGCTTTTTTTCTTGGGGTCAAAATCCTGCAGCAGGATTAGCTAATTCCAATAAAGCGCGTAAGGCTTTGAGTCAGTTAGATTGGATGGTTGTGGTTAATATTTTTGACAACGAAACAGCGTCCTTCTGGAAAGGTCCTGGCATGGATCCGGAAAAAATAAAAACAGAGGTATTTTTCTTGCCCTGTGCTGTGTCTGTAGAAAAGGAAGGCTCTGTTACTAATTCTGGTCGCTGGATGCAGTGGCGCTATGCAGCTAGAAAGCCAATGGTAGATTGTAAACCTGATGGAGACATTATTTGCGAATTGTTCGAAAAGATAAGACATCTGTATAAAACTGAGGGAGGAGCTTATCCTGCACCTATTTTAAACTTGAGCTTTGAACAGTGGATAAACGAGAAAAAGCAATACGATCCTCATAAAATAGCCAAACTTATCAATGGTTATTTCTTAAAAGACGTGACTATAAAAGGTAAAACTTATAAAGCTGGCACGTTAGTTCCAAGCTTTGCTTATTTACAGGCAGACGGATCTACTTGTTCTGGCAATTGGTTGTATTGTGGTTCTTATACAGAAAAGGGCAATATGGCTGCTCGTAGAAGCAAAGCTCAGACCAAAGAACAGGCTAAGATTGGTTTATTCCCCAATTGGTCCTGGTGCTGGCCTGTAAATAGAAGAATACTTTACAATAGAGCTTCTGTAGATCTTAAGGGAAGGCCTTATGCTCCTCAAAAACCGGTTATTCAGTGGGATGGTTCTAAATGGATAGGGGATGTGCCTGACGGTGGGTGGAAGCCGGGTGCCAAATATGCATTTATTATGCGTAAATACGGTTATGGTCAGATTTATGGTCCAGGTAGAGCTGATGGCCCATTCCCAGAATACTATGAGCCTTTAGAATGTCCTATAAAACATCATCCATTTTCCAAACAACTCCATAATCCTCTTTCTATTATATTTAAAGATGATATGGAAGGATTGGTTTCTTGTAGTGCCAAATATCCAATTGTTTGTAGTACTTACAGAGTAACAGAGCATTGGCAAACAGGTGTTATGACTAGATGGCAACCCTGGCTCCTGGAGGCAGAACCCCAATTGTTTGTAGAAATGGATCCTATTTTGGCCAAGAAAAAAGGTATTAAAAATGGAGAATTGGTAATTGTTGAAAACGAAAGAGGACAGTTAAAGGCCGTAGCTATAGTTACTTCTCGTTTGCGACCTTTTAAGGTTATGGGTAAAACTGTGCACGAAGTAGGTATTCCTTGGCATTACGGCTGGGTCTATCCGAAAAATGGAGGAGATGCAGCGAACATTCTTACTCCATCTGTAGGGGATCCAAATACATCTATTCCTGAAACCAAAGCCTTTATGGTTAATGTGCGTAAAATTTAAGGAGGCATTTTATGGAAGGCAAAACCTTTTTTATAGATTTAACTAGATGCACTGCCTGTAGGGGGTGTCAGATTGCCTGTAAGCAATGGCATAAACTGCCTGCAGAAAAAACTTATAACTGGGGGTCCCACCAAAACCCAAAGGATCTGTCTTACATTACTTACAAACTGGTACGTATGGAAGAAGTGGTGGATAAAAATGGCCATATTAAAGACTGGCTATTTTTCCCCGAACAATGCCGTCATTGCGTTGAGCCACCTTGCAAAATGGCTGCAGATGATTATGATGAGAAAGCAATTCTTCACGATGAAGCTACGGGTTCAGTAATCTTTACTGAACGAACTAAAAAGCTTCCTTTTGACGAAATTAAGGACGCTTGCCCTTACAATATTCCTCGTCAGGATCCAAAAACGGGTATGATTTCCAAATGCGATATGTGTATTGATAGGGTGCAAAATGGACTTTTGCCAGCCTGTGTCCAGACTTGTCCTACAGGTGCAATGAACTTTGGGGACAGGGACGAGATGATTAAATTAGCCAAAAAGAGACTGGCAGAAGTGAAAAAAACATATCCTAAAGCTATTCTTGGAGATGTGGATGATGTGCGAGTAATTTATCTCTTTCAAGAAGAGCCTGAAAAGTATTACCAATTTGCAGTAGCTAGCTTAGAACAGAAAAATCTTTTAACCAGAAAAGAATTGCTAGCTAATGTCTTCTCTCCTTTAGCTAATCTTAAGTTATAACCCTCTTCCTCCAGCTTCCAGAGGGATCCCCCTCCCCTCTGGAAGCTACTTTATTTTCTTGCTTAGGTACCAATAAAATCAACTGTAAAGTAGAGTATTACCTTTATTCTTTTAAAGTTTAAGGCAACTAAGAACTACTGCTGAATTGAGATTTATAAGTAGATATTTTTTGCTTGGCTTTTTTCTGAAAGTTCACTATAAAAAATATAATTTTTTTTAATTTAATCTTTTTTAAAGCGACGTGGCACTTCTCGTTTATATGCCTTACAATTTAGTAGTTAAATTTGAGCTAGTAATTTAAATATGTTGGGATGAAATTTGGAGACGATTATTTTTTTTAGATATAAGTGCAAAAGCCCAAAATTGGCGTTTTTGATTAAATTTTTAAGTTGTAACTGGTTTAAATTATTGAAAAAATTTTATTATTAAATTTTTGTTTAACTAATTAAATTAGTTTTTGCAGTTAGATCTTTGTAAATGACGGATGCTTGGTTATGTTCCGTTGTTTTGGAGAATTTAACTGCCAATTTTTCTAACCAAACTAGTTTATTTAGAGAAAAATTTTTATGAATTGCCAAGAAGAGTTATCCTTTTTAAAAGAAATAATTCAAATTTTAACTGACCCCAATACTCCTTTAGCTGCTAAGTTGGACACGAGCTTGCATTTAATTTTGGAAACAATTCAAGCCCAACAGGGCTCTATTATGCTTCTAGTCAATCCTGCTGGCACCAGAGCTAAAGTCATGGCTTCTACCAACAAAAAAATTGTAGGACTGGAAGTCGACATAAAGCCAGAAACCATATCTGGACATGTATTTACCACAGGAGAGCCTATTTATTTTAAGGATATAAATAAATCCCAAAAATTTAAAGACGTAGCAAGAAAAAAAAGCTATCAAACCAATTCCCTAATTTGTGTGCCCTTAAAGCGTAATAAAGAAGTTATTGGTGTTATAAATGTTAGTGACCCTTATGACTTACATTCTTTTACAGAAAAAGAGTTTAGACTGTTATTAAATTATGCTGGCTTATTATCTCCGTTGGTGGAAAACTCTTATTTAGTAGAGCAGCTAACCCAGCGTAAGCAAAGGTTAGAAAGGCTTTTTAAAGAACTCAGGGTGAAGCAAAAAGAATTGTTGCTTGCTTTTACTGAACGGAATGAACTGGTACAAATGGTTGTCCATGATTTTAAGAGCCCTTTATCTGCAGTGATTTCTAATTTGGATTTACTGAATTATTTAGGTGGATTGTCAGAAGAACAACAACAGATTGTAAAAACAGCGTTAAATGGGGCTCAAAAGCTTTTAGAGATGATTAATGAATTTTTACAGATTGCAAGAATAGATGATTGGAAAAATCACAAATTGAATTTAGGTCCAGTTGATTTACAAAAAGTAATAGAGCAAGTAGTGGAAGACGTATCTCCTTTGTTAGAAGAGAAAAATTTAAAATTAGAAATAAAAAAAGAAGATATAGAACCTGTTTATGCTGATGAAAATTTGCTTTATCATCTTATTCAAAACCTTTTATCTAATGCAATAAAGTATTCTTATAAAGATGGCAAAATCAAAATAGGTTGGGAGAAACGAGAAGCTAAGAGAACTCTTGATCAATTTGATCATTTTCTAGTTTGTTGGGTAGAAGATACAGGTCCAGGTGTGCCAGATAATCTAAAAAAGGCCATTTTTGAACGTTTTAACCGTCTCAAACGAGATGTCAGAATTGAAGGCACTGGCATAGGATTATTTATTTGTAAACAGATCGTAAAGTTATGGGATGGAGAGATTTGGGTTGAAGATGTGCAACCCCATGGAAGTCGTTTTTGTTTTACCTGTTATGTAACAGGAGAAAAAGATGCTAAGTAAAGACAAATATATTTTAGTAGTAGATGATATTCAGCCTGCAAGAGAGACTATTATTAACATCTTAAAAGTAATAGGATTTAAAAACATTTTAGAAGCTGCGAATGGAGAAGAAGCTATAGAGATGTTAAAAAAGTATAAAATAGATGTTCAATTGGTTATCTCTGATTGGAAAATGCCTAAGTTAACGGGATTGGACTTGTTGCGCTGGCTAAGAAAACAAGAGGATTTAAAAGACATATTATTTATTTTTACGACCTCTAAAGGCGAAGCAGAAGACATAGCTTTAGCAGTAGAGGAAGGAATTGATGGTTATCTTATAAAACCTGTGACTATAGAATCTTTGATCAAAAAAATAGAGCAGCTAAAGAAAGGAAGCAATACATCTTGCGTTTTAAAAGAATATGAAAATAGGGTTGCAGAATTGATTAAAGACAATAGATTGGAAGATGCCGTTAAAATGCTAGAAAAAGTTATGCTGGAACATCCTAAATTTAAACCAAGACTTGCCTTTGAAATTGCCAAAATTTATAAACAGTTAAATCAATTAGATAAGGCTAAGGAATATTTAAAAGAAGCTCTAAAAGAAAATTCTTTGATGTTAAAAGCATGGACCATGTTAACAGATATTTACCTAATAGAAAAGGATTATAATGCAGCAGAAATTTCTTTAAAAAATATTCTAGAAATAAATCCATCCTCAATAAAAAATAATTTTTTGTTAGGTAAAGTTTATCTCTTAAAAAACGAGTTTGCTAAAGCAAAGGATTATTTTACAATATCATTGAATCTAGATCCAAATAATATAGATTTGAAACAAGATATTTGGAATACCTATTTAGATTTGGGATTAAGAGAGCAGGTAATAAAAGATTTTGGACCAATGTTATACGACATGCTTACTGTAGATACCCTAAATAATTTGGCAGTATCTTTTAGTAAAGAAGGTAAAATAGAAGATGCTATCAAAGTATATAAGCAAGCTCTAAAAAAAGATCCTGACAATGAGAAAATAATATATAATGTAGCCATAGCTTATATGAAACAAGGTAATAACAACTTCGCTTTAAAGTATTTAAAAAAAGCCCTTGAATGTAATCCTGATTTTGAACCAGCCAAAGAACTGTGGTCCAAAATAACCTCTTAAATTTTTCTCCTTATGTTAAAATTGAATAAACTTTCCTATACTTTTGGCAGGATTTGGGCCTTAAAAAATATTAGTTTTGATTTAGAAAAGGGGAGTTTTTTATTTGTAACAGGACCATCTGGAGCAGGGAAAACAACTTTGCTCAAGCTTTTGCATGCAGACTTATTTCCAAAAGGGGGCGAAATCATCGTTGCAGGATATGACCTCAGAAAGTTGCCTAGGTATAAGCATTATTTGTTAAAGAGAAAAGTGGGTATTGTTCTCCAAGACTTTAAAATACTAAAAAATATTACTGTGTTTGATAATGTAGCTTTGCCTCTAGTAGTAAGCAATAAAACCAAATTGCAGATTCAAAAGAGAGTAAGAGCTATACTTAGAAGTCTTGGTCTTTATTCTAAAATGTTTGTGCCCTGCGCTGAACTGTCTGGCGGAGAACAACAACGCGTGGCTATTGCAAGAGCTATGGTGATCAATCCCAAATTGCTGCTAGCAGACGAACCCACAGGTAATTTAGACAAAAAACTATCTTTACACTTGCTAAAACTATTTAAACAATTTAATGCCCACGGCACTACCATTGTCCTGGCTACGCACAACGAAGAACTTATAAAAAGAGTTAACAATGCTAAAATATTATATCTTGAGAATGGACAAATAAAAGACAAAAATTTTTAACTTTACAGTTATGTAATCTGTAATAAATCTTTTAAAGATTCAGTTGCAACAATATGTTTTGAAAATATAAGGCAACACCAACCACAAATTCGCAAATTAGAGCAAATACGGGACACACTCTTTCCGAAACTTATTATCTGTGAATTGCGGGTGAAAAGGAATCCCGTAGGGGTAATTTATGAATTGCCCCTACTCTAGAATTTTGCAGTTATACCTTTTAAGTTTAAATTATGCTGGGAATGAAACTTATTTTTAAAGAAAATACGTCGTTAAGTTTATTTGTCTTTTTATCTTCTACCTTTCTTTTGTGTTTTGTATGTTTGGGGGTTATTTTGTTTTATAATGGTCAAAAATTATATAATAATGCCGGCTATGTAGAAGTGGATGTTATTTGGAAAAGTAATCTCCCGGTTAATGCCATCAGCAAACAAATAGATAAAATTGTAAATTTATATGGATTTGTATTTGTAAAAAACATAGCTCAAAACGATTTAGATCTTTTTCAAGGTATAAGTGAACCATTTTTAAATGAAATAACTTTACCTTTAACAAGTGTTTTTAAATACAAAATCACAGATAGCAATAGAAAGAACTTATCATCTACGCTTAATAAGATTAAATCATTACCAGAAGTTAAAGGTATTGTTTATAGCGATACCAAATTATCTATTTTAAACAATTGGCATAAGTTTAGAAGCAGAGTAATTTTGCCTTTAGGTGTAGGGTTAGTGGCCACTGTTTTTATTTTGATTATCTTTTCTTTACGTTTGTTATTGTTAGACAAAAGAGAAGAAATAGAGGTGTTATATTTGGTTGGTGCTAGTCCTTTTTACGTCTTAAAGCCTTTAATCCTTTTTTCTGGACTTCTCTTGACTCTTAGTGGAATTTTGGCCTTAACGTTTGCTTATAGTTTATTTTTCTACTTAAAAAATGTTGGGTTATGGTTTGGTTTAGCATTGTCTTTTTTACCTTTATCTTACCTTTTTACTTTTTTTATTTTTCTTTTATTTATTTCTATGTTAGCCTCACTAACTGCATTTTTTGCTTTTCAAAAAAAACTTTAACATTATTTAATCTGTATAATGACTTGCATAAATTTTATCTAGTTGTTTCAAATAGTTGCAGTATTGCACCTAATTCAAGCTGGTTGCAAATTGCCAATTCAATTAAAAGATCCAATTGCAGAAATTATTTTAAGCAGTTATATATACGTTCAATAAGAAAATTTTTTAAATAATTTAAGCTGGTTACAATTTGACAATTTAATTAACCAAAAACGTAATTTTTAGTCTTTTGCAGTTACGTTTTAAAAATACTGGTTGTTTTTGCAGTTGCATCAGTTTATGTAAGGTGGTGAATTAATAAAAAGTTATTTTTGTGGGCCTGAGAAAAGGCCGATGGGAGAGCTTACAAAATTGGGTTAGATTTGGTTTCTTGTTAGGAAAGCAATTGATAGGCAAGAGAGGACAAAGCAAACGCTACAATAGTATTAAAGACAAGAGAAAAACCAGCCCAAAGCCAGCTTTCTTCTTTGGCAATGGTGACAATGGTCACCATACACGGGGCATAAAGTAGCACAAAAATCATTAGAGCAATGGCTTTGGCTTTAGTCCATGAAGGGTCTTTTTGGATTTTCGCAGCTAAATTTGCTCCCTCATTGGACGTATCCAGTGAATAAACAGTGCCCAGAGTAGATATGATCACTTCTTTGGCTGCAAAACCTCCTAAAAGAGCGATATTGATTTTCCAATCAAAACCTGCCAATTGGGTAAATTTTTCTAAACTTTTTCCCAAACGTCCTGCAAAGGAATGTAAGAGCTTTTCTCTTTTTAGTTGTTGAACTAAGGTCTTTTGTTTTTGCTTTAGTTTAGCTAATAGTTCTGTGTTCTTAGATTTGTTTGATAATTGTTGTATTTTTAGTTCGAGTTGTTTGATTTGTTTTAGATAGGTTAGGGCCTGATGTTGGGGCAGTGTCGGGAAAGTCATTAAAAACCATATAAAAATGGATATACCCAAAATTACTGTGCCTGCTTTTTTTAGATACATCCAGGTTTTTTCCCAAGAGTGAATAAGAAGCCCCTGCCAGGTAGGTAGTCTGTATGGAGGAAGTTCCATAACAAAGGGAGTAGCAGGTCCTCGAATGATTGTGCTTCTAAGAAATTTGGCCACAAAAAGGGCTACTACCCATCCCAGCATAGATATAGAAAAGAGCACAAAAGCTTTTTGGGTTGGGAAAAATATCCCTGTTAATAGAATAAAAACAGGTAGCTTGGCTCCACAAGTCATAAAAGGCACGGTTAGGATGGTTGCTAATTTTTCTTTGGGACTTCTAAGAGTCCTTGCGGCCATCACTCCTGGCACTGCACAACCACCAGCAATGCCTCCTGAGATAATAAAAGGCATAATAGAACTTCCGTGTAAACCAAAAAAACGAAAGATCCTATCCAACATATAGGCTACTCTGGCCATGTATCCAGAATCTTCTAAAAAGGATAAGAATAAAAACATGACCGCAATTAAAGGAACAAAGCTAATCACTCCGCCTACTCCGCCAATAACTCCAGAGATTAACAGGGACTTTAAAAGTCCAGCAGGCAAAAGGCGGTCAATTGTAAGAGCAATAAAATCAAAGAAAGCATTAAGCCAGTGTAGTGGGTATTCTCCCAGAAAAAAAGTCAACTTATAAACCCCATAGAGTACTAAAAACATAAAAATTGGCCCCATAACTTTATGGGTTAGGACTTTGTCTATCTGGTCAGAAATGGCTATGCGTTCGGTATGGGTATTTTTTTTCACCACATCTTTTAAAAGAGAAGAGATAAATCCATATCTGTAGTCAGCAATAATCGCCTCTGGATAAGTATTTAGGGTTTGCTCACAATGGTCGCTCACTGTTTTATGGATTTGCTCTATTTTTTTATAGAGAGCAGGATTTTCTTTGAGAACAATACTTTTTATTTCTTCGTCATTTTCTAAAAATTTTAAAGCTAGCCACCTGGGAGGATAAGTATTTGTTTGAAAGTTTGCTTCCTGGATGTGGGCAACCATTTCTTGTATGGCCGGATCTAGGTCAGGTCCATAAGAAATAGTCAAAGGCTTCCATTGAGGAGATTGTTGGGCAGTTTTGAGGATGGTTTGAACTAACATTTTTTTGCCCAATCCCTGTCTGGCTACGGTTTCTACTACGGGCACTCCCAATCTTTTGGACAAAAGAGAACTGTTTATGTTAATTCCCTGGGCCCTAACTTCGTCCATCATGTTTAAAGCCAGAATCAGAGGGGCTCCCAGTTCTAAGATCTGGATGGCCAGATAAAGATTTCGCTCTAATGAATTGGCATTGATAACATCTACTACCAAATCTGGACGCTCGTGAACCAAAAAATTCCTGGCGACCAGTTCTTCTTGGGAGTAAGCAGTAAGTGAGTAAGTGCCTGGCAGATCTATAAAGTGAAGTGAATAGCCGTTTAGCTCTAGAAAACCTTCTTTTTTTTCTACAGTAATTCCAGGATAATTTCCTACTTGTTGGTGGGCCCCAGTTAGGGCATTAAAAAGAGTAGTTTTGCCTGAATTAGGATTGCCAGCTAAGGCTACTTTAATAGTCTGTTGGGACATCTAACTCTTCTACCAAAATATAGTCTGCTTCATTGTTTCTTAGGGTAAGAGTAAATCCCTTTAATCTTAAGGCTACTGGATCTTTTAGAGGAGCTCTGCCTACAATCTGAATTTCCGTGCCTGGCAAAAGTCCCATATCTCTAATTCTACGACCCAGCTCTCCTCTAGCCTTGATGTGTTTTATAATGGCTTTTTGGTTGATTTTTAGCTGGCGTATAGATTTGAGTTCCATGGACTTAACCTCGTAACTGTCTGAAGAATTTAAACTATTCGTTTAAGCAAAAAAGTCAAGCAGTTTTAGGTAGAGGAACGGGGAAACTTATGAACTGTTTTATTTTTTTGTTTTTTTCAAACTTAGTTATCTTTGAATAGCCTTAATTTTTAATTGATTTTTGTATCTGTTAGCTTAAAATAATTGTTTTAATAAGGAGGATACATGAGCTATCACGGTCTGGCCTTGTTTTCTGGAGGATTGGATAGTATTCTTGCGATAAGACTTTTGCAGGAGCAAGGCCTAAAAATTTTAGGCATTCATTTTATTTCTCCTTTTTTTGGCGAAGTTACAAAAGTTCCTTTTTGGGAAAAGGAGTATAATCTAGAAGTAAAACCTGTGGATATTTCAGAGTCATATCTTCAGCTTCTGTTGAAAGGTCCTGAGCACGGGTTTGGTAAGGTTTTAAATCCCTGTGTGGATTGTAAGATACTGATGTTAAAAACAGTAAAATCTCTTTTGCCTAAATACGGGGCGAGATTTATTGTAAGCGGAGATGTCCTTGGACAAAGACCCATGTCTCAACGTAAAGACGCCTTGTTTTTAATTGCCAAAAAAGCAGAAGTAAGCAATATCTTACTGCGTCCACTTACAGCTTTAAACCTGCCACCCACAGACGTAGAAAGAAGTGGTCTTGTGCAAAGAGAGCAACTTTTAGCCTTAAAAGGAAGAGGGCGCAAAGCTCAACTTCAACTGGCCCAAAAAATTGGTTTAGATAAAATACCTTCGCCTGCAGGGGGATGTTTGTTAACAGACAAAGCTATGGGAGCCAGATATGCTTTTCTAATTTCTAGGGCAGAGCAGATCTCTTCAAGAGACTTTTGGTTGTCTAGATGGGGGAGGCAATTTTGGTGTAAAGACAAGTGGCTAATTATTGGACGCAATTATGAAGAAAACAATAAAATTTTAGCTTTAAAATCTAAAGATGATGTGGTACTTACCATAAAGTCTTTGCCTGGCCCTGTTGCTTTGGCTAGAAAAGGAATAACTTGGGAAAAGAATCTTTTGGAATCTGCTGCGGATTTTTTGCTTTTATTTGCCCCTAAGGTGAAACAACAACCAACCCAATGCTTTGAAGTAATGGCTCAATCGAACAAACAAAAAATGTTGTTTAAGGCAGAGTTAAAAGATAGGTCTGTTTTTCCCTGGCAAGAACCAATATGGGACAAAAGGACTTGTTTGATAAAATCCGACCGCTATTAATTTTCTCTAATTTTGCTGCCTTAGCCTTGATTGGTTAGTGTTGAAGATTTTTTTATAGGAGGAGGAAAAAAATGAATTCCTGGTTGAAATTTTTATTTGGTCATAATTCTCCGTTATTATTCCTAAACGTAGGGGCCTTGTTGTGGCTTATGCTTATCCCTCTTGGATGTTTAAGCCTAGCCGTATTAACAGAGCTTTTTTATTTGCTTAATAAAAGGGCCACATTCAAAAAACTTAGCTGGCAATTATCCATACTGGCTCTTATAATCCTTGGGGCCATTGGACTATTGTTTGGCTTGATCTGTTTTGTGCCATCCTTACAAAAAAACTTTATCTGGATGATCTCCTCCCTAAAGCAAGCTCTATTAGTCTCTTTGGGACTATCTTTGTTTTTTGCTCTAATCTACGTATCTTTGACCAACTATTTAAAAAAAATTAAACTTATCCACTTTTTTTTGGGAGTATTGGCCTTATTAAGCTATAAATTATTTTTAATTGGCTGGTTTTTAATTTTTTACCACTTGTTTGTCCCAGGTGCTTCCTTTGTCCCACCTTTACAATCTCTGTTTTATCCTATTATGGGACAACTATTTATTTTATCCCTTGTATTTGCCATTAGTTTAATTTTTCCCTTTCTGGTCATCAGACGTTTTAAAGACGATTTTGGACGAGATTATTATCGTTTTGCTCTCCAGTACTTGAGCAAGTGGAATATAGTTATGCTGGTAGTAAGTTTTATTCCTTGTGTAATAATCTTCCTTTTGTTGGGAGATAAATTCGTAATAACTCCGTTACTTGGACCAGGTTTAATGATTGTTTTAACTATGCTTTTACTGGGATTATTTTCTTATTGGGTGCTGCGCTCCCTGCAACCTATGCGTCTTAAAGTCTGGTTTTTTGGACTCTGGATTCCAGCCTATTTTTTGCTGGTATTTAGACTAGTTTCTTATTTGAAACTGCTTAAAATGTATCATGCTTAGACTTTTGTTTTTGCAGCAATAACAGACAAAAAAAGGGTCCCCCCAAAAGGGCTGTAAGAGCTCCCACAGGGAGCTCTTCTCCACCGGGCAAAACAATACGGGCCAAAATATCTGCCCCCAACATAAGACAACCACCAGTAAGTCCACTTAGAGGAATGAGGTGATAATAAGTATCTATCTTAAGCAGTCGAAGCATGTGGGGACTAATAAGTCCTATAAACCCAATAATGCCTGTAACGCTCACACTGGCCCCAGCCAAAATACTGGTCAAAACAAAAAAAATAAGCCTATAAAAATGCGGATTTATCCCCAAATTGTGGGCTTCTAAATCTCCCAAAAGCAAAATGTCCAGATATTTTCTTAGCAAAAAGATAGTTGGAGCCGCCAAAAGAAAAAAAGGTAAAAACAACTTTACTTCTGCCCAAGAACGCCCTGCAAAACTACCCATAATCCAAAAGATTATGGAGCTTACGCCTTCTTCATCTAGGGATTTTACAATAGAAATAAGGGCTGAAAAAAAAGTAGTAAGCACTATACCTGCTAAAATAAGATTTTCTGAGCACAGAAAGTATTTTTCTTTGGCCAAATAAAGGACAAATACAAGAGTAAAAAATGCGCCCACAAGGCTAGCCAAAGGGATGGTGTAAATAGAGAACAGATTTATACCCAAATAAATGACCAACGAAGCCATAAAAGCTGCTCCAGAAGATATCCCCAGAGTAAAAGGCTCAGCCAAAGGATTGTCTAAAATAGCTTGAAGAGTAGCTCCGCAAAGACTAAGAGCAATGCCCGTACAATAGGCTAAAATGGTTCTGGGCAAGCGAATGTCCATCAGGATGAGATAACACCTGGACTCAGGATTGAAAAACGTGGATAAAAGAGAAAATTTCACAGGCCCGGAATTTAAGGACTCAAAAAACAAAATCAGGGAACAAAGTCCAAGTCCTATATAAAGGAGGAGATATCTTTTCATGCGGCACTCTATTATGCTTGCAGGTATTGCCAGCGGTTGTGGTAAAACCAGTCTTAGTATGGCCTTAATCGCCGCGCTTGGCAAGAGAGGTTTTGAGGTTTTTCCTTATAAGGTAGGTCCTGACTATCTGGATCCCATGTATTTAAGGTGGGCAGCACAAAAAGACTGTTTGAATCTGGACTTATTTTTTGCCCCTCTAGAACACCTAAAATCTTTGCTTCAACCTTCAGGGCTCAACGTGATAGAAGGAGTTATGGGATATTATGATGGAGATAAACAGGGACAAAACTCTTGTGCTGATCTAGCTCTTTCTCTAGATATTCCTGTTTTGTTAATAGTTAATCCGTTTAAAATGGCCCAAAGCTTTGCTGCCCTTATTTATGGTTTTGTGCATTTTAAAACTGCTGGAAAACAAATTAAAGGCATAATTTTAAATAATTATACATCAGAAAAACAAAAAAAACTTTTTGCCACCTATTTACAGCAAAACGATTTGCCACCACTTATTGGAGCAATACCATCAGGATTATTGCCTAACTTACTATCTCGCTACCTTGGATTAAAAAGCGAAATAAAACTCTCCTCAGAAGATTTAGATAAATTTGCCCAAACTGCAGAAAAGTATCTTGACCTTAACTTTATACTGAACCAAATAATTCAAATAAAAACAATAAAAACTCAAAATTACGCTAGTATATCTCAAAAATCAACAAAAAGGTGTGTTCTAACAGAAACAAACGTAAAAATAAAAACTAGAAAGCCTGTATTAGTAGTTTTAAAAGATAAAATTTTTAATTTTTATTATTTGGCCAATTTGCAAGCCCTGGCTAAAGCCGGAGTAAAATTGGTTTTTGCTTCTATTTCAGACCAATTACCTTCAAAAGTAGATGGAATTTTTCTTGGAGGAGGATATCCAGAACTTTATGCCAAAGAGTTAAGCCAAGAGCAAAAATTTATCCAATGGCTAAAAAGTTTTGCCTGGGATGGGGGCAAAATATATGCAGAGTGCGGTGGTCTGATTTTTTTGAGCAAAGGAATTGTTGTCAATAACCAAAAGTACGCCTTTGCAGGTCTAGTGCCCTATTGGACAGAGCTACACAGCAAACTGGTTAGACTGGGTTATGTGCAAGTAAGATTGGTCCAGGATGCAGGTTGGCTGGCCCAAAACATGACCTTACGAGGCCACGAGTTTCACTATTCTAAATTATTGGTCTCTGAAGCTGACCTCTTAAACCAAAAAAACATCTCAAACGTTTACGAAGTAGTGGACAGTCAAAATAATAAAGTAAATACCTTTGGACTGAAAGTAAATAACGTCCTGGCCAGCTTTGTTCACCTTTACTTTGCCCACGATCAAAAAGTCGTGCAACACATGGTGAATTTTTTGACCCAAAAATGAGAAGAACAAGTAAATACATAAGTATAAACAGATCTAACCAGAAGGTTAAGGATAAACAGGACTTAATTTCTTTCTCCTTTAAAATCCAACTTGGTCTTTTCTTTATGTCCCGTACTTAGTGGAGCAGTATAAAATTTTAATGCTTAGTTTTTGACACTTAAGGCTAACGTAAAAAATCCTAAAAATTAATAACCAATTTTTCCAGCAGCAAAAAGCATAATTTTCAGTTTCTTTTTTTGGTAATTTGGGCTAAACACTGTCTTCAATATTACGTGATCTTGTCTTGCTTTTACCTGACAGATACAAAAATTAAAAACAAAATTGAGCAGCACCTTATGAAAATTTTACATACCAGTGATTGGCATCTTGGTCATAAGTTTTATGGTTATGATCGCAGCGAAGAATTTCGTTTGGTTTTGGATTATCTTTTAGAGGTTATTCAAAACAGGCAAATAGATATTTTATTGGTGACAGGAGATATTTTTGATGCCTATTATCCACCCCAAGAGGCTTTAAGGCTTTATTATTCTTTTTTGGTGCAGGCCAAAAATTACTTAAAAAACATATATATTCTGGCTGGTAACCACGACAGTATTTCTAATTTATCTGCGCCTAAAGATCTATTAGACGTTTTGGACATCAAAATTATTAGTGGGAACGAAGATGTAGAAGATTTAATTGTAGAATTTGACGACTTTTCTCTAATTCTCGTTCCTTATCTAAGAGAATTTATCTTGCGTGAACTCTATAACAATGAGAATCTTTTAGAAAATTTAAGTAAAATATATCAGGAATTAATATCTAAAACAAATAAAAAAAAGATAGTTACCGGTCATTTAACTGTTTTAAATTCCAAAAAAAGCCAAAGCGAACAAGAACTCTACATTGGCAAACTAGAGGGAGTAAGTCCTGAAATTTTTTACGGAGCAGACTACGTTGCTCTTGGACATCTCCACAGGTGTCAACACATAAGCCCATCTATAGTCTATAGCGGCTCTATATTAAAATTAAGTTTTGACGAAAACGATGATAAAAAACTACTCATCTTAGATACAGACGATTTTTCCTTAGAATACGTAAACATACCCCAATTTAGAATTATAAAAAGTCTGGAGGGCAACAAAGAACAAATAAAACATAGTTTAGATTACATCAATGCTCGAACCCAACTGCCTGCTTTTGTGGAAATACTCCTTACAGAAAACATAAGTAGAGCTGAAATAGAAGACCTAAAAGACGAGTTCAAAAATGTGAGAATCGTGCGTTACAATTATAAAACCCAAGTGAGTGAAGTTAATTATGAAAAAAACGTAAAAAAAATAACCCCCTTATATATCTTTGAGGAGTTATTCCAAAATAGAGACGATTATGCTGCTCTAAAAAAAGAATTTGAGGCCATTTTGGATAAATTTTATCTCCAAAAAGAACAGGAAGACTAGATGAAAATAAAACAGTTAGAAGTAGTCAATATCAATTCTTTTAAAGGACATTTTCGTGTCAATTTTGAACGTTTCTGGAATAAATTATTCTTAATTTCTGGCCCCACAGGGGCAGGCAAAACAACGCTTATTGATGCCATTTTAGCTGCTCTGTATCACAAAACTCCCAGACTATCTAACCAAATCGTAAAACTTTTAAACAAGTCTTCAGATACCGGCCAGATAAAGCTATCTTTTGTACATAAGGACAAAGAATGTGAAATAAGTTTAAAATTTAACAAAAATAATCTAAAAAAACATTTAATTTGTAAACCTCTAGATAATAAAGATAGCAATGTAGAGCAATTAGATAAAGTCAACGCTATTACCAAATTTATTACAGATTTTATAGGTCTTGATTATGAACAATTCACACGTTCTGTCATCTTAGCTCAGGGAGAATTTGATAAATTTTTAAAATCAAGTTCGGCTCAAAAAAGTGATATCTTAAAAAAAATCTTTAACTTAGAAGATTATGCGACAATATCAGAACTTATTTACGATGAATACCTGCTTATAGAACAAGAATTAAAATTGCTTAGAGATAAATTGCAAGAAAAAGATAAAAACACATTAAAAACTCAATTGCATCAGTGCACGCTTAGATTACAAGAACTACAAAAAAAACGTAACCACTATAAACAAGAGCAAAATATTCTTTCCAGGATGCTAGAACAAGCAAGATACATTCAACAAAAAAAACAAGAACTAGAAAGTTGCAAGAAGAACTTAGAAGAAAAAGAAAAAAGAAAAAATCAACTCTCTAATCTGAATAAAAGAAACAAAAAAAGATTACAAGAACTGAAAAATTTACTTGAACAAAAAGAAATAGAACTTCAAAATTTAAATAAAACATTTATTAATTATGAAAAATTAGAAAATAATTTAAAAAATGTGCAAGATCAAATAAATTCTTTACAAAGAGAATTAGAACGAAAATTAACAGAATTAAAGCAAATTAAAGCCCAAAAACGACCTCTAGAACAAAAGGTTCAGCAGTTACAAACTAAAAGATTTTGTATCCAAGAAGAGTTAATCCACAAAAAAGACGAATATCAAGAAAAATACCTTATATTAAAACAGGCTCACAAAAATTTAAAATCTTATCAGCAAGATTTGGAAACTAAAAAAGTTCAATTACAGGCGTTATATAAAAATAAAAATCTTTTGGAGCAAAGATTAACCGAATTACAACAAACAAAAGATAATTTAGAAAATAAAATTTTGATTTTAAAATATACAGAAGATAGAAAAAAATTAAAATCAAATCAGCCTTGTCCTTTGTGTGGAAGTCTAAAACATGATTTAGATAATTTGCCTAATGTAGATAAAAGTGATCAAGAGAAATTTAATAAAATCGATCAACTCTTAATAGAAACACAAAAAAAGTTTTCTAATTTAGTAGGAAAAGAAGAGTTTTTGAAAAATACAATTCAGGAATTGGAAAATAAAATAAAAGAGCAAAGACAAATAATAATTAAAAATGATTTTTTAGAATTTAAAAATTGGGATAAAATTTACAAAAATATAAAAGAATGGGAATTAGTTCAAAAAGATATAAACCAATTTCACAATCAGCTTAAAATAATTAAGGAAAAAATTTTAGTTTATACCAACATAATTCAAGAAGACAAAAATAAAATAGAAAATCTAAAAACAAATAAAAATATGCTAAAACAAGAATTGCAACGATGTTATACAGGCCAAGATATACGTAAGGAATTAAACGATTTACAGTCAAAGGTTAAAAATTTCAAATTAGAAAAAGAAAAATTAGAACAAAATCAACAGTCTTTAGAAATTGAATTAGCCAGGCTAGAAGAAAACATTGAGCACTTGGCAAAAAGAAAAAAAGACCTAACAGTTGAACTAAATAAATTATCTCAAGAAGAAGTAAACATTAAACAACTGGAGCAAAAACATCAAAGCATCGTTCAAATTTTAGAGCAATGTCAAAAAGAAATAGGAGAACTCAGCCAAAGGCAACAGTTTTACGAGCAAGAACTAAAACAATTCCACCAACTGGAGCAAAAACTTCACAATTTGGCTCAAAGAGAACAAGCATTAAGGGTTCTAAAAGATGAACTGGGATCAAGAAATGGCTCAAAATTCGTAAGCAAGGCCATTGGATTTCTGATGGCCAATTTATTGAGTGTGGCCAACAAGCACTTGTGGCGTCTTTCTCAAAACAGATATTCTTTAAAAACAATAGATAATTTGTCTTCCATAGAATTTGAAATAGTTGATCATTTTTTAGGTAGTAGTGTGCGTACTCCTGATACTCTTTCTGGTGGTGAAAGTTTTCTGGTGAGTTTATCCTTAAGTCTGGCTTTAAGTGAGATATCAAAAGATGCGGTTTCCATTGACACTATGTTTCTGGATGAAGGTTTTGGCACGTTGGATAGAGACAGTTTGAGCGAAGTACTTTCTTTATTGCAAAGTCTGGTGATGGGAGATAAGATGATTGGGGTGATCACGCACGTGGAAATGTTTCAACATGAGATGGCAGATAAGATTGTGATAAAAAAAATAGGAAGTGGAGAAAGTATAATTGAGGTTTGAGGTAACAAGCAAAATGAGGGGTATTATTATTTTGGGGCATGGTAGCCGTCACCTTGATGCCCAAAAAAATTTCTTGGAGCTAGTCCAGAGAGTGGCCAAGCGTTTTCCTTTTATTCTGGTTAGAGCTGCATTTTTTTCTCTGGCCAGCCCCAATTTAAAAGAAGTGATAGCTGAGCTAGTTGGTGCTGGAGTAAAAAAAATTTGGGTTTATCCTTTTTTTTTAAGTCCAGGGGTACATATCCAACACGAATTACCCTTGCAGTTGGAACAATTAGAGCACAAATTCAAAGGGATTAGCATAGAGCTTTTGCCTATTTTTGGTCAGGAGCCCTTATTAGAAGAGCTCATTTTTGAACATCTTACTACCCACATAAATTGTGTTCAACGAAATTTAGAGCCAACAGAAATAGAAAAGAATAGTTTTAGTTTTATAGAAGATTTTTTGCTAAACTCTAATTTCTCTACAGCAGAAAAAAAAATCTTAACCAGAGTTATTCACGCAACCTGTGATTTTTCTTTTATATCCAGCCTAAAATTTCATCCAGAGGCTGTGTCCGTAGGGGTTAACCTTATTAAGCAAAAAGCTCCTATTTTTTGCGACGTGCACATGGTAAAAGCAGGCCTCACAGGCCTAGATAATGTATTTTGCGCCATAGACACAGAGGAAGTAAAACTTTTGGCCAAACAAAAAAACACTACTCGGGCAAGGGCAAATTTTCTCTATTTTGGGCAGCGCTTGCACCAGTCCTTAGTGGTCATAGGCAATGCTCCTACAGGATTGCAGGAAGTACTTCGTCTAGCTAAAGAAGAACAAATCCGTCCGTCTTTAGTCATAGGAGTACCTGTGGGCTTTGTTGGGGCGTGTTCTAGTAAAAAAGAATTAATGCAAAGTGACTTAATTTATATCTCTAACCATGGTCCAAGAGGGGGAAGTAGCGTAGCTGCTGCCATTGTAAATGGACTAAAAAAAATGGCTTTTTAAAATTTAGCCAGCCTATCTATAACTTTTGCTCCAATTGCCTAAAAAACATCTTGTTTAGTTGACCATAAAAAAAAATTAGCTTATTTTATACCCTAAAATAACCACATTCAAATTACGTTTTCCATGACAAATGTCTCTTAAAAGATTATTTGGAGGAATTTTTTGATGAACCTGGCTCATAAACTAGAAGAACCCACACCAAGTCCTTGTTTAGAAGATATGAAACGCTACAAAATAGAAACTTTTGCCGATATCATAAAAGCTTTAAAAGAAAATCCTGAATGGTTAGAGGAGATTAGAAAAATAATCCTCACGTCTGAACTGCTAGAACTTCCCAAAAAGTTTGACGAACTTTTAAAAAGGGTAGAAAATTTAGAACAGGACGTAGCTATTTTAAAACAAGACGTAGCTATTTTAAAATACGACGTAGCTATTTTAAAGAAAGACATGTCTTATTTAAAGGGAGAGTTTGGCCGGTTCAAAGGCAGGGATTTTGAACGCACTATTAGAGAAAAATATCCTGCTTATTTTGGTCGCATTTTAAAAAAATGCAGGCTTATTGATTGGGATAAATTAGTCTCTATTATTGACGATGCTGAGGACAAAGGCATAATAAATGAAGAAGAAAGAGAAATGCTGTTTAATCTTGATATAGTAGTACAGGGTGAAATCAAGAAGACCAGAAAACCTGTCGTCTTGGCTGGAGAAATATCTTACGCTATTTACGAAAAAGATTTAATCCGAGCCAAACAACGAGCAGAGATCCTCAGTCGCTTATTCGACAAAGAAGTTATCCCTGTTGTGGTAGGTGTAGAAATAACAGATCAATTAGAAAAACAGGCTGCAGAAAAAGGTGTTTTGGTTATAACAACCTGTTATTAACCTGAAGCAAGGAACATTCAGATCCATTAATGACATCTCTACTGCTGCAAAAGACAGGAGCAAAATAAAAAAGTAGATTAGAGCCACTTTTGTTTTAAAACTTGCTCTGCAAAATAGGTTAAAATAATCTTTGCCCCTGCTCTTTTTATAGACAGCAAGCTTTCTAACACTACTGCCTTTTCCTCTATCCAGCCTTTTAAAGCAGCAGCTTTTATTTGACTATATTCTCCACTGACCTGATAAGCGGCCAAGGGGCAAAAAAGTCTATCTTTTAGCCTCCGTAAGATATCTAAATAAGGCAAGGCAGGTTTAACCATAATGATATCAGCTCCTTCTTTTAGGTCTGCTTCTGCTTCCAGAATAGCTTCATTACTGTTGGCTGGATTCATCTGATACGATTTTCTATCCCCAAATTGAGGCGCGCTCTCTGCTGCTTCCCTAAAAGGGCCATAAAAAGAAGAAGCATATTTTACAGCATAAGACATAATAGGTACCTCAACAAAATTATGCTGGTCCAATGCTTTTCTTATGGCCAAAATACGTCCATCCATCATGTCTGAAGGAGCAACAATATCTGCTCCTGCCATTACGTGAGATAAAGCTGTTTTGGCTAAAAGTTCCAAAGTAGGGTCATTTTGCACGTATTGATTCTTTATAAGACCACAATGTCCGTGGGAAGTGTATTCACACAGACAAACATCAGTAATAATAATTAGGTCAGAAAATTTACGTTTCAGAGTTTCCACACTTTTTTGAATAATACCTTGAGGATGGTAAGCAGAGGAAGCAACGTCGTCTTTTTGCTTTGGTATGCCAAATAAAATAATAGACTTTAAACCATAATCTACGGCCCTAGCTACTCTTTGCTCCAATTGGCACAAAGAAAGCTGATATTGCCCAGGCATAGCGGAAATTTCTTGGCAAAAATCTTTATCTTCTGTTTCCACCACAAAATAGGGTTGCACCAAATCTTCTGGCCTAAGATAAGTTTCTTGAACCATTTCTCGTAACGATTTGTTTTGTCTAAGCCTTCTTCCTCTAAAAAAAGACATTGTTCAATCCTTTTTTAATTAGGTTAATGATTTATTTCTTTGGACACTCAACTCCAACGTTCACGCCCTAATAATTATTAAACGTGACAGTTAGTAGTGATTGCTAGAGACATTGCGACAACGTTTCTGCTTATCTTTTAGAATAAAAAATTTGCCCATTCAACTGTTTACTATGAATATTTTTAAGGCTACTGTCCTGCTCATATTAAGCTTTTTTAATCATCGCTTTCAAATATATCAGCTACTCCCCCAAGTATAGAGCCCTCTCCTGTTTGTTTGCCACCCACACTAGGGGCATTGGCAAGAATACGATCGGCTAATTTGGAGAAAGGTAGACTTTGTAAGTAAACCGTACCTTCACCTTCTAATACGGCCAAAAATATTCCTTCTCCTCCAAAAAACAAAGATTTTAAATTTTTCACCCGCTCTATGCCAAAGTTAATGCTCGTAGTATAAGCCACAAGACAACCTGTATCTACGTAAATCTTTTCTCCTTTTAATTCTTTTTTCACTATAGTTCCACCAGCATGTAAAAAGGCTAATCCATCTCCTTCTAAAGATTCCATAATAAAGCCTTCGCCCCCAAAAAGCCCTGTGCCTATTTTTTGGTTAAAAACAATATCCAACTTTGTTCCAAAAGATGCGCACAAAAAGGCATCCTTTTGACAGATGATCTTATTTTGGTGCTCTGCCAGATTTACAGGGATAATGTTCCCAGGATAAGGAGCTCCAAAGGCAATATGCCTCTTACTTGAACTTGTATTGGTAAAATGAGTAAGAAAAAGACTTTCTCCTGTAAGCAAGCGTTTTCCCGCATTCAATACCTTTCCCCAAAAACCACTATTGGCATCAGAGCCATCTCCCATTTTAGCCTCAAAAGAAATCCCATCCTCCATCCACACCATACCCCCTGCCTCTGCAATCACAGTTTCTGAGGGATCTAGCTCTATTTCTACAACTTGCAGATCATTGCCTATGATTTGATAATCTATTTCATGACATTGCATAATTTTTTCCTCCAGGTTTACATTCTACCCCACCACATAAATTAAACATATCAACTTATTCTTAATTTTTGTCAATGTTGTCAATATATTTCTCCCATAAATAAGAATTTTGAAATTCTTTTACCTAGTTATTAAATTTCTTACAATTCCTTTAAGTTTAAATTTTGCAAATTAACCCTATGAAGGTAAAATATGTAACTGCAAAAATTGTTTTAAGCAGGTAAATACAAATTTAATGAGAAAATTTTTCAATAATTTAATTTGGTTATAATTAAATGATTTGTTCAAAAAAACAAACTTTGGTCTTTTGCAGTTTTATCTGCAGTTTTAGCTTCTAATGAAGCTAGTTTTAAAGCTAACAGTGGTTAGTTTTTAAATATAAAAATTTTAACGTCAACTTGTAATTTGTAAAAAAATTATTAACTAAAAGCATTTTATTATAACTAACCGAAAAATAAACTTTTTGTCTATCGTTCATTAAATTTAATCAAATAAATAAAAAAAAGAGTTGTCATAAAAATTATTTTTATCTATCATACTTGCTAAACTTTAGTTATCAAAAAGGAGGGTGAAGACATGACAGTTCATATTAGGAAGTTGAAATATTCCCTGATATTAATTTTATTTTTATTACCAGCAATATGTTTGGCGTCTCAAGAAGTAGTAGTGAGTGGGATGGCTCCTATTATGGGAAATATAGGACAAGCCAGGAGTCAAGCACTTCAACAAGCATTGAGAAATGCCGTTGAACAAGGGATTGGCACCCTAATTGACTCGAGTACTATTGTAAAAAATTATCAATTGTTATCTGATAAAATTTACTCTCAAGCTTCAGGGTACGTAAAAAAATATCAGATATTGTCAGAAGGTCCAAATAACAATATGTATAGGGTGACAATAAAAGCAGTAGTCTCTGTAGAAAATATTAAAAATGATCTTAGGGCGTTAGGTATTTTAAGACAACAAGTAGGTAATCCTCGATTTATGACTATTTATCTGCCAAGAACTCGTTCCAGCGCTTATCGTCATTCTCGAGCAGTAATTGCTGCTGAGCAAGCAATTCAAGGTGTATTTACAAGAAAAGGTTTTGTTGTTTTGGATCAAATGTTTGTAAATAACATTTACAATGAAATTGAACAGGCAGGACGTATTGATATTGATATGAGTGACCTATCTGCTTTAGCCTTGAAATATAGAGCAGATTTATTACTGGTGTATGATGTGCATGTGGGTGTTAAACAAGGGGGTAGAAGTAGATACTTTGGTGGAGTGATAGTAGAGGTAGATTTAAGAGCCATTGCCCCAGCCACTGGAGATGTTATTGCCCAAAAACATGGGGATTTATACGTTAGGACCCAAAGAATTGCAGGTAATTACTACGAAGATATGATGGCTGCAAAGGCAGCTGATAAAGTTGGGAAAGCAGTTGCTAAAGCCTTAATTGGGGATGTAGTAGCTTATTTTGAACGTCAAGTACATGGTGGAGCAAGATTTGATATTTGGTTTAGAAATTTTAGTGAAGAAGAAGTTTACACTATCTATGATATCTTACAAAATATTTCAGGAGTCAAAGATGTAAATGTACGTCAACAAACTCCAGGCAATTTTCAAGTAGATGTAAATTATCAGGGGAAAAAATTCGATTTTCAACGCCAATTATATATGAAAATGAAGCAACAAGGCATCGCTTTTCAAACGCAGCAAGCCAAAGGAAATAGGTTTTTATTCTTTAAAAAAGGCACAGCCAATCCTTTTTCCGAAAGCAATATAAATATTCAATAAAAATTTAATGGGAGATAACAATGAGAGTAAGAATCTACTCTAAGCAAACTGTTTACTTATTTTTTATTAGTTTTTTATTTTTGATGTTCTCTTGTGCACCTAAAGCAAGACTGGTAGCCATCAGACCAGCAGAAGTAGCGTTGCCTGGAGTAAGAACATTAGCTATTTTGCCCTTTAAAGGTAAATATGGTGATTTAGTGCGAGAAGAATTCTATTCTAAACTTGACGAAGTAAAGCATTTTACGCTCAAAGATATGAGATACAACCAAGCTCTGGATAAAATACAATGGGAACAAATAGATGATCCAAGATTTGTCCCAGCTTTTGCAGAAATACAGGCTGATGCAGCAATAGCTGGTTACGTTAGAGTCCAAATAAAAGACATCAAGGGTTATGACCATGTAAAAATGCAAGAAGGTACAGGAAGATATAAAAAAGTAAAACGAAAGAATCTTTTTACAGGCAAAACTGAATGGGTAGATGAAGAAATAATGAGAACAGTATTACGACCTGTACCATATATTATTCGTACTGCTTGTCTTACAGCCGCTATTAAAGTTATTGATCTAAACACTAGAAAAATTTTAGCCACTAAACAAGTCAGTGTAAATTTTAAACAAAAATATGGAGGTAAAAATGAAGCACAAGGGGGACTTTTAGGAATTTTAGGTGCAGGTGGACATACTTTGGATGAACTGCCTACTCCAGAAGAGACTATAAGTGAGTTGGCAAAGGAAGCTGCAACTAAATTGGTAGCAAAGATAGCGCCTACCAGATATATTATAGAAGTAGTCTTAGATAAAAGTGGACCTTCTCAGGTAAAGCAGGGAGTGAAATTGGCTGAAAGAGGAGACTGGGAAGATGCTATAGAACTATGGAAAAGTGTTTTAGACAAAAAGCCCCATTGTACTGCTGCTCTTTATAATCTAGGTGTTGCTTATGAAGCCAAAGGTGATTTAGCAAGTCTTTTACAAGCTAAAAAGTATTATACAGAGGCACTTCGTTATAAAGATAAAGACATTTATATTGAGGCAAAAGTTAGAATTAACAAAAAAATCAGAGATGCTCAAAGATTACGCCAACAAATACGTATTTTACATCAAAATAAAGAGAGGAAACCTGTAAGTGGCGGCGTGCAAGTTTATTAAAACATTAAACAAACAAATAAGGGGCAACTACTTATAACGTTGCCCCTTCCTTAATTCTAATGGTACGGTAAATAATACGTAATCACTCCTTTAATGTACTCCACCATATAATAAGGGTCTAAACCTAAAATCTCTTACTCTTTCTGTATTATGACATTTAGCACATTGTTTAAGAGAAGGTTTTAATCTAATGAATTCTGGATCTCCGCCAGATTCTACGTGTTTTCTTCCCGGCCCATGACAAGTTTCACACCCAACATCGCTTAAGTGGGGAGTTTTTGCATAGGAAATAAACCCTCCACGTTTATAAGCCGTAGTATGACACCTAAAACACTGCTCTTTTTCAGCTGGAGTTAATTTGGGAAACATTTTCTTTATGTGTTCATAACTTTTCGCTTTTTTAGAATAAGTAATGAAATTCTTATATTCTGTTTCATGACATTCTCCACATTTTTTTGATCCCACATATTCTCCCGCCCAACAAAAGGAAAAAGATAAGATAGAAAGCAGGCTAAAGATAGTTATAAACTTCATAAAACACCTCCTCCTACAAGACCTTAAAAGACCTATCTTTCCCTAAAAATACCTTACAAGTATCTTATACACTCCTTATTAGGCAATAACCGGTAATATATTTTTTTTATTCAAGAAGATACTTAAATAGAACCAGGCTAATTGATTAGTTGTCCCTACGTAATGTGTAACTAATTGCAATTTTTGTTTCAAAAAAATTCGTAAGTTTGCATCCATAAATTCCACTGCAAAAATTAAGATTTTGTATCTTTTGATTAAAACGTCAAACTGTACCACCTTAAATATTATTTTTTTGTTAACCTAAATGTATCTATTCAAAAAAATTTTTTTTACAGACAGATCTTAATTATACTTTAAATTTTTCTACTAATCCATGCAATTTTTCAGCTAAATTCAATAGATGTTCTGCTCTATTGTTGATTTGAGAACTCATGAGGGAGAGTTTATTAGTGGCTTGATTGACCTGATCTATTTCCTGGGAGATCTCAGAAGACGCTTCTGAGCTTTTGTTTACGTTTTCTGTTACTTCTTGAATACCTAAAGAGGCCTCTGATACGTTGGAAGCAATTTCTTTTATAGCTATAGCTTGTTCTTTTAGAGTTTCCATAACGTCTGTCATGACTTGATTTACTTCTTTTATTACTTCGGCTATATCTGATACTTCATCTATGACATCTTTTGTTGATTTTTGAATGTGTTGTAATTTTTCTTTAATTTCTTCACTAGCATTTGTAGTTTGTTGGGCTAACTCTTTAATCTCATTGGCTACTACTGCAAAACCTTTACCAGATTCTCCTGCTCTGGCAGCTTCAATAGTCGCATTTAAAGCTAATAAATTGGTTTGTTCTGAAATATTGGTAATTGTGTCAGTTATATGTAGTTATTTCTTGGGCAGAGTTACCTAGTTTTTTTATCTCTTCAGATGCGTTATCCACCTGTAATACCGCTTTAGATGTTATTTTTTTACTCTTCCCAGTTTTATCTACGATCTGGTTAATGGATTTTGACATTTGTTGAGATGCAGTAGCAATTAAACTAATATTAGTAGATGCTTGTTCCATAGATGCAGCTATAGAATTCATATTCTCACTTACTTCTGAAGATACATGAGATACTTTGTTAAATTTGTTTGACATTTCTTTTGTTTCCACATAGATTTGATTGGAAAATTTGGAGAGTTCTTTAGATGCACTATTTACATCTTGAGATTTACTTACTACATTTTTTATGATATTTTGTAAATTATCTACAAATTCGTTAAAGTATTTAGCTAAATTGCCTATTTCATCATTGGTGTAGACTTTTATCCTCGCGGTTAAGTCTCCTTCTCCTTGAGCTATTTCTTTTAGTGCTTTAGAAATTTTTTTTATAGGGAGAATAATTGTTCTTTTTATAGTTTGATAACATATTGATATTAAAAGAATAACACCTATTATAGATATAATTGCAGTATTATACAGTTGTTCACGAATATTACTAATGTTATTAGTAATATCTTTCATGATAATTAAATGACCAAGTATATTATGAGAAGATCCGTGACAGTGATAACAACTTGGTCTATTTTTTATTATGCGGTGGTTAAGAAAAATGTGTTTGCCGTTAATCTCAGTAACAAAATTGGTAACATATTTGGAATTGGATATTAAGTTATGAAGATTTTTATGTTGAGAATATAAATGCTGAAAATATTTTCGTATTACTTTAAAATCTGTGCTATAGGTTATATTACCTCTAAAATCAGTAAGATAAATAACAGTATTATTAATCCTTTTAGCTAGATTCTTAAATGCATCTTTCGTTCCTTCATCGTCTCCAATAATCATAGGCTTTTCTATGGCTATTTTTATCAATTCTGATTGTTGTAATAAAGAGCTATGTATTTGTCTTAAGATAGATTTTTTTTCTTTAGATATGATAAAGGCTATTAAAATACCAAATATCAATATACTGACTGCACTTATTAAAAATAAAAGTTTTATATTTAGGTGATTATTTATGAATTTAACCATAACTAACCTCCTCTTCTAAGATTATTTTTTACTTTTATTTTTAAAAGTTGCAATCAATATATGGTAAAATATAGTTCTCTAATTCATCAATTCATCTCCTAATTTGTTTTTGTTATTTGGATATGTTAAGATAGTTATTTAAATTATTAAAGAAAAAAAAACAAGTATTTTTTTGAGTTAAAAATGTTTCTTCAAAGAAAAAGACATAACTTCACTTGGGTTTTTGGGTTAAATCACCAAATTTAACTATCTTAAATTATTTAAAAATTTTCTTATTGAACGTGTATATAACTTCTTAAATTAATTTTTGTAGTGGGATCAGAAAAAGGTGTTGGTAAAATATTTCAACGGTAAAATACCCGCCACTTCTCAAATAGAACAAAAAATAAAGTATAAATTCAGGAATTTTTGGTATTTTGAGTAGGAGGTGGAGGGATGCAAATTTAACATATTGACTATGGTTCAAAAGGTTTTACAAAATCGTCAAATTAGGCTACGTTTGGAATATGAGTAGCGATAGAAAGAGTAATGGTATATGTAAAAGTGATTGTTGTTTTACAAGTCAGTGCTGTCAGTTTAGGGTTAGAACTTCCGGGAGCTTGGTTCACACAAAAATATCCACGTCGAAGATACTGGATCAATACAAACACTTGAAAATAACAAAATAAATGGATAAAAGATTGAAATGGAAAAAAAAATTTTGTTTATTGCTCGTCCCATTCACGTGACACCTTTGTATCAATCCCTTCAGGAACAAGGGGTTCAGCTAATTTTGCTGGATAGTGTTGAACTGGCTTTAAAAAACATTCAAGAACAATTACCTGATTTTATATTTGTTCAATCAGATTTACCTGGCATTAGAGTAGAAAAATTACTAACCTGGCTACAAGAAAATAATTTAAACATTCCTGTCTATGTATTTACAGAGCGTGGCAGTGCCAAAGAAGCTCGCAAACTAATGGAAGCAGGGGCCAAAGATTATTGGATCGCTCCTCTTAATTTAGAAAAACTGGAAATAGTTTTAAAAAGTGAACAATCAAAACAGGTTACATGCTCTTTAGAGCAACCACTCAATTTTTCAGAAGAACGTAAACAAATCATTGGCAACCATCCCTCTATTCAAGCGGCTTTAAATCTAGCCAAAAGAATCGCCAGATCTAAAGCCTCAGTCCTGATTTCTGGAGAATCAGGAACAGGCAAAGAATTATTTGCTCGCTACATTCACGAACATAGTGGCAGAAAAGGAGCGTTTATTGCTGTAAATTGTGCTGCCCTGCCCGAACATCTACTAGAAAGCGAATTATTCGGACACGAAAAGGGAGCTTTTACAGGAGCCATTGCCAGAAAACCAGGAAAGTTTGAACTGGCCAACCATGGAACCATCTTGCTAGACGAAATAACAGAAATGGATATAAATCTTCAGGCCAAGTTGCTCAGAGTTATACAGGAAGAAGAATTTGATCGGGTAGGAGGGACAGAGACCATCAAAGTGGATGTTCGCATTATAGCTACTACCAATAGAGACATAGAGCAACAAGTTAAGGAAAATAAATTTCGGGCAGACTTATTTTATCGTTTAAACGTAATCCCCTTAAAAATACCTCCCCTAAGAGAACGTGGGGAAGATGTGATTTTGTTGGGCAAATTCTTTATTTCTAAATTTTGTAAAATGTATAAATTGCCACCTAAAATTTTATCTAATGAAGCTAAAAAGTGGTTACTTGCCCACCCCTGGCCAGGAAACGTCAGAGAACTTCAAAATTTGATGGAAAGAGCAGTACTTTTATCTCAAAATCAATATATAGAGGTAAAACACTTTTTGCTAGACGAAAACATTTTTGATGAGTCTAATTCAGTCCAATCCCAACAAAACACAACAGAAGATTCTCTAGAAGAAGTCATGCCTCTGGCTGAAATGGAAAAACGCATGATTTTAAAAAGCTTGAAACTCACAGGAGGCAATAGATCTCAAGCCTCTCAATTGCTGGGTATTTCAGTTAGAACCCTTAGAAACAAATTAAACGAATATAAAAAACAAGGCATTGCCATACCCTAACTTATTAAAAAATTTGAAAACAAAAAACACGTGAGGTTTAATTATGCTTTTAAATCAACAAGTTAAGTCTTATATAGAAAAATCTTCCTGGATTAGAAAAATGTTTGAAAAAGGCGCAGAGCTAAAAGCTCGTCTGGGAGAAGATAAGGTTTTTGATTTTAGTTTGGGCAATCCTGATCTTGTGCCCCCAAAAACTATTTTAGATGCATTTCTAGAAATAAAACAAAAAGCATCTGAACCTCTAGGTCTTGGTTATATGCCCAATGCTGGTTTGCCCGCCTTAAGAGAAAAGCTCGCTCATTTTTTTAGTCAGGAACAAGGAGTACAAGTTCAGGCCAAACACATTGTCATTACCAGTGGTGCTGCTGGTGGCCTCAATACTTTGTTTAGAGCCATACTTGAACCCGGGGACGAAGTAATAGTTTGGGCGCCTTTTTTTGTAGAATACGGTTTTTACGCTGAAAACCATCAAGGAAAACTAAAAATTGTAAAGACAAAAGAGAAAGATTTTTCTTTAGATTTTGACCAACTAGACGAGGTCATTACTCCTAAAACAAGAGTTGTCCTGATCAATTCTCCTAACAATCCTTGCGGTCAAATCTATACCCTGGAGGAATTAAAAACCTTAGCTTCTATATTAGAGCGTAAAACCAGGACATACGGACGGGAGATCTTTTTAGTTTCAGACGAGCCTTACAGGTTTCTTACTTACGAAGATACGCCTATGCCTTCTATTTTGCCTCTCTATACCTATTCTGTGGTAGTGAGTTCGTTTTCTAAAAGCCTTGGACTCGCAGGAGAAAGAATCGGCTATGTTGTTGTAAATCCAGAAATGCCACAATCCCAAGACATGGTCTCTGGCCTCACCTTAACCAACAGAATTTTGGGTTTTGTAAATGCTCCCATAATTGGACAATACCTTTTATTGGCTGGACTTGGGCAAATGGTAGATGTGCAAGTCTATAAAAAAAGAAGACAAATGTTAGGAGACATATTACAAGAAGCTGGCTTAAATTTCTTATGGCCCAAAGGTGGTTTTTATTTTTTCCCTGAAGCTCCAAATAAAAAAGAAGATGAATTTATTCACGCCTTGTTAGAAGAAAACGTTTTGGCAGTGCCAGGAAAAGGTTTTGGTTGGCCAGGTAATGTGCGATTTGCTTTTTGCGTGCCTGAAAAAGTTATTTTAAACTCAAAACAAGCTATTTTTAGGGCAGTAAATAAACTAAAAAACTAACCTCAGACAATTGTAAATAAAAAAAATTTATATAGTATATCTTATTGTAAATAGCGTTTTGTTTGAAATGGAATACTGAAATGCTTGTAAAGACTTTGTTAATTGGGGGACTAATTGCTTTAGCCGAAATTATAAATGGAAATATACGAATTAAATTTTTACATAGAAAATTATCAAAAAATAAGGCTAAAAGTTTTAGTTTTTTGTTGGGTGTTGTCTTTATATTTATTATATGCTGGATCTTCTTACCATGGATTAATCCCAAAAATTATTTAAATTGTTTAAAAATAGGTCTAACTTGGTTTTTTATTATGCTCTCATTAGATATTTATTTTGGAAAATTTATCTTTAAATTAACATGGAAGAAAATAATAGACGACTTTAATCCATTAAAAAGAAATTGGCTGGGTGTAGGGTTTATTTTTCTGTTTTTCGCTCCTTTAATTGTATTTTGGTTACAACAAAATTTTTTTTAACTTTTCTCCCAATTACTCAAATATAACTTCAAAAATAACGTATTGAAATTACTAAAAGTTATAACTAACTCGCATTTCAAAAAAACACGTAGATTTTACACCATATAAATATTTCTATCAAAATTCTCCAAATAAGCAATAACTGCTTTTGCTAATTCATTTAAATCCTGAAAATAATTCTCAGTATAAGATTTAGGGCGTCTAATCAAAACAAAATCTAGGTTGTATTGACTGGCTATTCTAAATTTTTCTTTTAGTCCTCCTCTTATTCCACTGGACTTAGCCAACATCACCTGAATATTATATTTTTCTATTAAACAACTCCACTTTGCACAAGGCAATTTAGCTGGCAAAAGTAGGAGGTGATGTTTTTTTAAACCAGAATTTAAAGCCCGGGACAGACTTTGAGGCAATATTTTTATCCAAAAAGGTATGTTAGAGCCAAAAAAACGTTTATAATAGCTCAGATTTTTTACACCAATAGTAAAAAGCGTTGTTTTTTGCAGGTCCAATAGCGTTTGCTCAGCCTGCAGGTGAGTCTGGACCAAAATGACATTTTTTCCTTTGGGGATCCACTCTGGACGCTGATACCCAAACAAAGGCACGCCAACTCGCTTAGATACCTGTTTTGCCAGTTGGCTAATCTGAGAGGCAAAGGGATGAGTCACATCTATTAGAGCTTGAATTTGCAACTTCTCTATTATTTGGACGAGTCTGTTAAAAGATAATGCCCCCACAATTCTTAATACGTGGGCTGGGAGACTAAGGTCCCAGTGGGTTACAGTGCAGACCACGACCTGGTGGTCGTGTTTATTTAAAGCCAAAACAATATCTCTGGTCTCCGAAGTTCCCCCAAGGACAAGTACTCTTTTTGGTATCAATGCAAATAATCTCTTAACCACCGAAGTAAGTTTATAGTTATTAAAATCAGACCTTCCACCCTGGATAACTGCCAGCCTGTACGCATAAAAACAAGCAGCAAGATTAAACTAAGAGCAGAAATCTTTACATTAAACAGGCCAATGGGAGAAACTGTTAGAGGATGAATCAAACTGGTGATGCCCAATACACCAGCAAAGTTAAAAATGTCGCTCCCCAGCAAATTACCTACTAACATTTCATTTTTACCGCGCAAAGCAGCCGCTAAAGAAGTTGCTAACTCAGGCAACGAAGTGCCAGCCGCAACTATAGTTACCCCTATAAACCATTCGCTTAGACCAAAATGTCTGGCCAAACTAGAAGCATGATCTACCAACAAATTAGCCCCTAGGGCTAAAAAGATAATCCCACCTATTAATTTGGGATAGTCCCACCACTTGCTTTTTCTGTAAACAATGTCAATTTCTACAGGTAAACGAGGAGTCTTGGCTGCTATCCAGATCAGATACGTTATAAAAGAACTGATTAAAACTGCACCAGCCACTCTCCCCATAGTTAGATCCTGTAAAAAAAACATTACAGTTAAAATAATACCTAATAAAAAAAATCCGTCTCTATAAACCATTTTTTTCTCAATAGAAATGGGGCTAATCACAGCCATACTGCCCAAAATAATACCCAGATTAAATATATTTGAACCCACGACATTAGAAAGAGATATATTGGGAAGACTTTTTAAGGCAGATAAAAACGTGACCATAAATTCTGGCAAAGAAGTCCCCATAGCAACTATGGTCAAACCCACTATTAACTCAGAAATTCTAAACCTGGCAGCAATAGCAGAAGCACTATCGACTACAAAATCTGCTCCAAACCACAATAACACAGCCCCACAAACAATAAAAAATACATCTATAAAAATCATTTCCCATATTCTCCTGCGAACAATTTGACAGCACGGAGCTTTGCCTTTGGTCCAAAATTACTTCCCCTTTCACCCTACTACGCCCATTATCCTCTGGTGACCAATTACCACACCATCAGGGGCAGACACGAGGTTTTCACAACCATTCCGTTCCCAGTCCACAGTTCATCCATGGCCTGTGAGCTGTAATCCATGTCCTATTACACCTACAACCTTCACCTCTTACCAATTACTAATCACCAATTACTAATGACTAAAACTTAATCTTCAGCTTTTAATACGGCCAGAAAAGCTTCTTGGGGGACTTCCACGTTACCCATTTGTTTCATGCGTTTTTTGCCTTCTTTTTGTTTTTCTAATAATTTTCTTTTTCTGGTAATATCTCCCCCGTAACATTTGGCAGTTACGTTTTTGCGTAAAGGAGCAATTCTTTCTCTGGCAATTATTTTATTGCCAATAGCGGCCTGGATAACTATTTCAAACAACTGGCGGGGTATGACTTTTTTTAGTTTTAGAGCTAGAGCCCTACCTTTGTAATAGGCCTTATCTCTGTGGACTATGGTGGCCATGGCGTCCACAGGAGAGCCATTGATTAAGATGTCTAATTTTACCAGATCAGAAGGTCTAAAATTAATGACTTCATAGTCCAGAGAGGCAAATCCTCTGGTAACAGATTTTAGACGGTCAAAAAAGTCATAGACGATCTCTGCAAAGGGTAATTCGTAAATTACAATTACTCTGGAAGTGGTGAGGTATTTTATGTCTTTTTGGATACCTCTTTTTTCTTCGCACAATCTTAGAACGTTCCCCACGTATTCGTTGGGTACGTGGATTTCCATGCGCACAAAAGGTTCTTTGATAGCCTCTATTTCTACAGGTGGAGGCAACTTGGATGGGTTATCTACTTCTAAAACCGTGCCATCCACTTTTACTACCTTATAAACCACAGAAGGAGCCGTAGCAATTAGATTGACTTTGAATTCTCGTTCCAACCTTTCTTGAACAATCTCCATGTGAAGCAAGCCTAAAAAACCACAACGAAAGCCAAAGCCCAGGGCCTGAGATGTCTCTGGTTCAAAAAACAAAGAGGAGTCGTTGAGTTGTAATTTTTCTAAAGCAAATTTTAAATCTTCATATTCTCCAGGATCTACTGGATATAAGCCACAAAAGACCATAGGCTTAATTTGTTTGAACCCGGGAAAAGGAGTAGGGGTTTTTCTTTTGGGATGGGTGATAGTATCTCCTACTCGAGCATCCTTTAACTCTTTGATATTGGCACACAAAAATCCCACTTCTCCTGGTCCAAGCTGATCTATATCTATACTCTCAGGGGAAAACACACCCAGGCGAAGAACTTCGTATTTTTTTTCAGTAGAACACATAAAAATTTCTTGTCCCAGAGTAATAACTCCATCTAGCACACGAAATAAAACCACTACTCCCACATAAGGATCGTACCAGGAATCAAAAATCAAGGCCTTTAGAGGAGCATTGGGATCGCCTTTGGGTGGAGGAATGTAACGCACTATCTTTTCTAATAATTCTGGCACACCTTCTCCTGTTTTGGCACTTACCAGAGAAATATTGCTAGTATCTAAGCCAATACCTTCTTCTATTTCCTGGATAATGCGCTCTGGATCTGCACTGGGCAAGTCTATTTTATTTAATACAGGTAAGATTTCCAGGTCGTGATCTAAAGCCAAATAAGTGTTGGCCAGAGTTTGGGCTTCCACTCCTTGAGTGGCATCTACTACTAACAGTGCCCCATCACAGGCAGCCAGACTGCGTGAAACCTCATAAGAAAAGTCCACGTGTCCTGGAGTATCGATAAGGTTTAAAATGTATTCTTGTCCGTCTTTGGCCTTATAGGGGATGCGTACAGTTTGAGCCTTTATGGTGATGCCTCTTTCTCTTTCTAGATCCATCTTGTCCAGGTATTGCTCTTTTTTGTCTCTATCACTCACTAATCCTGTTATTTCTAGGATCCTATCTGCTAATGTTGATTTGCCGTGGTCAATGTGAGCTATAATGCTAAAATTTCTTATTTTGCTTATATCCATAAAATCATCCTTTTATCTCTGAATAATCATTTTAAAACCTAAACGTTATTAATTAGCAATCATTTGCAAAGTGGTCAAACCCTATAACCTCTAACTTTTTGTCTTTATAGAATAGGCCTTGTTGCTCGATTACTTCTCCCAAGATCCACACCTGTGGGACGAGTGTTTTTATTTGCTCAAAAGTGTTGGGTTCTATTACCCCCATTAGGGCATAATCTTCTCCTCCCTCTAGGGCCAAACAAAGCGGATCAAGTTGGTTTGTCTGGGCAAAGCGAAAAATTTCTTCATCTAAAGGCAATTGTTGACGTAGTTTTACTCCAAGTCCAGAAGGCAACAATCTCTGGATGTCTTTTGCAATCCCATCAGAAACATCTAGCATGGATTTGACCCAACTGGCCAATAGTTTACCCGCTTTTACCAGAGGTGTTGGTCGCAAGTGAGCCCAAACGCTTTTGGGAAAATCAGATGTGGTTTTATTTTTTTCAAGTATTTCTAAACCCACTCTAGAAAGTCCTATATTTCCGACTACAAAGACAAGATCTCCTGGTTTGGCCTGTTGTCTGAAAACAAAGTTTGTTTCAATCTGACCGGCAATGGTGATACACAGGCCTAACTTATCCCCTCGGCTCAAATCTCCACCCACGAGTGTGAGTTGATGGTCATAGGCCAAATCTGCCATAGATTGGAACATTAATTTTGCATAATCGAGGGAGAGAGAAGTTGGCCAGATAAGATTTAACATAAAAAACAAAGGACTTGCTCCGCACGCGGCCAGATCGCTTAGATTTACGGCTAGAGCTTTGTAGCCTATGTCCTTTGGTCCAAAGTATTTGCGAGAAAAGTGCACGTCTTCCAAAAAGAGATCGCTGCTTAAAGCAATTTTGCCTGCTTCTACAAGGCAACAATCATCTCCTCTGGACACTAAAATTTGTTTATTTTTCTCCCTATCCAGCTGAAAATATGTATTTATTATTTCTAAAAAACTGTCTTCATTCATCATTATTTTGTAATTCGTAAAATTGTTGTCAATTAGCTAACGTATCACAGATACCAATAGAGACCAACGTTTCAATTCAGACATCTATCTAGTCTCCGTTAGTGGTTAATTTTTATTCAAATTCCAGATAATCAGCCAAAACTGTTTTTAAGCCATGTTCTGGAAAGTGAATTTTATACTTATTGGGTGGAATGTGGGCGATCACCTTGCCCCGCCCAAAGATTTTATGCAAGCAATAACTGCCTGTGGAGGTAAAATCGTGTTTTTGTTGACCTGTTTTGGGTGGCTTTGAGGGACCGAGGACGTCTATTTGGTGTAGAGTCCCAAAGTGATCTTCTTGATATTTTTGGATCAGGTCATCTGGCACTTCTCTAATAAAAGGACTTGGAGCACGGGGTTCAAAATTTCCCTGGTAGCGGTTGTAGATATTGGTTGGCACGAACAATCCCAGATACTTTCTGGCTCTGGTGCAGGCAACATAAAGCAGACGCCTTTCTTCTTCTAAAGACTTTGGATCCATTAAGGCGTGTCTGGAGGGAAATCTCTCTTCTACCAGGTCAATGATCAATACACAGTCCCATTCCAATCCTTTGGCCGAGTGGATGGTGGAAAGGACGAGTTTGTCTTTTAATTCCTCTCTATCTTCCAGAGATGTTTCTAATGTTAGGTCTGCCAAAAATAATTCTACGTCGTCATAGATAGACGCTATTTGCAAAAGTTGTTCTAGGCCGGCCATTCTTTTGGGCAGGTCATCTACGAATTTTTCTTCCATTATAGGAGTGTAAATTTTAATGACTTCTTCAAGTAGATCTTGAGGGGCTAGTTTTTTTTGTCTGAGGCTATCTAATTGTTGTAACATTGTTTTTAATTCTTGATTTTTGGCACACAGACTGTCCAGAAGGGAAAAATTGGCCTCAAAAAAACATTGATAGAGTTTTTGGCAGGTTTTTGGTCCCACTCCTTTTATGTTGCCCAGAGCTCTGGTCCAGGCCAGCACGTCACAAGGATTGGTAACCAGTCTTAAGAAGGCAATAATGTCTTTAATATGAGCTGCTTCAGAAAATTTTTGTCCTCCAAATTTTTGAAACTTTATTCCAATTTTACCAAGTTCCATTTCTAGAGCATAGGATTGATATCCTGCTCGAAACAGCACGGCTATTTCGTGATAAGGATAGCTAAGAGATAGTTCCTGGATTTTTTTTACTACCAGTTGGGCCTGACTAAGATCGCTTTTGGTATAAAAAAGTTCTGGTTTGGGTCCCTGGATATTTTCCGAAAATAGTTTTTTGGGATATTTTTCCTGAGCCAGAGAGAGGATATGATTGGTAAAAGATAAAATAGGTTGAGTAGAGCGATAGTTTTGCTCCAGTTTGACAATGGTTGTGCCCGGAAAAGTTTGTGGAAAGTTTAAAATATTTTCTACACTGGCTCCTCGAAAGGCATAAATGGATTGGGCATCATCTCCCACAGCCATGATATTGGCAGATGGTCCTGCCAGAAGCTGAACAATTCTGCCCTGCACTTTATTGGTATCTTGAAATTCATCTACCATGATAAAAGAAAAGCGTTGTTGCAAAAATGAGCGTACGTTTTGGTCTTGTTGAAGCAATTGTTCAAAAAAGAATAACAGATCGTCGTAATCCAACAAAAAGTGTTTGGCTTTAAATTTTTTGTAATAATCAGCTATTTTCTCAATATCTTCTAAAAAGGTTAAAAGATGATAAGATTGATTTACAATGGTTTGTTCCAAAGACAATTCTTTATTTCTGGAGCGAGATATTAGGTCGTAGATGGTATGGGGTTTGGGAAAAGTTTTGTCTTTGTGTAAGTTTAGGTTGTATTTTGCCTGTCTTATTATGTCTGTTGCATCGGACTGATCTATGACCGAAAACCCTTCCTCCCAGCCCAGATTTAAACTAAATTTTTTTAACATAGTGCAGGCAAAACTGTGAAATGTCCCGCCATTAAGACCGTGTATTTGTTGCTCTAAGATGTTTTCGGCCCGAAAAAGCATTTCAGAAGCAGCCTTGCGAGTAAAGGTTAAAAGCAATATTTCTGCAGGAAAAACTCCCTTTTCTACCAGATAAGCCAAACGATAGACAATAGTTCTGGTCTTGCCACTTCCAGCCCCAGCAATTACCAAAAGGGGACCGTGGGTGTGAGTTACTGCCTTTAGCTGAGCTGGATTTAATTCCTGTTCGTAGTTAACTTTCATAATACCTCTTCTATTAATTTTCCGACGTCTCGTACTCTTTTGACTTGACTCCCAAAGGAGTCAAAAAAAAGCACGTCTTTTTCTAAATGCGCACCTGTCCTTGTGTACTTTTCAAACACATTCTTGCGATCAAATTTGCCTTTTAGGTCAAAACCAGGATTAGGCACACAGATTAGATCAGGCACATGGCTAAATTTAGCCTCAGGATAAAGTTCGTAATGCCAAAATACCCGGGCAATAACCTGTTTTTGTTTATATCGAAGCGCTAAAAGCCATTGTTTAATTTTTTCTCCCAGTTTTTGCTTAGCTAATTTTTTGGCCTCAGGGCAAAAAGGATAAAGATAAATTTTTCCTGCGTCCAGAGCAAAGGCCTGGGTCTTTGGAGTTAAACCGCGCAAATCTGGGTCTGTAAATAGATATTTTTGTTGTAAAATACCTATTTGTCTGAAATAGGCATTTAAATCAACCTCTATGTGTAACTTGGTAAAGCCATGATCGGCAAGAAAAATAAGGCGTTTGGGCTCAGGAAGTTTCCTAAAACATTCTAGTACCCTGGTCACCAGTTTGTCCAGGTCTTGAATTAGGTTTACTGTTTTTTGGTGAAGAGGGTGCTTTGGCTCCATAAGTGCATCAAAGCAAAAGTGAAACAGTCTGTCAGGTTCTGTAAGCACGAAAATAAAAACATCCCAGATTAAGTCAGGCCACAGCAAGTCAAAGGCCAATCTTCTGGCCAAAAGGGTTTTTCGTAATTCAGAAAAGATGGCTTTGGGATTGGCAAAGGCTTTAATGGTGTTTGCCTCAAGTACATATCCTTTGGCGTGTAAAATAGAATAAAGAGGTGGCGGATAAATAGCTTTCTTTAGATCCAAAGATAAAAAGCCAGAGATGAGTTGGCCAGATATAGGCCCTGCAGGATAGGTATGGGGCAGGTTGATGATTTTAAAATAAGTATTTTGGGCTCGGTTTGGCCCAAAAAGAGGTTCTTTTTGAACTTTAGAAAAATCAGAAAAAAATATTTCTTTTTGCTTAAAACAAAATTCAGTAAAACCAAATACACCGTGTTTTTCTGGGCCAGTAGCCGTGTAAAAGGATGTCCAGTTTACTGGAGATAAATAAGGGATTTCAGAGGTGATAGCTTTGGCTTTGTTTGAGTCTAAAAAAGGGCGCAAAGAACGTAAAACACCTGCTTCAGCCAGGGAACAAGCCAGACTATAAGACAAACCATCCAAACCAATAACTAGAGTTTTTAAGCGATTTTTTCTTGGGATACAATTACGTTGCATAGTCGCTTTATAACCTTATTCAAATTGCCAACCACCAACAACCAATTACAAATTACCAATTACAAATTCTAAGCGTTGAACGTAGGTATGTTTTTGTAAAATTTCTGTTTTAAAATAATTTTGCAGGTCCCTTTTTAGGGTGTTGTCCTGCTCTAATCGTTTTATCTTTGCCATTAGTTTGGTATAGTTGGTAAATGAAACATAAGAAACAGCTTCAGAAGAAAAAAGTTTTAGACCTGGAGTAAAGTCTGTGAGCAAAAAACCATTACTTATCCAGACGTCAAAATGGCGTTGGTTTAGGCTAAAGGGTAAGAAAAAGCTGGTCAAGTTTAAAATATAATTAGAGCTGGCATAAACGTGTTTTAATTGGGTGTAATAATCTACTGCAGGCAACACCTCTACTTCGGGTAAAACATTTTTCCATTCTTCTCCACCTATAATTTTTAGATAAAAATTTTGGGAAATATGTTTTAAAACACGTTTGCGATATAAGGTGTTTAGATTATCTAGAGTTAGCCCTAGATTTCTGTGAGAGATGTGGGGGGCTTGTTTGAGTGCCCAGGCATAATCTGCTCTGTTCCCTTGTTCTACAAGTTTTTTCCCCTGGTCAAGTATTGTTTTATCTGGCTGTGCTCCTGCAAAATATTTTTTTTTGTTGGGAAAGCTTAATCTTCCCACAAACGTAATTTCACTTGCCCATTGCTCGCGCAATTTTGCCTCCCGAAAAATTAGAGGCTCTGTGGCCAGGGGTAAGTAGAAAGTTTTTTTTAAGCCCTTTTGCTTGAGTAAAGGTACAAAAAATTCATCAGTTACAAAAAAATAGAATTTTTGAATAAAATTTCCTTTAAATTTGCTTAAAACGTGCCATGGATTGTCTATTAGCCATAGGACAAGAGGTACGCCTGCTTTTTCCAAAATAGCCTGGAACACGCCAAAAGGATCTAATATATGTCCGTTGATAGAGATAACCAGGCAGGGTCTTTCTTGGGATAAGGCTTGTTGCAGATCTTTTGGCTCGGCAAACTGTTTTATTTCTGCGGTCATGTTTAAGCGTCTGGCTGCCAGGATAAGTTCTAAGTTTAAAAGACTGGTTTTGGGCATAAATAGCCAGATTTTTCTTGTGCTAGCGGCATCTAAGGGAGCATAAACTTTGGCCAAAATATCAGACCAGAAGGTAGGAAAATAACGTAGAGAAGGCACATAGGCCCAAACGTTAGCTTGTTGTATCAGGGTATCGGTTATGTCTTTGGGGTTTAGTAATAAAAAGTGTTCAGGCAAGCTAATTTTCGCTAAAATCTCTGGATGCTCTACTAAAAAGACCTTTCTATTCTTTGCAAATTGTTGCCAGAGCTCCACATTAGGACCTAGCCCCAGAAGCAATAGATTTTCCCCGGGCTTTAATTTCTTGAAAAATATCTGCCCTTTTCCTAGAGTCTTTTCTTGACCTGTTTCGGTTTTTACTTTTAAACTCTTCTGGTTTATACGCATTGCCAATGACTTTGTTTGCCTGCCTTGTGGGGGCAGGGAAAATTATGGTAATCAACGTCCACAGTAATTTTTACTTTGGCACGTAATGTGTCTTGCAGTTAGGTCATACAAAGTTCAAGAAAACAAGATGAAACAATATCAAGATTATTATTTTAAAAAGGCCAAACAAGAAAATTATCCTGCCAGGTCTGTTTATAAACTTCAAGAGATTAACAATAAGTTTAAAATTTTAAAAACAGGCCAAAAGGTTTTGGATCTAGGAGCAGCTCCTGGTTCGTGGACGTTATTTTGCAGTAAAAAAATCGGTCCGAGAGGTCAACTAGTAGCTATAGACTTGAAACCCATTGAAATTGCCTTACCTAAGTGGGTGGTTACCTTTCAGGGAGACGTGTTTGATCCTGATCCAGAAATAACGGCTTATCTTGAACAGGTGGCTCCTTTTGATCTGGTTTTAAGTGACATGGCTCCCAAAACCACTGGAGTAAAATTTGCAGATCAGGCCAGATCCTACGAGCTGGCCCAGGAGGCTTTTTTTGTAGCTCAAAAATGGTTAAAAAAGGGCGGTCATTTTGTGGTTAAGATTTTTACAGGCCCTGATGTTTCCAGTTTACAACAAGAGCTTAGACAGGTATTTCAACAGGTTAAACAATTTAAACCCAAAAGCTCTCGTCAGGAAAGCAAAGAGACATTTTTAGTGGGTTTGAGAAAAAAGTAATCTTTAAAAGCAGGAGGACATATATGGCAGGTCATAGTAAGTGGCACAACATCCAACACCGTAAAAGCAGACAAGATGCCAAAAAAAGTAAAATTTTTACCAAAGTGACCAAAGAAATTGTGCTGGCAGCTAAATCTGGTGGTGGTAATCCTGATACCAATCCAAGGCTCAAAGCAGCCATTGAAGCCGCTAAAAGCGTCAATTTGCCTAAGGACAAGATAGAAACAGCCATAAAAAAGGGAACAGGCGAGCTCGCAGGAGATAATATAGAAGAGGTGATTTACGAAGGATATGGACCTGGTGGAGTGGCAATGTTAATTGAAGCGGCGACTGACAATAAGAATCGTACAGTTGCAGAAATCCGTCATATTTTGTCCAAACATGGAGGCTCTATGGGGGAATCTGGTTGTGTGGCCTGGATGTTTGAGAAAAAAGGGGTATTCTCTTTTGAAAAAGAAAAGTATTCGGAAGAAGAACTTTTGGAAATAGGTTTGGAAGCAGGCATTGAAGACGTGGCTGATGACGGTGAAGTCTGGCAGGTTAAGTGTGATCCCAAAGATTTTGCTCAGGTAAAAAAATATTTTGACGAACAAGGGGTAAAATACATAGAGGCACAAATTACTATGTTGCCTCAAAATACTGTGGAAGTAGATGTAGAAACAGGACAAAAATTATTAAAATTATACGATGCCCTGGACGATCACGACGACGTGCAAAACGTGTATGCCAATTTTGAATTGCCAGAAAACCTATTAAAAGAATTGGCTTAAAATGCGCGTTTTAGGGTTAGATCCTGGTTCGAGATGCATGGGAGTGGGCCTGGTAGAGGAGCACAACCAACATCTAAAATTGGTGCTGGGCAAAGCTATTTACTTACCAACCACTTTGGATCTGGGACAAAAAATGGGATTTATCTTTTCCCATTTAATAGACATAATAGACCAATATAGGCCCCAGGTAGTGGCAATAGAAGACGTTTTTTTGGCCAAAAATGCCAGAGCTGCTTTGAAATTAGGTCAGGCCAGAGGAGCCGCTCTGGCTGCTTGTGCCTGGAAGCAATTGCCCATTTTTTCTTATGAGCCTACAAAAGTAAAACAAAGCATAGTAGGGGCAGGAAGAGCGGATAAAAAACAAGTGGCTTTTATGGTGCAACAATTATTGGGATGTAAAGAAAGCTGGCCCCTTGACGTTAGTGACGCCTTGGCTGTGGCTATAGCTCATCTCAATGCTGCTCGTTTTTGCTCTTATGTAGGTAGAAAGGTCTAAGTTGTATTTATGATTGCTTATTTAAAAGGACAAATTCTTTTTTTTACAGAACACGGTCTGGTGCTAACCACTGCAGCTGGAGTAGGTTACGAGGTGTTTTTGCCGGCGCGGTTGTCATCCCAATTGCAAACAGGCCAGGAAGTGGAGTTATATACTTATACTGTAGTGAGAGAAGACGTATTAGACTTGTATGGTTTTTTGTCTTGGGCGCAAAGGAATACCTTTTCTGTTTTGCTTACTATTCCTAAAGTTGGGCCCAAATTGGCTCTAGCTATTTTAGACGTCTTTGGTCCTGATAAATTGCAACAAATAGTGACGCAAGAGGATGCATCCCTATTAGCTACAGTTCCTGGCATAGGAACAAAAACTGCAAAAAAAATCTTGTTAGACTTAAAAGATAAATTAAAAATCCCCAGCAGCAGCGAAGTAAAAAACACGGGCAACAACTCCGTTGTCCAAGATGCTTTAGAAGCTTTAAAAAATTTGGGCTATGCTTCGGCTGAAGTTGAACCCTTATTAACAGAAATTATCCAAAAAGAACCTGAGTGCGATGTCTCTATGCTCATTAGAGAAGTACTCAGGCAAAAAGTGAAAACTCAATGAACGTCCCAATAGAAGACCACATTCGTCCTCAGTCTTTGGATCAATTTATCGGCCAAAAAGATGTTTGTAATAATCTCAGGGTATATATCCAAGCGGCAAAGTCTAGAAAGCAACCTCTGGACCACACCCTGTTATATGGAAATCCTGGTCTTGGCAAAACAACCTTAGCTTATATTATGGCCAAAGAGCTGGGAGTGAATATTGTCTCTACTTCTGGGCCTGTTTTGGAGCGAAGTGGGGATTTGGCAGCTATTTTAACCAGTTTGAACAGAAATGATATACTTTTTATAGATGAAATTCACAGGCTTCATCCTGCAGTAGAAGAAGTGCTTTATCCTGGCATGGAAGACTTTAAACTGGATTTAATTATAGGTCAGGGACCTGGAGCTAGAACCGTTAAAATAGATTTGCAACCCTTTACTCTGGTAGGAGCTACCACCAGATTAGGTCTTCTAACGTCGCCGTTAAGGGACAGATTTGGAGTTATTTGCCGCCTGAACTTCTATAGCCCCGAAGAGTTGGCCCAAATAGTGCTGCGAGCCGCCAAAATTTTACAGGTCAAAATTGACCCACAGGCGGCCCTGGAAATAGGGCGCAGATCCAGAGGCACTCCGCGCATTGCCAATAGATTGCTTCGGAGAGTTAGAGACTTTGCCAATGTAGAGGGGGTTAACTTAATTACTCTGGAAATTGCTCGCCAATCCCTTGATCTAATGGACGTGGATGAAATGGGACTGGACATAATGGATAGAAAAATTCTGGAATGTATTATTTTAAAATATGGTGGTGGCCCTGTGGGCATAAAAACCATTGCCGCTGCTATTTCTGAGGAGGTCAGAACCATAGAGGAAATATACGAACCTTTTCTTATTCAGGCCGGGCTTATAAAAAGAACTCCAAGAGGCAGAATGGCCACCCCTAAGGCATACGAACACCTAAAAATTCAACTTCCAGGCAAACTACCGCTGGGACCATAGTTTGTAGTGAAAGTTGATAGTGATGGACGAAGGAAATTAATTAAGCTTTGCTCTAAAGCAAACTAATTAGAGCATAATTTATTTTTTTGAACATGCAAATTTAGGTATTTGTATTTTAGGGACAATATCCTAAACTATGCGCAAGAGAGGAATTCAATAATGTCATGCACCAAGTTAAAAGTAACTTTACTGGCCCATACTCCTAATGCCATCTCTCTGGTTTATGCTGCCTTTCGGCAATGCTATTCATCTGAATTTGTGGGAGATAAGTTTGAAAAATGGTTAAGGGGAGAAATTCCTTTAGAGCAACAACAAACTTTTATTCAAAATGTTTTGGCTTCAGGTCATGAAAGTCCTGTAGAACACGTGAGTTTTACTTTTGCGGTAGGAGGGGTGTCCAGAGCTTTGACTCATCAATTGGTAAGACATAGGATTGCTTCTTATTCGCAACAAAGTCAGCGTTACGTGGATGCAAAAGATTTTAATTACATTCTTCCTCCTGCTATTGCCACAAATCCCCAGGCCAGACAAATCTTTGAACAATTTATGAATGAGGCCGCCCAAACTTACCTTAAGTTGCAAGAGCTTTTGGAAAAAGATGGCAGAGGTAAAAAAGCGAATGAAGATGCCAGGTTTGTTTTGCCCAATGCCTGTGAAACTAAGATCGTATTTACCATGAACTGCAGGAGTTTACTCCACTTTTTTGAATTGCGTTGTTGTAATAGGGCGCAATGGGAAATCAGAGAACTTGCCAATAAGATGTTGGCTATCTGTCAGGAAAAATTGCCTGTAGTTTTTAAAAACGCGGGACCCAAGTGTAAAAGACTTGGTTTTTGCCCTGAAGGAAAGTTTAGTTGCGGTAAATATCCTACTGTTCGTAATTAGTAATTGGTAATTTGTGGTTGGTAATTGGTAGTTGGTGGGCTGGGATTGAAAGCAAGTTTATTGTTTAGAGTCTAGTGTTACTTTTTTTAGAAAAAAACACAAAAAACTTGGCAATTAAAACATAAATTGGTATTCACCAAAATGTTTGGTTCACTAAGGTAAATTTTACATGTTTTAGGACGTGGCTACAAAAAGTGCTTTTACGAGTTTAAGGTGTAGAAACGTATAAGTTTAGGTGTTAGATGGAAGTGATTTTTTATAATTTTTTTGTTTTTTGTAGCTGCACTATATAAAAACGAGGTGAGATAATAATGGAGTGGAAGAAAGGTGTAAACAAAGAAGTTGATTTGCGAGATTTGTTTTCCAGATTTTCCTGGATTGAAGAGTTTCAGGTGAGTCCAGATGGAGAGCATATAGGTGTGGTTGTTAAAACAGGGGAAGAGGAAAACGAATTTGACGTATGGGCAGATGGTAAATTTTGGGGTAAACCTTACGAGAGGATTTGGTATTTGCGTTATTCCCCAGCTGGAAAATTAACTGCCATTGTTTCTGAAATGGGGGAAAATACATTGGCTGTTGATGGGCAAGAATGGGAAGAAAAATTTGCTTTTATTTGGAATACGTTATTTAGTGAGGATGGGCAGCATATTGCGTCTGCTATTCAGAACGATATGAAGTATGGTATGGCTTTGGACGGTAAGGTTTGGGAGCACTTGTATGACAATGCTAATGGTTTTGTCTTAAGTCCTCAAGGGGATCGCACTGCTGCAGTAGTTCAGACTGTGTCTCTTGGGCAGGCAGATGTCTTTAAGTTTAAACTAGGCTGTTTTTCTGTGGCTGTGGATGGAAAGTCTTGGGAAGAAAATTTTGTTAGTGTTTGGACTCCGGTATTTAACCATACGGGTCAAAAAGTAGCTGCTCAAGTCAGGCCGAGTATTTACGAATATACTATTGCGATAGATGGCATTATGTGGCCTGAGACTTTTTCTGCAGTGTGGGAGCCTGTTTTTCATCCTGTAAACAATTCTGTAATTGCTCCAGTAAAGAAAGATGGCCTCTGGGGGCTGGCTATGGATGCAAAGATTATCTGGCCAGCTAAGTTTAATCAGCTTTGGCAAATGCAATTTAGTGCAGATGGGAATAAAATCGTAGGTCTTGGTGCTCCTGAATTTGGTAAGTGGACAGTGATAGAAGATGCTAAGCCGTGGAATACATGTTTTACAGACATGATTTCAGATCTCAGTCTTAGTCCTGATGCTAAAACTATTGCCGCTATAGGGAAAAATGGCGAAAAGTGGTTTGTAGTAGTGAACGATACTGTCTGGCCAGAAAGCTGGGATATGGCCTGGGCACCAGTAATAAGTCCTGATGCCCAACACGTGGCCGTAAAGGTTGAAAAAAACAAACGTTATACTGTAATTCTCAATGGTAAACCCTATAAAAAAGATTTTGAACAATTGTGGGAGCCTTGTTTTTCGCCTGATGGCAAATACATTATGTTGCGCTACATTTCCCAACAAACATATCAAAGAGAAATTGTTCCAATAGCTAGTTGGTAGGGTGTTTGAAGAGAAAGCAGTTTTTAGTTAAATTTGCACGGTAAAGTTTTTACCTTTATAAATTTTAACTTTATAAATGTGTTGCAAAACAGGTTGTTATGACGTTTTAGTTAAAGCAGAGAGGTTATAATCTATGGACAAGATTTACGGTTTTTTAATTGGACCAGGCGCTTGGATAGCCTTTAGTGTTTTTATTTTGGGTTGTATTTGCAAAATAGGGGCAATTATTCTGGCCACGCCCAAGAAGGATCGGGTAGTTTTGGCTTATTTTAGCCCTAAATATGGATTTAGGTCTTTAATCCACTGGTTAATTCCTTTTGGTACTATAAGTATGCAAGAAAATCCTCTTTTTACGTTAGTCTCTTTTGCGTTTCATTTTTGTGTTTTAATCGTACCTCTTTTTATTACGGGACATGTGGTTTTAGTGGAGACTTTTTGGTCTGTTAGTTGGTGGACCATACCTGATAAACTAGGAGATATTTTGACGCTTATTGTGTTGTTATGTTTGGCCTTTTTTTGGGGGCGGAGATTATGGGTCAAAGAAGTAAAGTTTGTCACTTCTTGGACAGATTTTTTGTTGTTGTCACTCGTAACTGCACCATTTTTGTTTGGCTTTATAGCCTATCATGGTTGGATAGATTATAAGTTGATGCTAGTTTTGCACGTTTTGTCTGCAGAGATTTTGCTCATTGCCTTTCCCTTTACTCGCTTGATACATATGTTCGTAGGGCTATTGACCAGAGTTTATATTGGTTCTGAGTTTGGTGGCGTAAGACACGTCAAAGATTGGTAACTATAACAAACTTAAAAAATTATAAAAAGGTAGAGCCATGGGAAACAACAAAGTATTAGAAGATGAAGGTTTGATACAAGGGATTAAGCAACTTGATACTAACAAGATTCAAAAAATAGTAAACGAGACTATTAGCAAAGAAACAGGAGCCCGTTTACAGGCCTACATTCAGACGTGTATGCACTGTGGTTTGTGTTCTAAGGCCTGTCATTATTATTTATCTCACGATAATGACCCTAGGTATTCTCCTGTGGGCAAGGTAAAGCAGACCCTGTGGAAGTTGGTGCAAGCGAAGGGAAGCGTCAGTCCTCGAGATATTTTGGACATGGCTAAAATTGCTTATACTGAATGTAACTTATGCAAAAGATGTTCTATGTATTGTCCTTTTGGTATAGACATCGCTTATTTATTAAGTATGGTGCGAAGGATTTGTTTTAAGCTTGGTGTAGCTCCTATGTACATTCAGGATACTTCCCATAGTCATGCTGCCACTATGAACCAGATGTGGGTAAAAGATGACGAGTGGATAGATAGTTTGCAGTGGCAGGAAGATGAAGCAAGAGACGAAATCCCTGATTTACGTATTCCTTTAGAAAAAGAGGGGGCAGATATTTTATATTCTGTAATAGGACCAGAGCCAAAATTTAGGACCCAACTCATTTATCAGGCTGCGGTCATTATGCACGTGGCCAAAGTAAATTGGACCATGCCTGCTACTCCCGGATGGGATAATAGTGACATGGCTATGTATCTTGGCGATTATGAAGTTATGGGCAGGTTAAAACGACTTCATTTTGAGACCGCCAGGCGTCTAAGAGTAAAAAGAATAGTAATGGGTGAATGTGGTCATGCCTATAGATCTGTATATGACGTGGGAAACCGCTGGTTAGGCTGGAAAAATATGCCCATTCCGGTTATCCATGCTGTGCAGTTTTACTGGGAATTGCTTCAGGAAGGAAGATTAAAAGTAGCGAAAAAGTTTGAAGCCCCTGTTACTATCCATGATCCTTGTAATATTGTAAGGGGTATGGGGCTCCACGAAATGTTAAGAGAAGTGGTGCATGCTTTTTGTGAAAATGTGGTAGAAATGCATCCTAACCGTGAACACAATTATTGCTGTTGCGCAGGCGGAGGCGTAATTAATTGTGGTCCTCCTTTTAAAATGACCAGGGTAGAGGGTAATAAGATTAAGGCAGAGCAATTAAAAGCCACAGGAGTAAAAGTTGTAATTGCCCCCTGTCACAATTGTCACGGTGGTTTGGAAGACATTATCCATTACTATAACTTGGGCATGAAATTAAAGTTTTTAGGCGATATTATATACGAATGCATGGAAAAATAAGCAAAAGTGATCTTAACCTTAAAATACATAAAAAGAGGGAAAGCTGTGAAAATCAAAACGTTGATTTTAATAATTGCATTTTTAGGTCTAGCAAGCATTTGTTTGGGCCAGGAAGATTATTTAATTTTGGGAAAAGAATTTAAGTCTCCTGAACGTCCAAGGGTCATTTTTCATCATGACTTGCATAATGAGAAAGCCCACATAGAAAATTGTAGTGTGTGTCATCACGTGTATAAAAATGGCAAACTCGTTCCTGACGAGTCTTCAGAAGATCAGCCTTGTTCCAGTTGTCACAAAGTTCATCCAGTAAAGGGGGACAATCCTATTTCTCTTAGAGAGGCTTATCATAAACGTTGCATGGGGTGTCATCTAAAAGAAAAAAGAGGTCCAGTGATGTGTGGCGAATGTCACAAGGCAAATAACGAGAAAAAATCAAAATAAAAATATTTTTTCATTAAACCCAGTGAAAAAAAAGTATATACCTGTCTGTGTCTTTGGCCTAATATGTTTTTAGGCAAATGATTTTTTGGTTAAGGAACAAAATAGATTTGTTGTAAGAAGAACCTAAATTTTAAACGGATTGGCTAAACACTGTCTTATGTTTATATTTTTTCAAGTTTAGTTATTTTTTTCTAACGTCTTTTCAAAAAATGATTGACTACGAAAAGATATATGGTTAATATAACTTTCCACTATGTGGGGCTGTAGCTCAGTTGGGAGAGCACTTGAATGGCATTCAAGGGGTCAGGGGTTCAAGTCCCCTCAGCTCCACCAGTTATAAAATCAGGAAAAAATAATACAAAATAAATCCTTAACTTTTAAGGGCCTGTAGCTATTTTTCCTGCCTATCCAAAAACACTAAAAAAAAATTGAAAAATCGAAAAAATTGGGTAAGAATCAGGTAACGATTTTTTTAACAAAGAACGTTATTCCTCTCTTTATCTCTATCTTTAAGCCCGCCAGCAAGCATTAGAAATAAAAGCCAAATTCAAACAACATGGCGTAATCATTAAAACTTTCCGGTAGGTTGTAATAGGAATTTTTACAACTTAAAAATTTTGATTAAAAGGAAAGCCTCTTTGTGGCACAAAAGGCACAATTCGAGAACCATGTGTTTGATATTTTGGGACAAAAAAAACGAAATAACAACGCAGGACATTAAAAGGGTATAAGCTGATTTAAGGTTTTGGACAAGAAGTTTGTCTTAAAGGAAGTGATTAGAGTTGTTCTTTTAAGAGTTTTAAGTAGATAGAAAAAAAAACCATGTGGAGGTAATATTTTTCTTGACGGAATAGTGAAAAAAAATTAAAGAATATCTTTTCAAGTAGCCGGGGTGGTGAAATTGGTAGACGCGCTGGACTCAAAATCCAGTGGGCTTTGGCCCGTGCGAGTTCGAGTCTCGCCCCCGGCACCACTTCTTGAGGCCTTTCTATTTTTGCCATTTTTGTTAATATCCCGAAGACTTTGCCCCTCACATTTTTTTACTTGGGCCAACGTGATTAGCCCCTTTCATAGTAGACATCTAGATGCAGATTAAAAAGTCCTTGCCAGAGAAATAGAGGTATTAATTGTTAGTAATGGGGAGTAGAAAATAATCAATGGCAACGGTAGTCATTCGATCAAAATAAGTAATTCTGATGATGTATTATTTAGTGTTTTTATGCTCGTGATGATGTTCAATGATTTCACCTGTGACCGGATCATGCTCGTGCTCATGTTCGTGGGGATGAGAATGTACTAAATCTCCATGTCTATGTTCGTGTTCGTGGATAAATTTCCCATACTTAGAGTCTTTTTGGCCGCATCCACAATCTTTGCACATAAGTTTCCTCCTCATTTGTTTTTTTTACCTTATTTACTCCAATTTGCCACTGGGGGCAAACGATTTTTTTTGCCTTGGAGTTGTTATATGGTAGGTTTTCTTGACTACTGTTTTTGATTAAGTTTAGTCGTTTTTATTCTCTTTTACTACCATTGATTTGTCTGCTGGATGAGTAGGGGCCGTTAATCTAGGCAGTTTATTTTGACGATACATTTCAATTACTTGTTGGACAGAAACGTTTTCCTCCAAAATTTGATACACGTCTATACAATTTTCTTTTAACATGTAAAAGGAAATTTCGCCAATTTGACTTGTAAACAATATGTCCAGGTCATAGTTTACAATAACTTTGACTACGTGTAACCCTATGTGCTGTTTTTTGTCCAAGAATTCGTTAAAGTAAAAATCTTCGATTTCTATTGTTTTGTTGTCTGATATTTTTACGAATACAAAGTAAGGTGCTCTTCCAAAATGGTTATGTACTATAGAATTAAGTCCATCTATATTTTTTACAGGCAAGATGGCTCGAATCATTTTTTGTTTTGACGGTTCCACATGGATGAACACAGATTCTACAGACGAATATTTTTCCATTATTCGTTTTTCAACTTCATCTGCTATGGAATGAGCATGATAAAGACTAATAGAAGGATTGGTGCTAAATTCTATTTCTACAAATTTAAAAGGGCCTGCTTGTCTGATTTTAACTATATGAATTTCTTTTACTCCAGGAACTGTTTCTATTAGTAATTTAATTTCTTTCTGTAATTCCTCGTCTAAATTGGCATCTAATAAAATTAACAGAGGGTTATATATGTTTTCAAAGCTCAGTTTAAAAATTAATAGAGATATTAGCATAATAATTATGCCTTCTACGTAGGGGATACGCCAGTAGGTAAGTAAGATTCCTAGTAAAACTACTATGGATGAAATAATGTCTAGAAAAGATTCTTGGGCATTGGCAATAAGGGATTGGGAATTAATTTGTTTGCCTACTTTTTTTTCGTAGTGGGCAATAAAATAAGCTGTAATAATTGAAATTATGGTAACAAATAGAGGTATTGTGGGAAATTCAATAATTTTAGGATGGTCAAATAATTTGTGGTAACCATCCAGAAACAATTCTACTCCTGCCCAAAGAATAAATACTCCTATAAATAATGTTCCCAAAGTTTCTACCTTGTATAAACCATAAGGGAATTTTTCACTTTTTTTATGTGCGGCTATCCACAATCCCAATCCTGAGACAAAAATGGCAACACTGTCTGCACCGCTATGCAAAGCATCTGCTAGTAGCATTTTGGAATTGTACAATATCCCCGCCACACCTTTAAGTATTGCCAAAAGCAAGGTAAAAAAAGTGGCCCAAAAAGCGACTTTTTGACCTTTTTTTAACTGTTGGGTTTTATTGGTTGTTTTTTCCATGTTTAATTGCTCCTTCAGGGCAAGCGTCCAGACAGGCCAAACACCCTTTGCAGGTCTGGACGTCAATTACAGCTTTGTTGTCCACGTATTGCAGAGCACCTGTTGGACAGATGTCCAGACAATTTTTACATCCAGTACATAAGTTTTTATCAACGTAAGGCAAGAGGGCTTTTTGAGGTTTAGCCCTATCACCATCTTGCTGGCAAAATTGTCTGGTCATTGGGCTACCACATTGAGGACAGATCGTTTGATAACAGGGAATTCCTCGTTGGTGTGGGATAATAGTTTTGCATCTGGGGCAGATGCAAAATTTATCTTCTTCTGGTAAAAAACGTTTTCTTCCGCGAGCACATATGCCACCACTGCCACATTTTCCTCTACCTCGTCCCCATCCAAAGCCAAAAGGCATTTAAAACCTCCAACTAGTTTAGAGCAATATTATTTTTTAAACAACATAAATAACAGACTTAAAACCACACTAACCACCAAACAACTCACCCAGGGGAAGTAAAAACTAAAATTGCCTTTGTGGTACACGATGTCTCCTGGCAATCTACCCAACCGAAAGGGTAATTTATCTGCCAATAGGAACAAAACACCTAACACAATAAAAAATATCCCCAGATAAATAAACGTCTTGGCCATGAAATTCCATCCGTTCATCTTTTTCCCCTTCTTGTCCTAAAGTTTAATAGAATTAAACCTGGTTGAAAAGAAAAAATTTAAACATTTTTTTCTGTTAGAAAAAATTTAGGGATTATACTATCGCTGACCACCATCCCTGTCTTAGTTAGGCTAAGGTAATCTCTTTTAATTGAGATCAAGCGATGTTTATAAAGTAAGTTAATTGTGGGTTGAAATCGTTTGAAAAAATTTATTCCTGTTAACTTTTGAAATTTCTTTAGGTTTAAACCTCTTGTGGTTCTTAAGGAGAGCATTATAAACTCGTTAATTTTTTTTGTGCCTTGAATGTATTCTATTTCTAAATTTCTGAACCCATTTTGAACTGCTTTAAAGTAATTTTTTATATTGGCTGGTTGCTGCCAGCGTTTTTCATTTATTGTAGATACCGCAGATGGCCCTAATCCTAAAAAATCAATTCCTTCCCAGTACCCTAGGTTATGTAAGCACCGATAACCCATTTTAGAAAAATTAGAGATTTCATATTGTAAATAGCCACAGGATTCCAGATATTCAGCTCCATAAACATACATTTTGGCCTGTTTGTCGTCTTCTGGCCAGTCAAGTTGTTTTTTATGCTCTGCCAGATAAGTACCTGCCTCTAACGTTAGATTATAACAAGAAATATGCTCAGGTTTTAAGTTTATTCCTTTTTTTAACTCTTCCAACCAGTGTTTAATGCTCTGTCCTGGTAACCCAAACATCAGGTCTATGTTTAGATTTTTAAAACCTACAGATCTTAGCAGATTAAAGGATTTGTAAATATCTCCTCCGCTATGAGCCCGACCTAACAAAGATAAAAAATATGGTTCAAAACTTTGAATTCCCAGACTAATTCTATTAATACCTGATTGTAACCAGAAGGTTACTTTGGATTTGTTTTTTGTTGATTCTGGATTGGCTTCTAGAGTAAATTCTATTTTTGGTTCTACGGAAAAATATTTATAAATATCGTTTATGATGGGATCTAATTCTTTTTCTTTTAAAAGAGAAGGAGTGCCTCCTCCCACATAAATACTTTGAACTCGGGGAGAATTAAATTTAGATGCCCAGTATTTTAATTCTTGCCTGAGAGCAGAGAGATATAGGGCTGCCATCTCAGGCACGTATTGTTGAGAAAAAAAAGCACAATAATTACATTTTTTTATACAAAAAGGGACGTGAATGTATAAAAGCATTATTGAACTTAACGTGACAAAGAAACAGTTTTATCACTATGTTGCTCTAATTCTTTTTTAAATCTTTCTAATTCACTGTATAAACAACCACAATAATTTTGTTTGTAGATGCCGAGGGCGTTGCTTTTTTCTTGCCCAAATTTCCATCCTTTACGAAAGTCAGCATAAAAAAAATTAACTTTACTACCATGAACAATGTCTTGGGCTAAAGTTTTTATGGTGTCATGTTTTTGTAATTTGCTATACAAAAGAGTAGTTGTGAAATAATCAAATTTTCCTCTTCTGGCCATGTAAAAAGTTTTTTCCAAACGAATCTGATAGCAGTAAAAACATCTGTTATTTTCTCTAAAATTTATTGTTCTAAAATATTTTTGAGGATCATAATCTTTATCCATGCATAAGTATCGCACATTAAAATAGTTGCATACTTGAATAAAAGATTCTCTTCTTTTTAAATATTCTTTTAATGGATGAACATTAGGGTTAAAATAAACAGCAAAGATTTCAAAATTTTGTTCTAAAAGCACAGAAAAAGGATAAATAGAGCATGGACCACAACAACAATGAATTAAAATTTTTATTTTGCTATTTTCTGCCATATTACGTCGTTTTTTCTTTTATAATAATTTTGGTTTTAAATTTATCTTCCAAGTTTAAAATATTTCTTTTTTTTCTATTTAACAAGTAAAAAGCTAAGGGTGCAGGAAAAGAAAACGTATAGATGTTTTCTTTTTGTTCACTATGGCGAAGAGCAGCATAAATTTTTTTTAGGCTTACCTGTGCTTGCCATTCCAAACTGGGCAAAGTCCCTCTGCCCAGACAACAGGGACAGGTTTCTAAAGATGCAGAAAATGCAGATGTCCCAAGACGCTGTCTGACTATTTGGGCCAGACCAAATCTAGAAATAGGCAACATGTCGGTTCTAGCTCTGTCGCGCTTTAAACCATTTTTTAGAGTTCGCTCTACTTCACGGATGTGTTTTTTATCCTTCATTTCTATAAAATCTATGACTATTTGTCCGCCAATATCTCTTAATTTTAATTGAAGAGGTATCATTTCTGCTGCTTCTAGATTAGCTTTGTAGGCCATTTCTTTAAAATTTTTTTCTCCAGAGATCTTGCCTGAATTGATGTCTATAGCAGTTAAAGCTTCTGTATAGTCAAATACCAGCCTTGCTCCTGAAGGCAGTTCCACCTCTCGGCTATAGATCTTTTCTATTTGCTCGTCTAAATCAAAACGCTCAAAAAGTCCCAGTCCACCTTTTGTCATGTGGAGCCTGACTAGATTCTTTTTTCTGGGAAAAAGTAAAGAAATGTACTCCTCCAGGCGGACAGCTACCAATTCGTGATCTACCCATACTTCTTCTATATCCTGAGTTAAATAGTCCCTGACTGCTCTAAAAATAAGATCTTTTTCTTCGTAAACCAGAGAAGGTGCCTTTTGAACTCTGGCTCTATGTCTTATTTCTTTCCAGAGTCGTTTTAAAAAATTTAAATCTCTTAATAGACTGGCTTTGGTTTGACCTTCACTAACTGTTCTAACTATTACTCCTATACCTTCTTCTAAATCCATGTCCTGGACAATTTTTTTTAACCTTTCTCTTTCCTTAGTATCGTCTATTTTTCGCGAAATTCCAATGTCTTCTTTTCCCGGGGTTAGGACCAGAAACCTACCAGGCAGAGAAAGATACGTAGTGAGATAAGCCCCTTTACTGCCTGTTGGTTCTTTTACTACTTGAACTAAAATTTCCTGTCCTGGTCTTAATACCCTATGCAAGGGCGGGTATTTTTGTTTGGGCAAAGGTTTTATATCAGCTTGATAATATTCTGGGTGGACTTCATCTACCTGTAGAAAACCGTTTTTTTCTGCTCCATAATCTACAAACGCTGCTTGTAAAGATACATCTATATTGTGGATTTTCCCTTTATAAATATTTCCCTTTGTTTTTGTTTGAGAAATTACTTCTACATAATATTCTTCTAATCTGCCATTTTCTGTAATAGCAACTTCTACCTCTTCTTCTGGAAGATAACTAATAAACATTTTCCTTTTTTTATCTTTATTCATAATTTACTTTCCTGTTTTTTTTACTTGATGCTGCTCAAAAATAATTTTTTGTGTACTGCACACCATGAAACTAGATGTTTTTCAGTAGAGATTATTTTTAATAATTCTGTATTGCCTTTAGGGTTGTTATACGTTAAGTTGTTTGACATTTAAATTCTTATTTACAAATTTTATAAAATTTTCTAAAATATTTTTTAGTTCTACAAGACCATCTAATGAAGTCTTTATACAGCTTTGGAATTGATCTCTATTAAGAGATAAACCATCGTATGTACAAGTATCTTTCAATAAGAAATAAGTAAATAAAATCTTTTTACCAAGTTTTTTCTCGCTTGTTAATTTGTTTTTTATTAAACTATCAATACATTTTTTTATTTCCTCAATGAGTTTGTTTTTTTTGCAATGTTTAATGCCTTCTATTATATACTCTTCTAATTCTTTGCCAGATAACTTATCTGGAGGAGATATAAATTTTAGTTGACATTGACATTGCTTAGGCAAATCTTTAAAAAAATTATCAATTGTTTGGGAAGTGGACCTGTAATCTTCATCCTTATCAAGGATTACCAAAACAGCTTTAAGCTGATTAAAATTTTCCATCTTTTTTACATATTTTAAACCAGCTTTGCCACCGAGTTGAAATATTTGAATATTTTCTATAACTTCTTTGGAGCATATACTTTTTAAAAGTAATTCAACTATTATTTGATCAAGTTTGCCTTCTACAAATATACAAGCTTCTTTTTCTATTGACTTAGGTTTATAACATTTTTGTTTGTCATCTAACGTCATAATTTTGCTCCACCATCTCTTTAAGCTCCTCTCCCGAGATTACTACTGGAATAATTTCTTGATTTTTTTCATTTCCCGTTTCAAATCTGATGCCCTGTAGTTCTTTGAAATTTTCTGTATTTTCAAGAGCATTAATAATAAATTCCCAGCTATGTGTTGTTATAAATACCTGCACATTAAACCTCTCAGACATATCTAATAACCACTTCCAAACCATTCCCTGAATACTATGGTGAATTCCGTTTTCTATTTCATCTATTAAAACTATTCCATTTGTTCTTTGAACAAAAAGACAGGATAAAACAAATATTCTATAAAAGCCTTCTCCCAACTGGTTGATAGGATAAAATTTATCTTTTATCTTTACACCTACGATGCTGTTGCCATTAAAAGACATAAGTTCTATGTCTTTTATAGAATTATCCAGTTCTGAAAGCAAATTAACTAGCAAGTTTTTATAATTTTTTCTAACCAACTCTCCAAACATTTGAGAGACTTGTTGCACGTCCATTCGTCCTAAAGAAGTGTGAAAAACGGTTTCTAATATGGGCGACTTGAGGTTCCCAGAAAAATGAACAATAAAAGGATCTAATGCGGGGGACATGGGTATAATAGGGAACGAAAAAGCAGGAACAAAATTTTTTAAAAAATTTTCATTATACGTAAGATAAGCCTTTAAATCTTTTCCTTGGTACTTCCAATGTAAAAACAAAGAATTTTCCGGGTAAAAAGATTGAGTCTGGCTCGGAAAAGTTTGTGAAGCAGAAGAACAAATCTCTACCTCTGCCTCAAGTTCGTTTACTTTTCCTGAAATTTTTATTGTTTTAGTCATATCTAATTCGTAAAACAAAATGCTCCAGATTTCCCGTTGCAAGGGAAAAGAAACAGGCATCCCTCTTAAAAGATTAAAGATTTGTCTGGGATTTGTGTTAGAAAACAACAAGGAAATAGCTTCTAAAAATACAGTTTTACCTCTATTATTCTTGCCAAAAATAATATTTACTTTTTTGAAAGAGCGAAGTTCTATCTCTTTGAAACATTTAAAAGTGTTGATTTTTATTTCCTTAAGCATTGTTTGGGCTCCTGATTATTTATTTTCTACTTGCGTATTCGGTAAAAAGAATTTTTGTCTTCTTCACCCTGGATTACAATTTGCTTTTTTTGCTCCAATTCGTTTATTGCTTCTTCTACTTGTTTTAAACTAAGTCCTAAAGCCTTGCTTAGGTCTTCTTTAGTTTGAGGTCTTCTAGCTAAAGAAGATAACACTAGAGATTGAATTTCTTTTAGAGAAAGATTATAATGCAAGTTGACCTTATTTTTTTGCTTTTTACTGTTAAAATTAGGCTGTGATTGTTTTTTTATATTTAATTCGTTTTTCCATAAAGACAAGGTTTGTTTGGGGGCAGCTTGATGTACATAGGTACCAGGTCTAGTTAGGGTTACTACATCAACTCTATCTGGATTAAACTTTACAATAAATTCTTTTAATAGGGCTAAATTAGTCTTGGAGTCATTTACGTGAGGTAAGAGAAAAATTTCTAGAAAAATTTTACCGTTAAAGAATTTTTTTAGGTTTAAAAGTCCTTGTTTTATTTCTTTTACTCCTAATCCTTGCACAGGTCTATTTATTTTTACAAATTCTTCCTGCACCAGAGAATCTAGCGAGGGTAAAATAAAATTAAACGGTTCTAATTCAGAAAAAATGTTTTCGTCTGTCAATAGACTGCTGTTGGTTAGTAAAGCTAAGGGGAAATTATAACGTTTTTTTATTTCCTTAGCTAAAAATCCTAAACAAGCGTTCAAACAAGGTTCTCCACTACCACCAAAAGTAATAACGTCTGGAACGATATATCCTGATTTAAACCATTGTTCCAATTCTTGCAAAATTGGTTCAGGATCAACGTATATATCTCGTTTTAAGGTTTTTATAACAGTTTTTCCTACTTCACAATACAAGCAGTCAAAAGAGCAAATTTTTTTTGCTAATAAATCTATACCCAAAGATCTGCCTAATCTTGAAGAATTAACAGGTCCAAATACATATTTCATCTTTGCTCCTCTACAAATTTTTGCTTTTAGTCAGGTTCTATTTATGTTGTGTTTTGTTAATAGTGCAATTTTTGAATGTTTATTAAATCTTTTATTAAACATATAGAAAACCAGATTACAGCTACACCAATAATACTAGCTCCTGAACTTAGATTGAAGTAAAAACTAAGAATAATACCGGTCCAGGAGAATGTAAGAGAAAAAATAAAAGATAAAATCATCATCGTACATAAATTGTTGCTCCACCTTCTGGCTAGATAAACAGGTATCGTTAGTAATGCTACCACTAAAATCAAACCAACTACCTCGATTAATAAAACAACGACAAAAGAAATTAAGCTAATTAAAAGGATGTATAAAAAATTTACTCTAAGGCCTAAACTTTTGGCATATTCAAAATCAAAACTTAACGTGATAAAATCTTTGTATTTCCACCAGATAACTCCAGCAATAAACAGGTCTAAAAAAAGCATCATGATAAGATCTTGATGACTAACAGTTAAAATGCTGCCAAATAAATAACTCATCACGTTTACATTATAGCCAGGTACGAGGTCTAATAATAAAATTCCAAATGCCATACCTCCAGACCAGATTAAACCTACCAATACTTCAGACATCTCCTGGTAATACAAATTAATAACAGCAAAAATAATACTAATGAGCAAGGTAAATCCCCAGACGACTGGTAAAACAGGCAGGCTCAAAAGGATAGCTAGTCCTACTCCTCCGTAGGCAGAATGGGCTATCCCGCCAGCTAAAAACACTTTTCTATTTATTACCACTAAAGGTCCAATTAGACCACAGGCCAGACTAGCTAATAAAGCAGACCAGAAGGCATTTCGCATAAATTCAAAGGATAGTATGTCTAACATAGGTTTATTTAGCTCCAGGAGTTTTTATTAGAACGACCTCTGGCCTTATTAAACATGTCTTTTGGTTCAGTAGCAACAGCAGTATTTAAAGGGCATAGGTGTCCATGTACGCCATAGAGCAGATCTAACATTGCTTTATCCAGAGATCCGGTATTGCTGACCACTAATTTTTTATTGACAGCTGCTAGATGGTCAAGAGAAGATGCTGAGACTACCAGATCGTGAGTTACTACAATGATGGTCATTTTTGACTTTAATTGCGATAACAATTCATAAAGACATACCTTTCCTTGAGGATCAATATTGGCTGTTGGTTCATCAAAAACTAGCAGTTCTGGTTCGTTTACTAACGCTCTTGCTACCAGTGCCCTTTGTAATTCTCCTCCAGAAAGAGACGATACGTTTTTATAGGCCAGTTTAACCAGATTTACTTTATCTAAAGCTGCATATACTTTGTGTTTACAAGTTTTAGAATAAAAAATTCCTCTTCTGTTGTTTTCTAAACATCCCATAGCTACCAATTCAAACACTGTTAGAGGGAAAAGGGGATTAACGGTGCTGTGTTGAGGCACGTAACCCATGAGGTGTCTTACCTTGGCTGGTGGCTGATTGAATACCAATACTTGTCCTTTAAGGGGTTTTAACAGGCCTACGATAAGCTTTAAAAGGGTGGTTTTGCCTCCGCCATTTGGTCCTAAAATAGCCCAGAATTCTCCTTTTTTTACCGTTAGATCTATGTCTTCTAGTATCAGTTGGCGTCTGTAAGCAAAGTAAACATTTTTTAGTTCAACAATTGTTTCCATAATTTTATTTTTGGAGTTAATTGGTATTGGCCAAAAGCAAGTTATCCACTAAATGCAAGATATTTTTTTCCCATTCTCTACTTAAAGGATCAGCTAGCATAACTTTTATACCTAATTGTTTTGCTATTACCTGAGCCTTTTTGGGGGAGAATTGAGGTTGAATAAATAGTATAGGTATTTTATGTTGCTTAATTACCTGAACGATCCAGGCCATGTCTTTGGCACTGGGTTCTCTTCCTCGTATTTGTATAGCTATTTGTCGCAAGCCAAAGCACCGGGCAAAATATCCCCAGGCAGGATGAAACACCAAAAAATTTCTATTTTTAAGACGGGCCAAACGCCTGGCTATTGTTTTTTTTAATGTAGTTAAATGACTAAGCAATTGATTTAGGCGTTTTTTAAAAAGCTGTTTTTGGTCAGGAAAGGTTTTGGACAAGGCCTCGTAAGTATTTTTAGCGATAAGTTTGGCTTCATCCACTCCTAACCAGATATGTGGATCAAGAAATTCATTTTTATGGGGTTTGATAGGGCCGGGATAAAACACCTGTTCTTCCATGGGGTATTTTTTTATGCCTTGATCTAGATGAAAAATTTTTAAATTAGGATTTTGTTCCTGAAAACGAGGAAGCCAGGTTTGTTCAAATTTTACTCCAATTGCTAGATAAGCACAGGCCTGGCTTAACATTCTCATCTGTAAGGGTTTGGGCTCGTAGGTATGGGGATCTGCTCCTTTAGGAACCATTACTGTCACGTTTATGTTATTTCCGGCAATAGAGCGCACAAAATAAATTTCTGGTTCAATACTGACCACAATTATATTATTGGCTCTGCAGAACGAAGGATATAATATAAACCACGTTAAAATTAAAATGCCTGAATAGAAATAGATTTTCATTTTTTATCCTCCAAGGATCCTTCCTTTTAGTCAAAATCGCTTAAAATAGCTCCGATATGAACTAGATCTGCAAGAATATAATTTTGATATTTATTTTTTATTCTAAACTGGGCTAGTTGAAGCTGTTCGTTCATAATTCCATTTCTAGTAGCTGTATAGGCCTCAATAAAAGCTGCCAGACTATCACAGACTTTGAGTAATTCTCCATCCTTAGGTTCATATTGATCGTGATTATATTTAGTTTGGAGTTGATTTAAGGTCACTTCTTTGACTTCATCGTTATTTATAATGGTGCAGGTAAATTCAGAACCAACTTCAATGCCTAAAAAGTATTTTAATTTTGAGAGTAAGGGAGCGTATTGGCTATCTTTTAATAAGGAAAAAATTTTTTTTTCCAGTTCGTTTTCTTCGTATTCTCGAATTAGGCTTCCTATTTTATCCACTGATTGTTTTACCGGAGAGATAATGTCTCTGGTTAATAATTCTGGAATATCGTGAAATAAGCCGGCAAAAAAGTTGTTTTGTCTTCTTTTGGGACAGGCTCCTATGGCCAGACTAAAAAAATAAGCATAACTAGCAACGATAAACAAATGTCCCAACACAGACGTCTCAGGGATACGCGGTGTCTGGGACCATCTTTTTTGGAAGCGCAATTGTCCACACAGGTTCATAAATAGACTTAAGTTACTTTTAGAGTTTTCTGTTAGTTCCTGGACCCCTTTTAGATGATAACATTGTTTTAGCCTTGTGCTAAAAGAGTCTTCTATTTCTTGCATTTCAGGATCAAAGTGATTGAGACCTTTTATGAGATGAAATTCCCAGCGACTGGCTAATAGATGGGCAGCAGTTAGGATCTGGTGGCTTAAGGAATCTTTGGGATGCGCAAAATAGTCCTCCAGTTGTTGCCAGAATGTTTTGCCCAGACCTTCCACTTTGGGGTGGATTTGTTCCAGTACCCAGCTAGTTAATTCCTCAAAGTGAGCAGGATTAGATTTTATTTTATAGAAGATGGGAGGTTTAATATCTGTGATAATTAGGCGATAAAAGTAATCAAAAATCCCACCTAGAATAACTTCTTCGCTGATTGCAGTTTGTTCTGTAAAGGAGCTATTTTTTGTATTTAACACCAGTAAAATAAAGGCAATCATCATTTTATGGGCTTGTTTTTCTACCTCAACCAGTTCCATGGGGCGCAATTTGTCATTCCAGCGTTTCATAAACGACCCAGAAAATACAAACTGCAACAAGCTTTTACGGATGTTTATGTATTCTTTAGGCATAGTTTATTTCTTAAATTGAAATATTTAGAAACGTGGAGAGACAAAAATGACGACCACAGACTTATTTACCCGACTTAAACCAAAAAAGCAAATTTTTTACGCTAAAAAATTGAAAGAACTCCGTCTCACGAGATGGCTTTATTCCGTCTCATTGCCAATTATTACTATGTTGTTGTCTTGATCTTGTTTAGCGAATGTAATTGGGTAAATTTAAAAGTAAATTTCTGGTAAAGGTTATCATTTTATCCATCATCCAGGGAAAGGCGATTAATAACACTATGAAGATAGAAATTATTTTAGGTATCAGGGAGAGAGTCATTTCCTGGAGTTGGGTTGCGGCCTGGATCACCGAGATTATCAGACCTACTACCAATCCTACTCCTAGCATAGGCATAGAAATAAGTAGTGTTAATTCCATGGCCTGTCTCGCAAAACCTACAACAAATTGGGTAGTCATCTATATCCTCCTTAGAGCTTGATTTTTGATCGTAAAAAATAACCTAGCTAATGAAAACTATTTACCAGAGAGCCAACTAATAGATTCCAACCATCCACCATGACAAAGAGTAAAATTTTAAAGGGCAGAGAAATCATAACAGGAGGCAACATCATCATGCCCATAGAAAGTAAAATACTGGCTACCACCATGTCGATAATTAAAAATGGTATGTAAAGAAAAAATCCTATTTCAAAACCTGTTTTTAATTCACTTATGATATAGGCAGGTAACAAGATAAGGGTGGGAACATCTTTTGTGGTTTTGGGCCTTTTTAAACCAGAAATAGAATAAAATATGGAAAGGTCTTTTTCTCTTGTATGTTTAAATAAGAATTCTCGGATAGGTTGCTCTGCCCTTTTTAAGGCTTCTTTATAACCTATGTCTTCGTTTAGATAAGGTTGAAGAGCGTTGTCATTGATTTGTTTACCCACAGGGGCCATAATAACTGCTGTCATAAATATGGCCAAAGCAATAAGCACCTGATTCGGTGGCATCTGTTGAGTGCCAAGAGCATGTCTTAAAAAAGAGAAGACGATGATGATCCGAGTAAAAGAGGTAATTGTCAAAATAATGGCAGGAGCTATAGATAAGACTGTTAAGAGAAATAGAATTTCTAGTAAAACAGAGACCTTTTCGGGAGTGCTTTGTCCTGCTGCAAGTTTTAAGGTAAGAGAAGGAAAGGTTGGCTCGGCTGCCACGAGGCTAGGAAGAAACAAAATAATACCTATGCTAAGAAGAAGTATGTTTTTTTTCTTCTCCAAGAATTTTAGAAAAGTCTTGCTTCCCTTCATGGTCCAAATTCACCTCACTTAAACACGTAATGTTGTTTTCAGTAATTCCAATCAGAAGTTTTTTATTCAAAAATTGGACCAATAAAAGGGATTTTTTAGGACCACAGGGAAGGGTGGATATTATTTTTAAATCTTCATTGCCTGAGGGTTTTAATAGATTTTGGGGAGCAAAGCGACGTAGTAGATAGTATATAAGGCCAATAAGGCCTAAAATTAGCAATAAAGAGCCTATCATTTTTAGGGTGGCAACCCCTAAACTTACTTGAGGAGTGGAGGTTAGGGTAGAGTTAACCAAGCTGTTTGATCCTTTCTATGGGGCTTATAATGTCTGTTAATCTTACTCCAAACTTTTCGTTAATAACAACTGCTTCACCTCTGGCCACTAGCTTTCCATTGACCAGAATTTCCAATGGTTCGCCAGCCAGTTTGTTTAACTCAATAACAGACCCCTGGCCAAGTTGCAATAATTCGTTAATTAAAAGTTGAGTACTGCCCAGTTGAGCGGTCACAGTAAGAGGTATGTCTAGAATAAATTCTAAATCTCTTTTCAGTTCTCCGGAATTAGCAGCCTTTTTGGCTTCTTCTGTTAAATCTTTAAATTGGGCAGTTTTAGTTTCTGCAGCCAGGGTTTGTTGTTTTTTTTCTTTTTCTACTTTTTTGGCTTCTTCTGCTGCCAGAGCTTTGGCCCATTCGTCAGCCAGAGCTTCATCATCCTGAGCAGTTGCTTTCTCAGCGTTTTCGGCTAGAGTTTGGGCATCTTCTTGCTTGCCTTGAGTTTCTTGAGCGTTTTGTTCTTCTAATAAATCGTCTGTGCCTTCTTCTAAAGCCTTGGCCCATTCTTCTGCTAATTTTTCCTGATCTTCAGCCATTTTTTTACTCCTAGAAGTGAAGTTCTTCTTCTTTTATTATTTGAAAGGCTTTGTTTCCCTTTACATAACCTGGCAACCCGTGAAATTTTAAAACCTTTTGTACATAAGCAGGCAATAAGTCTCCCTCGTCTGTATCTAACAACAAAATATCCCCTATTTCCAGATTTAGTAGTTGTCGGCCTGTTATCTTGGTCCTGCCCAAGATGACTTCTATGTCAACGGGAACTTCCATTAAGCGTTCTTTAAAACGCGAGATCCAGGCATGATCCACTTCTAAGCGTTCTGATTGATAGGCCGCGTAAAGCTTGGAACGGATAGGTTCTATAGTGGCATAGGGCAAACAGATAACTATAGAGCCAATGGCATTGTCCAGTTCCACTTCAAAACTAATGACCACCACCACATCACTTGGAGGAACGATGGCTGCAAACTGAGGATTTATTTCAGAGCGAACATATTCTATTTTTACTTCGTGGACAGGTTGCCACGAGGCCTCCATGTTCTGAAGCAAGATTTTGACCACTTTTTTAATAATAGCCTGCTCTATAGGAGTAAAGTCACGCCCTTCTACTTTGGGCTGACTACCTGATCCGCCAAAAAAGTTTTCTACAAGGGCAAATACCAAGCGGGTATCTATAACCAGAATGGCATTTCCCCGCAGGGGGTCTATTTTGAAAATATTGATACTGGTGGGTACAGGTAAAGAACGCATAAAGTCGCCAAATTTGCTCATGTCTATGGAAACAGGATTTACATCAACCCTTTTGCGCATCGCATTGGCCAGGGCATTGCTCGCGAGGCGGGCAAAGCGATCGTTTATTATTTCCATAACAGGCATACGGCCACGGATGATTCGGTCCTGATTGGACAGATCAAAGGGCACTATGCCAGAGTCGTCTTCTTCTACCTCTGTTTCTGTTTCTATTTCTCCGCCCGTAAGGCCTCTTAAAAGGGCATCTACTTCGTCCTGACTTAAGATCTTATTCATTTTACTGTACCACGAATTCTGTAAAATATACTTGTAAAACTTTCCCCTTACCTAAAATTTGAGTCAATCTAGCTATGATTTCGTTTTTTAATTCCAACTTGCCTTCTATGGTGCTAATATCAGAAAAGGTTTTGCTTGTTAACAGCATTATAAGAGAGTCTTTAATTTGAGGCAATTTTTTTTCTAATTCTGCTACGACTTTTTTATTTTGCAATTCCACGTCCATACTGATTTTTAAGTATCTTCTGCCCAGAGGATCGGCTAGATTTACGATGAGAGTTGGCAGAGTATATATTTCTGTTGGGCCAACTTGTTGTTCTGCTTGTTTGTCATCTGTTTTTTTCTCCTCTGGTTGTTGTGCTTCTTCAGTTTGTTGCTGCACCTCTTCCTTTTTTTTAGGAGCGAAAAATTTTTTGTAGGCAAAAAAACCACCTCCCCCTAACAGTCCCAGCAAGACAAAAATAATAATGATCCATTTTAATTTTCCGCCTTTTTTTTCTTCTTTTTCTTCAGTTTCTTCTTTTTCTTTTTTTTTCTTAGCCATATTGACCCCTCAAATTTGTTGTTATTTAAAAGTGTGATTTTTGATGCAGGTCCATTTTGTCCTCCTAATTTAAGCAACACCTCCACTAATCACAAAACTGTTCACAGTTCACCCGCATCAAACCTTTACAACCTCCCATAGTTCATAGCCTATAGCCTAATCATCAATTACAAATAATGATATCCGGTTAATTTAAATAATATCTCCACCCGTCTGTTTCTCTTTCTTCCCTCAGGAGTTTTGTTAGAAGCTATAGGGAAGTTTGGCCCATAAGCAGATACAGAAAATCTTTTGGCCTCAATGTGTTGCTCTCTAAAATATTCTAAAACTGACAAAGCTCTCAGAGAAGATAAGGTGTAGTTGTCCATTTTTCTGCCTCTAGTGTTATCCGTATAACCTGCAATGTTTACCGGAGCTGGCCAGATGGCAATTAATTGGGCTAGTTGATTTAAAACCGGTTTTACCTCAGGTTTTAGTTTATATTGTCCTGAAGCAAACAGTATGCCATTATTTAAGACAATAGCCACTCCTTCTGGTCTTCTTAGTATTTCTAAGTTTTTTGCTAAGGTACTTTTACTCAGATCAGGGGACAAAGCTTCGTCTGGAAACAGCAAATCAATAATTCTTTGTTTTTTTTCATAAATTTGCCAGGGTTTTTGCAAAATATCTCGTACGATTTTAAATCTATCTTCTACTTTTACTCGCGAGGATGCCCCTAAAAAGCCTGTGCCCTGCTGAAAAACAGAAACCATATCTTTGATAACACTTTTATCCAAAGAGGACATGGATAAAAGTAAAACAAAAAAAGTTAACAGCAGGGTAACCAGGTCAGAAAAAGTAACCAACCATCCATCTTTTGGTGGTCCACCACCTTTTTTTTTCTTTTTTTTGGCCATTTATTTTTCTAAACTAGTACCGTTTAGGTCAAAAATAAAGTCTTTATAGATGAATTTATCGCGTTTTATTTTTGTTTTTACTTTAAATTTTATTATTTCTTGCACTGCCCAGGAAGAGATACGTTTATCTAACACTAGCTCTACGCGACGATTTCTTTGTCGTCCTTTGCTTGTGGTGTTAGCATAGCGTGGTCTAAACCGTCCAAAGGCTTCCAGACGTATTTTTTCGGGTTTTACTCCCGCGTCTAAAAAAAAACGATAGACAGCTAACGTCCTGGCTAAAGATAGTTTCCAGGATAGATCCAATTTAGATTTTTGTTGTTGCAGCATATAATCTGGACCAAATTCATCTCTTAGACTTGCCGTATGTCCTCTTAACTCTATCGGATATTTTATTTTTTTTAAGATTGGTACCAATTTAGCCAAAAGCAGCTTGCCTTGTTGGGTTAATTTAGAACTCCCTGGGCTAAACAATACCTCTGGCCCTAATTCTAAAATTTGGATAAACTTATTTGACATTAAGTCAATATCCCATTTTTTCTCATCCCAGAGCATTGGTTTGAGGCTTTGAAAGTCTTTTACATCTTCCAGAGGGCCTGGTTCTGCTCCAACTTTACCGTGGGGTTCTTCAAAGGGGACGATCCCTGTGGGACCAAGGCCAAAAGAGCCAGCTAGAGAGCCTATGGCTCGTTTTACCTTTTGTTCATCTTTTAGAGAAGCCATAGAAAGCAGAAGTACAAAAAAGGTTAACAATAACGTCATCATATCTGAAAAGGTAACCAGCCAGGCAGGGATACCTTCTTCTTCTTGTTCTACTTTTTCTTTTTTGGCCATTATTCTGACTGTTTACGTAGTTTTGGAGGAATAAAACTATTTAGTTTGTCCTCTACTATTCTAGGGTTTTCCCCTTTGGACAGGGATAAAATACCTTCCAGGATCATTTCTTTTATTAAGCGTTCTTCCTTACTTCTGGTTTTTAATTTTCCCGCCATGGGATTAAAGATTAAATTGGAAAGTACTGCTCCATAAAAAGTGGTAATCAAAGCAACAGCCATAGAAGGACCGATACTGCTGGGATCGCTCATGTTTTGGAGCATCTGCACCAGTCCAATAACAGTGCCTATCATGCCCATGGCAGGGGCAAATGCTCCCATAATGGTCAATATTTCTGCTCCTAACTCATGTCTTTCTTCCATATAAGATATTTCAGTTTCTAAGATTTCTTGAATAATTTGGGGTTCCATGCCATCTACTGTGAGTTGCAGGCCTTTTTTGAGAAATGGATCCTGGGCATCTTTAATAACAGGCTCTAAAGCAAGTATGCCTTCTCGTCTGGCCCTGTTGGCATAATCAATAAATTTTTCTATTATCTGGGCTGGGTTTTCTATTTTTGCCGAAAATGTTTTTTTCATAACACTTATAACCCCAAGCACATGCCCTAAGGGATAATTTACCAGTGTCGCTCCAATAGTCCCACCCAAAACAATAAGCATTGAGGGGATATTGACAAAGATCATAGGGCTGCCACCCGTAACAATAGCTCCAGCAACCAGGCCAAAAGAAATTACTATCCCTATTATGGTAGCAAGATCCATAGATTCCCCTTTAATTTTTTACGTTATATTTTTGATTATCTAAATTTAGGTTATTCTCTTGGGCCAAAGATCTTTGTTCCTATGCGAATCATAGTAGCGCCTTCCATAATGGCTTCTTTAAAATCGTGAGTCATGCCCATAGACAACTCTTTTAGTTGTATGGAAAATTTTTGCTCTAGTTTTTCTTTTAGCTCTCTTAAAAAAGAAAAATACTTTCTGATCTGATGCTTGTTTTCTGTATAAGGTGGTAAAGTCATTAGACCTTCCAATTTTAAGCCTTTTTGGTCCAGAACTATTTCGGTTAATTTTTCTAGACCTTCTGGCAACACTCCTGCTTTTTGGGGCTCCCTACCTACATTGACTTGGATTAAAATTTTTTGGCAATAGTTCTTTTTTTGGCACTGCTTGGCTAAACTAGAGACAAGCTTTTCTCTATCTACTGTGTGAATGACAGTAAAATTACCTACCACAAATTTGACCTTATTGGTTTGGAGGCTGCCAATAAAGTGCCAGTTAAGGTTTAAATCGTTTAGTTGTTTTTGTTTGTCTAAAGCTTCTTGAACATAATTTTCTCCAAAAACCGTGTGTCCCAATTGATATAAATAGGCAATGTCTTGGGCAGGATGTTTTTTGGATACAGCTATTAATTGCACCTCTGACAAGTTTCTACCGGTCTTGCTACAGGCGTTTTCTATTTCCTCTTTTAAGCTTAAATATCTTTGTTTTAAAAAATTAAAACGATCTTCCATTGTCCTGCCTCTGTTAGCTTTTGTTGTTTAGCCCAATTCCAGGTTGCTCGTGCCCAAGCCTAATGAAATTAGAAAACTGGTGTTTTCGGTCCACTTAGGTTTGACCTTAACCCATAAGTCTAAAAAGACTTTTTTCCCCAGTATTTCTTCTAGTTCTTTTCTGGCTTCTGTGCCAACTTTTTTTAACATTTGTCCTTTTTGGCCGATGACAATTTTTTTATGAGATTCTCGGCTAACGTAGATAGTAGCCATAATCTTTACGAGGTTATCCTCTTCTTCCCACTGTTCTATTTCAACAGCAAGGTGGTAAGGGATCTCTTTGTGTAAATAAAGAAATAGTTTTTCTCTTACCAATTCCGCGGTCAGAAAACGCAGAGGTACAGTCGAAACCTGATCTTCTGGATAGAGCATAGGACCATAAGGCAGTAACTCTACTATTTTTTTTAAGACTTCAGCACAACCATCTCCATTTAAAGCAGAAATGTAAAAAATCTCTTTTTCTGGCAAAAATTTTTGAATTTCTTCTGTTAGGGGCAGAAGCAGATTTTTATTTTTTACCTTATCTATTTTGTTAATAACGATTAAAAGAGGTTTGTCTATTTGACGTAAGCGTTGGACAATAAAGCTTACTTCTTTTTGAATCAAATAAGTTTTTTTTACGTACAAGTTACCGTCAAGCATTAAAACCACTACATCAGAGGCCTCTAGTCCTGCAAAAGCTGCCTTTAACAAAAAGGAATTCAGTTTGCCTTTTTGTTGATGAATGCCTGGAGTATCAATAAAAACTATTTGAAAGTGTTCTCTAGTTAAAATGCCTGTTATTTGGTTGCGTGTGGTTTGAGGCTTGGGGGTAACTATAGCTATTTTTTCTCCAATTACAGTGTTTAAGAAAGTGGATTTGCCAGCATTGGGCGGCCCAATTAAAGCTACAAACCCAGATTTAAATTCTTGTTCCTGGTTTTCCATCCTAAACTCCTTAGGTCCTGAGGACATTTTTTATGTTTTATTTTTAATGTTTTATAAGTAGTTGAGTTGTAAATTAGCGTTAAGTTGCTAATTACACAATACTAATTGGGCTAAAAAAATTGTTTTATTTTTATAATTCTTACCTCGTCTAGATCTCCCAGAATGGATTGAAAAATAAATCTGGGATTTAGATAATAACACTCCCAATTTAATATTGTTCGAGCTTTGTTTGTTTTTAGTTCTATTTGAGAAACAATTTTTTTAAGGTCATATTGTTTTTCCTGTTTTTTACCTGACTTACATATTACAAATTCGGCTTTTTTATTAAAGTTCTTTAATCTTTCAGCGTAAAGATTTTGTTTTTTCTTAAAAAACAGTTCAAATTCTTCTTTTTTTGCCATTGGTATTTTTTCTTTAAGAGATATTTTTGTTCCTCTAAGAAATTTTAGGCCAGCAGGTAAGATGTCGTTTAGAGTTTTTAAAGGCAAACTAACGTAATTTTTAGCCAACGTGACCTGCAGGCATTCTTCTAGACTTTCTAAACCCACAGGCAGTGCTCTGGCAAAGGATAAAATGGGAGCAGGGTGAAAACCTTTAGAAAAAGTTAAAGCTATATCCAGGCGTCTAAAGGAACGCTCAAAAATTTTTTGTAATTCTAACTGACTAAAATAAGCAGCTTTATCCAATTTGCAAAACCAGAGTCTCCATTGTTCTTGTTTTAAATTGTTTTTATTGTAGTTTATACTGGGGATAGACATTTTCTTGTCAGGTTTGTTTATAATAGGAGCAAGTCCTTTGGGTTTAAAATTGCACACTCCACATCCACTACAACTTCCAAATCTACAATCAGGAGTTAATTTTGCGTTTAGAGCTTTTTGATATTCTTTTTGTAAAAACTGCTTGTTTACTCCACAATCTAAATGGTCCCACGGAAGGGGATCAGATATTTTTTTTTCTTGTAGGTAAAAGTTTGGATCTAGGCCGTGCTTGGCAAAAATTTGCTCCCACGTTTCGAAACCAAAAAAATCATCCCAGTTGGATAAAATTTCTCCCTGTTTGTAGGCATCTAGTAAAACACAGGCCAATTCTCTGCCTCCTCTGGAAAATATACCTTCTAATACGCTCATTTGGGGATTATGCCATTTTAATTGCATCCTGCGATTTTTTTTAAATAATTCTCGTAAAAAAGCCAACCTTTCGTTTAGTTCTTGCAGATTAAGTTGTCTTGCCCATTGAAAGGGAGTATGGGCCTTAGGTACAAACAGAGACACAGAAGCCGTGAGTCTGACTCTTTTGTTTTCTGTAGTTTGGAGGATTTTTTGGCATAAATCATAGATAGCTGTCAGATCAGCTTGAGTTTCTGTGGGTAAACCAATCATAAAATAGAGTTTTATCTGTTGCCAGCCAAGAGAGAAAATTTTTTCCGTATAGGAGAGAATTTCTTCTTCAGTAATGTTTTTATTGATCACGTCCCGTAAACGCTGACTGCCTGCTTCAGGGGCCAGGGTGAGACCGGTTTTCCTTATACTGGCAACCATTTCCATAATTTTGCTAGCCACAGAACCAATTCTCAGAGAAGGCAAAGACACAGCCACTTGTTTTAACTGAAGCATGTTTATACTTTGGCAAAAAAGGTTTAAGAGGTCAGAAAAATCCCCTGTACTTAGAGATAAAAAAGAGAGTTCCTCGTAGCCTGTAGCTTTTAGTCCCTTGTCTATAGCCTTTAGAATGAGGGCTGTATTTCTTTCCCTAACAGGTCTATAAATAAAACCAGCATGGCAGAATCTGCAGCCTCTGGTGCAACCTCTGGCAATTTCTAAAGTGAGACGATCGTGAACAGGTTTGCCAAAAGGCACTATGGGCTTTTGGGGTAAAGGAGTATGATTTAGATTGGGATAAGTATGTTTTTGGGCTTTGGGATAATCAGCGTAGATGGGTTTTATCTCATAAAAATGGTGCTTTTGTCTGTGCTCCTTAAAAAAGCCAGGAATGTATATGCCCTCTATGCCTTTTAGAGAAAGTAAAAATTCTTTTTTTTTAAAACCCTGTTTTTTAGCTTTTTTGTAACGGGCTAGAAAGTTTAAAATAAGTTTTTCTCCATCTCCTAAAAAGAAAAGATCAAAGAATGGCGCTACAGGCTCTGCATTAAACGTGACTCCACCACCAGCTATAATAAGGGGAAAAGAGTCGTTTCTTTGTTCTGGCCAAAAGGGTATCTGGGCCAAATCTAGCATGTAAAGAAAAGTAGTATAAGCTAATTCGTTAGTGAGACTAAAACCAAGTATGTCTAGATTTTTTAAGGGGGTGTCAGTCTCTAAGGTGGCCAAAGGGACATTGTTTTGTTTTAAAATATGAGCCACCTCTGGAGATGGCGCAAAAACCCGTTCTGCATAGAAATCTTTTACTTTATTTATTTGTTCATATAGGATTTTATGTCCATAATAAGACATTCCCACTTCATATAGATCTGGGAAGGCTAAAGCTATGTGCACGGACACAAAGGCAAGATTTTTGTGAACAGCATTGGGTTCAGTGCCTAGATAATGACTGGGTTTTTGAAAAAGGTGAAGCAATTCTTTCATTCACAAAACAGACCTGACAAACACATCTTGCAGGCAGTTAGAGTTTAAACACGAGATACTAAGTGCTAAAATTAAATCTCATAGGGAAAAAGGCGGCCGACCAAAGGGTATAAGATCTAATTTTTTAGGAGCAAAACCTTTAGCCAGCCTTTATTAGACAAGATTACGTTGCATCTCCATTATTTGCGATAGCCACGAATCCTGCCTTAAACGGTTATTTTTTTAATAAGCTTGAAAGGTCTGTAATTTTGCCTCCGCCAGCACCAGTCAGGTTGGATAAGTTTTGTAAGTCAGCGGGAGTGGATAAAGTTAAATTGCTAGAGGCTTCAAGATATTTTGCTTTTAGCTCTTCAGGCACGTTTTGGTATTCATATAAAATGTGCTTACCGTCTATTTCTCCTTTAAGCTCTGAGTCAAAAGGATAGCCAAAAGGCATTAACATCATTTGTACCCCTGTTTGCGTGGGCACCATTTGTAAAATTGCTGGATCCTGAAGACAATTTTTTTCTTCATTCCATTTGGCTAAAACCATGTCTCCGTTTATCAGTTTTACCAGTTTTACATTATAGGCCATAATTTACTCCTTATGTGATTTTTTTTACTCTAAAATTTCACGAAATTGTCAAAGTGTAACTCTTTTATGGTCAAAAAAAACAATTTAGTTGAAGTTAATTAGCCTTTGGGTTAGTGTCAAGCTCATAAGCAAGGATATTTGGCCAGAGACGTTTTGAAGGACCATCTTTTTTCGATAAAGGCTTTCACCAGGCAGAACAAAGAGTATTTTGAGTGTTTTAGCTTTCTTAAGACGAGACAGAAAAAGTCCAAAGATTGTGTTTTGAGTTAAATTGGCAAGTTGTAACCAGTTGAGATTGTTAAGAAATATTTTGTTGAACGGCATTTAACTGTTTAAAATAATTTTTGCAATTGGATAGTGCTATTTAGGCTGCTATGCCTCAGGGCAAGTTGAAATCGTTGTTAACCAATTTTGTTTTTTTAATACATCATTTTAGGAGGTAGTAGAAGTGAATCTATTGGACATAGTTTTTATTGTAATTACAGCATTTTTCTTTTTACGAGGTATTTACAGAGGTCTAGTGCAGGAGATTTCTTCTTTAGTGGCTTTGTTTTTGGGCTTTATTTTGGCCAATAAATATTGGCAAACAGTCGTTCCCTATGTAAAGAGGTTTTTTCCTTCCTCTTCCTGGACGGGTATTATTGCCTATTTATCTGTAATCATAGGTGTGATGATTGGTGTTTATATTTTGGCTGCCTTACTCAAACATTTCCTCAATTTGGTGTCTTTGGGTTGGTTGGATAGGATTGCTGGTGGTCTTTTGGGTTTGTTAAAAGCTGTTATTTTATGCTCTATTATTCTAATGGTAATGACGTCTTTTTTGTCCACCAATAACCCCACTCTTAGACAGTCCAAACTTGCTCCTTATGTGCATAAGATTAGTACGCAGTTAAGCATTATGTTACCTAAGAATATAAAAGATAATTTTACCCAAAAAAGAACTTATTGGGAAAAAAAGTGGAGAGAAAAGTTATTGCCTCATGTACCGTAATTGGTGACTGGTGATAGGTGATTAGTGATTTGTGATAAGCTTTTTAGGGGGAGAGTAGCGTTTAATTTTTGGCGGCTAAATCTGGGTTTTTTGGGGTGCAAGACAGTTTTTGGGTTAAAAATTTTATAGATGGAGAAATCAATGTATTCTGGTATAAAAGAGTTGCAAAAAATTATTAATATCTTACTTGGGCCTAATGGATGCCCCTGGGATAGGGAGCAAACTCCTCAAAGTCTTTGTGATTATTTGATTGAGGAAGTGTTTGAATTAGTGGATGCGATTCATAGAGAACATCTTGAAGATATAAAAGAAGAATTAGGAGACGTGTTTTTTTTGTTGTTTTTTGTTTTAAAATTGTATGAAGATAAATTTACATTAGATGAAGTTTTGGCAGGCGTTACTGCCAAAATGGTTGGCAGGCATCCCCACGTGTTTGGTCAGACAAAAATAGACAATCTGGAAGAACTACTTAAAATGTGGGAAAAAATAAAAAAGCAAGAACAACAGGCCAAAGCTCACAGGAAATCTGTTTTTGACTCTATCCCGCCCCATTTACCGCCTCTTTTACGAGCCTATAGAATAAACTCCAAAGCTGCCAGATCAGGTTTTACCTGGCCAGACAACAAAAGTCAGGAGGAAAAACTCCAGGAAGAATGGCAAGAGTGGTTAAAAGCCAAAGAACGACAAGATAAAGCCAGGATGGAAGAAGAATTTGGAGATTATTTATTTTGTCTAACCGAATATGCCAGGCGCCACCAGATAAAACCCAATACTGCTTTGCACAGAGCCAATCAAAAGTTCTTACAACGATTTCAAAAAATGGAAGAATTGGCCCGGGCTAAAAATCTAAATCTGGAAGAACTTTCTTTAAAAGAATTAAATATCCTTTGGGAACAGGCCAAAAGATTGTAACTAATCTGGATAAAAAGCACGGCTGAAGAACTCAGTGCTTATAGTAATTTTTTGCGGGAAAATGCAAATAACTTATCTGAGTTATCAGATTTGAGAGAGCTTATTAGCAAGCTTAAAATAGATTAAAATAGCCTTAATATTAGGTATAAATATTTTTGGGAGGCATCACCAGTGTGTTTATTAGAGAGGAACAATTGGGGAAATGCCTCTATATTTTTCTAAAAATCTTGCCTTTTCACTTGACACAGGCTATCTAAAAAATTCAGGAATAAGCTCTAAAATAGCGGGGAAACTTTTATAATGGAACAAAAGGGGGAAGTTTTATGTCTGAAAAAAGTTATTATAACGTCTCAACAGTAGAGGTAAAAGCTCTAAATGCTTTTATGCGTGGAGTCTATCAATGGATGGCCATTGGCCTTGGGTTAACAGGGGCTATTGCGTATTACACTGCCACTAGCCCCAAAATGCTGCAACTTATTTTTGGTAATCCTATGCTCATGTGGGGTCTAATTATTGCTGAATTTTTATTGGTCATTGTCATCAGTGCTGGGATATCCAGGATGTCTGCTGGTATGGCTACTGGTCTGTTTTTGCTTTACTCTGCCTTAAATGGACTTACCCTTTCAGCTATTTTTCTCATTTACACCAGTTCTTCTATTGCCTCTACCTTTTTTGTATGTGCTGGCATGTTTGGGGCCATGTCTATTTTTGGCCTTACCACGAATATGAATTTAACCTCCTGGAAAAGTTTTTTGTATATGGGGCTAATAGGGATTATTATTGCCTCGATTGTAAATATGTTTTTACATAGTTCTGGTTTAAACTTTGTAATTAGCGGGATTGGAGTGATAGTCTTTGTGGGCCTAACTGCCTACGATACACAAAAATTAAAAGAAATGGGCGCTAGCGCGCCTTATGATGATCAGCTGGCTATAAGAAGAGGTACGATTCTGGGCGCTTTAACTCTGTACCTTGATTTTATAAACCTCTTTCTGATGCTTTTACGTTTTATGGGACAAACTAGAGATTAAAGCAACCTGGGGGATATCCCCCAGGCGATTAATTCAAATATTGTCAACTATGACTGGTTAACCCCTTGAATGCCCAAATTGGCACGTCCAAAAGACTAAAAGAAGGCAGTTATTTTTTCGTAACTATTTAGCTGCAAAAATTATTTTGAGCAATTAAAAGTTAATCTGGTTACATTTTGACGGTTTACCCCCAAAAAAACAAATTTTGGGCTTTTGCATTTACATCTTGTATTGTTTTTTTCGCTAAAAAGATTTTTTGTTTTTAGCATAGTTTGGAAGAATTACTTTTTATAACTTTTTATACTTTAGTCAGAAGACCTTTTTTGCTCTTTCCTTGAATTTTAAACCTTTTATTGCTAATCTAATTTTATGTATTACGACATAGCGGCCAAGGTGATACTTTCTCGTTGTAAGGAGACGGTGCTCTCTTGTCTTTGCGGGCTTGATGTCTCTAGAGCTTCTCTTTTGGAAGTAAAGCCTCAGGAGACCACGTCTTTACGTCGTTCTGA
>JAUZRP010000005.1 GCA_030950395.1 Desulfonauticus sp. | reverse complement strand
GGACGTTCGAGATGTATGTGCCATATTTTTAGATCATGAAATTGGAGCAGGAGCAGAAAAGATAGATGCAAAGAAAATGCATAAGGTTTTGAAAAAGGATAAGAAGTTTACTTTAACGGTGAGGCTTAACCTAGGGAACATTGCTGACAAAACTGATGTCCTTACAGAGTGGATGTCAAAAAGTGAGATTTCAACGGTAACAGATAGAATAGAGGAGCTTTTGAAGCAGTTACCCGTTGTTGACAAAAAATGGAATAAACCTTGGTGGAATACTGCTGTAGAAACACCAGTTATCGAGTAGTCCTTTTCTTTCTTATCAACTGTCTTATCATGTTATAAGCATCTTTTCTTGAAATTCCAATTCTAGAAAGAGGAAGGTCTAATGTTTTTTGTTTTGAGCGCAGCCTTATACACGTTTCATGTTTAGGGGTAATATAGATGGTCACTTCGTCAAAATCGCGCCAATCATGTTTTTCAACATTTTTTCCTTCGCGTAGTTCAAAACCATTTCTGTCTAATGTCAATGTCGTGTGATATTGTATTTTATAGAGGCGATGTCCTCCTATTAGAGAGATTATTGCTACTCCAAGAATTGTTTCAGGACGAACTATTTGAGGTAAATTTCCCAAGAAGGCAATGGCAACTAGTGCAAGTATGCACAAAAAGAAGGCGATAGCGAAACTTTTTATGTAGTTGGGCAGGTCGAAAGCCTCAAACTTTGCTTCAGCTATTTTCAGATGTTTTTGAAGAGCTTTTCCGAGAACGTTTTTTGAGGCGATAACACTTTTAGAGGCAAAACTGTAGAGTGTTATGCCTATCCTTTTGTCTGCTATGTGTTCTATAGCTTCTTTAACATTTTTATTTATAGGGTCTGTTTGAAGTAGTCCTAGAAATATCCAGTCTTCGCCAGTAAATCGTTTCTTGGATGCAATTACAAGATTTCTTATTGATTTCACATCTATTTGGGGAGTAGAGTAGAGAAGAAAATGAACTTTATATTTTGGAGTTACAAAAGCTGAGAAGATTCTTGAGAGAAAGAATCCTTTTTCTTCTAGTCCACCAGTAGCATATATCGGAAATGTAAATTCGCCTAATCGGTAGTTTTTGTGAATTTCTTTAAAGTTCGCAAGCCAACGGAATTTTCCTTTTATTAGCTGTTCTTCAACCAAGTCGGCGATTAAATCTAATTCAAACAAATGAAGGCACCAATAATGCTTAACTGGAAAAATAAAAAGAAAAGGGTATTTAAGGCTATTCTGGCGGGATATTTAGGTATAGAGTTCTAACGTCAACTCCACGGGTAGTGTTTTTGTATAGGTGATAAATGTAAAGCAATAGTCCAATTATAATGCAGAGCAGGAATCCAGTTAAGCTATAAAGGTCTCCTATGCTTTGTGGATGGAAAATCCAAGGCGACTCTCTTAAGAAGGTATAGAAACAGTAGCT
>JAUZRP010000049.1 GCA_030950395.1 Desulfonauticus sp. | reverse complement strand
ACCGCCTATCCACTAAATCTATATGCTTTTTTAACATTTTGTTGTAATATGCTAATGATTCAATAAGTGAAATAGTTTTAATCGAATCGAGTACTATGGGCGTATCGAGTACTTTTTTAACTTTTTTTGCCAGTTTTTCCGTGTTTTCCAAATACCTCCTTACTTCTTTTTTTAGGCGAACATCTTTGTTTTGCCCGCCACTGGAAGAAACCTTGCCCACCCTTCGCATAGAGGATTTTATAGTAGATTTCCAATTAGCATGTTTTCGCCAACCTGGTATTTCAGCTTCTTTTCTTAAATGATTTACCGTATCAATACATTTTCTGGCACAGTCCCACAATAAATTATAATCGGTAGGGAAATGGGTATCTGTTTCTACAACAAAACTATCTGTCTTTAAGCGTAATGGAGTATTTTCTTTTTTTTTAAACACTTCGTGCCCAACTTCAACAATCAGGGCGTTGATTTTTATAAGTAGCTGATCATCTATTAATGACACATTATCATAAATATTCTGATAACTATATTGTTTTCCTAAGCTGTAATCGGTGGGCAAAACACCTAATACTCCACGTATAAGTGTATCATAATTTGCTTTATGGTGTAGCTCATCATAAGAAGTATTTTCTGCTAAACGAATTTGAGCCAGCACAAACATCTCCCAAAGAGCCATTCCTTCCCGACCTGTCTGTTTCTTGTTTTTTAACACCTTTTCAGTTAGCAGGCCGAATAGCTTAGTGTTCCATTTTGGGGTAACATAAATATGTTGCAAGGCCGCCACCAGAGCAACAATATGGCTTCTTGTTTTAGTTGGGATTTTTACTTCATTAATTGGAGTGGTCCCTAACATTAGCTGGCATTCGAATTGCTTTCTCATCCCTAAATTTAAGCCGAATCTAGACACTAAAAAACACCTAACCCTTCTTTATTTTAAAATACGCAACTCTGAGTGTGTTACATTCAAAATACTCTTTTATTAAAAAACTAACTTGGTGTTAATACAAACCCATTTTTTGCCTTTTCGTGCAGA
>JAUZRP010000048.1 GCA_030950395.1 Desulfonauticus sp. | reverse complement strand
TATTACAACAAAATGTTAAAAAAGCATATAGATTTAGTGGATAGGCGGTTGTTGAAAGGAGAAGTAATTCCTCATCAAGAAAAAATATTTTCAATTTTTCAAGACTACACAGAGTTTATAAAGAAAGGAAAATTGCGTCCTAACGTAGAAATAGGAAAAAAGACAGCCATAACAACAGATCAGTTTGATTTAATTATAGATCATCAGATTGCAGAAAAGGAGGCAGACAGCCAATTGATTAGAGGTATTGCCCAGCGGATTCTTCCAAAGTTCTTTATTCAAAGCTTAAGTGTAGATAAAGGCTTTTCTAGTCAGCAGGATAGAGAATGGCTTGAAAATTTTATTTCGGAAGTAATAATGCCTAAAAAAGGCAAACGTAACAAAGCCGAGACAAAAAAAGAACATCAGCCCAAATTTAGGAAGCTTAAAAAGAAGCACTCTGCGATAGAGTCTAATATTAACGAATTGGAACACAGAGGATTAGGAAGATGCCCTGATCGTAGTTGGCAAAAATTTAAAAATTACACAGCCCTTGCTGTATGTGCATATAATCTCCATAAAATAGGTCGTAAATTGCTCAAAGACCAATTAGCAAAAGAGAAAAAGGAAAAAAAGCGGATTCTTAAGTTGGCGGCCTAATAACAAAATTTGCTGCTCTAATGGGATAACTCCCTCCAAATGGTTCTTATTTTAGTAAAAAAGGGGGGATTTGCCCCGCCAAATAAATTTTTATTTATTTTAACCTAAATCACTCAAAAAGCAAGTGCAGATGATGGCATAATTAGTGGAAAATTTGCTGACTTTTACAAAAAGACCACGTTCAGACATCCAAGACCATCGTAATTTAAACTGCTACTGATTTGAAGACCATTCTCATATTAGTACCTGGATATATTGTTTGGGTTTGATTCAAGAGCGCGCACATTTTTTTAACCACATCATTTGCCCTTGGTGTAGATAATGAGTGTAGAGTTATGGTTAAGGTTTTGTTTTTTAAATCGGGAGTCATATCTGCATCGCTAGAAAATATTTCACGAAG
>JAUZRP010000047.1 GCA_030950395.1 Desulfonauticus sp. | reverse complement strand
TTAGCAGAAGCGAAGATAGAGACTTCAGTAGGCAGCGTAGGGGATTCATATGATAATGCTTTGGCGGAGACAGTGATAGGGTTGTACAAAACGGAGGTAATAAGGCATTTAGGGCCGTGGAATACAAGAGGTCAAGTTGAATGGGAGACGCTTTGCTGGGTGTATTGGTATAATCATATTCGTTTAATGGGGCCGCTGGGTTATATTCCTCCAGCGGAATTTGAAGAGATGTATTACAAGTACTCACAAAAAAGAGCATCCGACAAGACCGGGGCGGTTCAACTTAATAGGAGTATTTAACAAAAGACATTTAAAAAATACTCAGATTTTCATCTTTAACGCTCGCATTAATAGTTGCAGTTGGCTTGAAAGATTTGCGAAAAGGCTATTATTTTTTTCGCCTCTTTTTTGAAAAATAAGTAAAAGCGGGGCATAAGCCCCGCCTCAAATTTTTGGAAATTTCTTATCTAAGAGTTTTTACAAAAGTATTAGAATTTATATTCAATTTGTCCCCAAAAGGTTCGCCCTGGAGCTTTATATGACCAAAAATATTCTTCATCAAAGATATTATCAACAGCAAAGGAAAAAATTAGATGATTCTGCTTAAATTTTGCTAGTACTTTAAAGTTGGCTACGAAATGTTCATCAAAAACTCCTGGCACATCTGAAGCAGTATCAGAATTGTCATCATTTCTGTAAACTTTACTGATATAAGTTCCTGACAAAGTTGCAGAACAATTATAAATATCAGCAGTAATCCCAAAACTGGCGGTCTTTTTAGGAACATAGGGAATATACTTCCCTTCACTTTCAGGTTTAGCAGGATTTTCTGTGATTTCCATTTTAAACTTATAAGAGTAGGTTCCAAATATTTTCAACCAATCGTTTATTTTTTGGTGCAACTCTATCTCTAGGCCTTTTACTTCTGCCTTTCCAGCATTAATCTTTAAGTATTCTTTATCTGCCACTTTACTTGTGTAAATCATATCATCAATATAATTTTCATAATAACTAATATCTATATTTGTTTTATCATTAAAAAAGCTCTTGTTGAGACCAAACTCCCAGGAAGTTAACCATTCTGGTTTCAAATCAGGATTGCCTCTATAAACAGTAGAATAATACCACCAGGTTCTATAAAGTTCGTAAATATTAGGCGCCCTAAAGGCCCTACCAATAGAAGCTCTAAGTTTTAGAGAATTATCTGGCTCCCATACCATAGCCAATTTAGGACTAAAAGCATCATGACTTCTTTCACTATAAACTTGTGAGTCGCCCTTCTGATAGTCATTATAATAACCATTATAAGTCTTCCAGAAGTCACATCTTGCTCCAGCAAATACCATTAAGTTATCAAAAATTTTAACTTGTTCTTGCATATATATAGCATAATTTTTAGTCTTGCCGTGAGAATTATAGATCTCTTCACTTTTATCATCTATATTTCGCCAATCGTTAAGATACCATTCTTTTGTAGTGGCCTGCTCGTGTTTATATGAAAAACCTAAAATCAATAAACCTTTATCTTGAAAATGGGGAATATCAAATTTTAGATCTGAAAAAAATATTTCTGACGGAGTAGAAGATAACTTACCCTTCCCTCCATCGCTAGTTGCTCCATATTGAGGTAAAACATACCAGCTTGTTTGATAGTCATTTATAGCTGTTTTGAAGTTAAATTTTACTTTATTAAATAGCAAGCTATTTAAATTAGCACTATAAATATTTATAGTTCTCTTTCCATACCCTCCTAAAAAATAATAAGGATATACTTTATAATTATTTCCTTCTATTTCTACTATTCCAGAATCAACTATCTCCCCATTTAAATCTCTTAAAAAGGATTTACCATCTTCGTAGCCATATTTATATCCATTTTGTTGAAAAAATAAGCTTAGTTTTGTAGTATCTGTAAGACTAAGATTAACTTTAGAGTTAAAATTATGTGTTTTTATCCAATTTTTACCTTTATCACCAAATATATATCCTGGGGAGTCCGGATCTCCTTTATAAGCAACCTTTTTCCAACCAGTAACAGGAATTCCTGGCGTACTGGTTGTGTAACTAGCTTTTTTTACATAATAATCGTTAATATAACCGTCAGTATCTTTTCCTTCATAACCTAAAACAAAAGTCAATTTATCAGTAATTTTATCTCCATAATAAACTGACCATATAGCTGTACTATGAGAACCATAACCGAGTTTAAAATTAAATTGTCGTCTTTCAGGAGTCTTGGTAATAATATTTATGACTCCACCCATAGCATTTCCACCATACAAGGCAGAAAAAGGCCCTTTTACCACTTCAATACGTTCTATGTTATCTAGTGCTAGACTATTCCATTCCACTCCAGAAGTATAAGCGTTGTTTAATGGTATACCATCAATTAAGATCAAAGTCCGTTTTTGCTCAGGCAGCCCTCGCAAACTTACAGCTGCCAAAGTATCCATAAGGCCTTTCCCTCTTCTCAAGAAGATACCGCTTACATTCCTCAAGGCTTCATCAAGGGTCTTGATATTTTCCTTTTCCATCTCCTTTTTAGTAATCACGGTCACGCTGGCAGGGGCCTGGGTTGCGGGAATCTCGGTCCTGGTGGCGGTAACCACCACCTCCCCAAGCTCCACCTCTTCGGCCCGAATACTTTGGGCGACCAGGAAAAACGCCAAAAGACCAAGCAAAATGACAATCCTTCGCATAACCCCTCCTATGTCATCTTTATTAGAAATTGGTCTTTTTAAGTAGCAGATTTTTTATTTTAGTGTCAAGAATTAAATATAATTAAGGATTGCCCATAAGGGCCTTTCCCTACGTCACCGCGAGGAGGCCCGCTAGGGCCGACGAAGCGATCTGGTGAGGCGGGCGACTGCCGTGGGATCCCTTCCTTCTTTTTGCTTGAGATTGCTTCGGTCGCTACGCTCCGCTCGCAATGACAAAAAGGACTCTTTGCTTGAAATTGCTTCGCTCTGGTGCCATGACGCTGTTTGGCATCGGACAAAATTGAATGTCCCCTGTTTTGTGCTCGCAGTAATAATTCTTGCTATTACAAGAAAAATGTAGAGTTAATTGGTAGGGCTCAAGAAATTGGCGG
>JAUZRP010000046.1 GCA_030950395.1 Desulfonauticus sp. | reverse complement strand
TCCTAAAGGGTGGGAAAGTAGGTCGTCCCCAAGAGAACTTAATCTCATACCTTAACTCCTCTATACCAACCCCTTACAAAAAATACCTACTAAACTAAAAAATACTTACCTCTCTTGACTTCTCTGACACCACCACCCCCCTCTACACTAATACCTCTTTTAAAAACTTTCCCCTAACTCTACTCTGTAGGTAAAAAATAACCCTTAAGTCTGAGCTAATCCATTGCTAATTCAGGATAGTCATTTCAAATCATAGTTCTCAAGTTACAAAAAGCATCTCTCAAAAAAATCCCCTTAGAATATTCTATAGGTTTTCTATAAGTTCTATGCGTCTTAGGTGGCGTTCTCCTTCAAAAGGTGTGGTGAGAAAGGTTTGAGCAATACTTTTAGCCAGATCTACGCCAACTACTCTTTCTCCTAGACAGAGTACATTGGCATTATTATGTTGTCTTGCTTTTTCAGCCATATATTCATTTAGACACAAAGCTGCTCTAATCCCTTTGTATCTGTTGGCCGCTATACTCATGCCGATCCCTGTCCCGCAAATTAAAATACCTAATGCTTCTAATTCCAATACTTTTATACATAGATTTTTAGCATAAATAGGATAATCACAGCTGCTAGTTTCTTTGGTGCCCACGTCAATTATTTCATAATTAGGACGAAAATAATCCATTAGAACCCTTTTTAAATTTAAGCCTGCATGATCAGAAGCAAAAATTATTTTTTTAGTGTTTTCCATCCTCCATTCTCCTTTTTCCTTATGTTTGAATATTATAAGTCTATTTGGGAGTTCTATGTATATAATACTGATACTGCTTCGTAAAAAGTTTTAGATATTTCATAACTAATAGTTAACTTCTCCACTGTTTATACTGCAGCCCTAACTTATTATTCAATTACAAAATATCACAGACAGAAAAATAGGTCTGCCCCTACAACCCCATTTATCCTTTATTCAAAAATATCTACTAGCGTTACAACACCTATAATCTCTATACCCTCTAACATCTACCATCCCTTAGCCTTTGGCCCAGGATCTTTTGCCTATGGTTTAGCAATGCCCAATTATAAATTACGAATTGCCAATAATCCTAAAAGATTTTCTTTACGGGATTCTAAAAGAGTTTTTATTTTGTTTTTATGTTGTTTTTTTAAGAATTCTATTTCTTTTTTTAAAAAATCAATTTGTTCTAAACTAAGTTGTATTTCAGGATGATTTAGATCTTTAAATCTGGATATATTTATGCCTAACAAAAGATATTCTTTATTTAGTTGCTTTAGAAGTTGTTGTTCTTCTATTCTGGTCAAAATACCAAATAGACCTATGCATAATTCACTAAGACTTATCCTTACACCTAAATAAACAATTATGAATAGATATTTTAATTTATCTAACATAATAGTTCTCCTTAAATCCTTAAAATAGGTAGATAAAAGACTACATTTTGAAAATTATAGTTTTTTTTGGTAAGATGATGTTTAATTTTTGAAATTTTATTTTTGTCTTTAATTCTTTTTGAAAGATTTTTAATATCAATTTATCTTTATCAAATATACAGATCCGTTTTGGGTAAATATATTTTGTATTTAATTCATAGGCTAGATATGATATTTTATAATTTTTAAAATAGATATTTTTTATTAATCCATTTGTATATAGAACTATTTTTTTGTTTTTTAGCGTGAAGATGTTTTGATTGGATTTTATTTTAAGATTAATTTCAGGTAATTTATCCAGGTTTATTTTGGCCAGTAGAAGGTTTATACTCATTTTTAAGTCAAAGGGTAGAGGATAACCCCAATTAGACAGATTAAGATTGGGATTATCTGAGATAAAGGCCTTATTTTCATAAGGGAAAAAAGCAAGTAGTTTTTTGGTATCTACCTGCCACATAGAGAGTATTTGGCCAAGAGATGAGGATATATCCACCCTAAGAATTCCTTTTATTTGTCCAAAGCAAGTGTAGATAACACGGTGATTTTGGTTGGCTTTTTTTACGTGGGCACTGCCTTTTAGATAAAAATAGGAGATTTGATTTAGTTGTTGTTGATGTTGAATAAATTTATTCCACAGGCTAGACTTGGTTAGGGGGGGAGTAGGTTTGGGCGTACATGCAAAGAATAATCCCATTCCCAAAATTAATAGGTTTAGAAATATTTTTTTCATTACCAGGTTACCATAGGTAGAGTTTTTTTGCACTGTACCCAAAAAGTCTAGACATTTCACAATTCACAGTTAACCATTCGCTGTTCACAATTTCTCCTAGTCCATGGCCTATAGCCCATCAGCAATTACCAATTCCTAATTACCAATTTCAGGGATGTAGTATAGAGTTAAGTTTTGTTTTTACTTTTAAGTTTTGGGGATTTAATTTTAAAGATTTTTTATAACCTTTTTTGGCTCTTTCAATTAAGTTTAATTTTAGAGCAATATCTCCATAATGCTCCCAGATAACAGGATCGTCTTTTGTATTTTGAACTGCTCTATTAATATATTCCCAGGCTTTAGAATATTTTTTTAGCTTAAAATAAACCCAGGCCAACGAATCAAGATAATATCCATTTTCTGGTTCTAACTTTAGAGCTTGCTCTATTAAGACCTTTGCTCTAGCAAGATCTTTTCCCTTTTCTGCTAAAGAGTAGCCTACAAAATTTAGAGCAGGGGCATAGTCAGGATAGAGAGTAATAATTTTTTCCATAAGCTGCATAGCTTTTTGGTGTTGTTTTAATGTTTCTAAAATTATGGCTTTTTTATAAAGAAAAAATTTATCGTCTGGCCACATTTTTAGAATGTTTACTAATTCTTTTAGAGCCTCTTTATATTTTTTTTCTTGAGTTAAAAGGTCAATTTTTAGTTTTAATATTTCTTTGTCTTTAGGATATTTTTGTAGAAGTTTACTTAATATGATTTCTGCTTTTTTTAGTTTATTTTGGGTTAAAAGTATTTGTACTTTAAATTTTAAGAACTGTTTATAATTAGTACTATTTGGATGTACTTGACTTAACCAGTAAATAGCTTTATCTAAATTGTTTGTTGAATAGTTTAGTAAAGCTAAATAAAAATATATTATATCTGAATATCCATTTTGTTTTATTATGTTATTTAAAATAGTTCTGGCATATTCGTAGTATTCATTATCCATAAAATATGATACTACATCTAATTGATTGTTTAGAGATAGCGTATATTTTTTAAATATAGACATTGCTTTTTGAGGATTGTTCAATTTTAAATTTAATTTTATTAGTTTTAAAACTAATTTTTCATTCTTTGGATCTGATTGTAGCAATTTTGAATAAACCTCTTCTGCTTCTGCATAACGTTTGGTGCTTTCGTAAATGTAGGCTAACTCTGCCCAGGCTTCAAAGAAATTGGGGTCTTTGGCCAGAGCTTTTTTTAGGTATTTTTCTGCACTCAGGGTTAGACCAAGTTCAAAGTTAGCTCTGGCAAGATAATATAAAGCAATTTTAGATTGTTTAGACGCAGGAATTTTTTTGAGAAGATCAATTATTTCAGCATATTTTTTAGTTTTGAGATAAATAGCGGCTAGCTCCGAATACACAGAATAGTCTTTAGGGCATGTTTTTAGATATTCTTCCAGGGTGATTTGAGCTGCTTGGAATCTATTTTCTGCCAGATAGGATTTGGCTAAAGACAGATAGAGTTCTTTGGTCTTGGGCCATTTTTTTATGGCTTGTTTTAAAATTGTTCTAGCCTGTTCAAATTTAGTATGTTGCCAGTAGAAATTAGCTACTTCTAAGTAAGTATAAGGTTCTGGATCTAAGTTAAGCAGTTTTTGGGCCTCCTTTTCTGCCTCCTGAAATAAGCCTTGTTTGGATAATTGCCAGAATTTTAAAAACGTGTAAATTTTTTGGGCAGATTGGCTTAGTTGTATAGGTTTAGAACTGGCAGAATTGACCAGATTTCTCTGTTTTGTGCCCGCACAAGAAGTTAATAAGATTATGCTTAAAAGTATAATTAATAAACGTTTCATAACTTCATAAAACCTAATTTTGTGTTTTAAATCAAAGGATAAACACTATCCTTAACCTTATAAGACGTGACTGCAAAAAAACAAAATTGGCGTTTTTGATTAAATCCTCAATTTATAACTATTTTACTTGTTTAAATTGTTGAAAAAATTTCCTTGTTGAATTTTTTTTGTTTAACTATTTAAAGCAATTTTTGCAGTTAGATCTTATTTATAGTGTGTTTTTGTTTTTTACTAGATGCAAAAGTAAGATAGTAAAACGTCTTATGCATTTAAAATCCAATCTTTAGAAAAGTCTGCGATTTCTTCTTTTAAGTGTTTTTTTATTTTTTGGAGCAACCTTGCCTCTATTTGTCTTACTCGTTCTCTGGTTATGCCGTATTTTTCTCCAATTTCTCTAAGAGTTAGAGGGTTGTCATTGAGTAATCTTAATTGGAGGATGTCTTTTTCTTTCTCGTTTAATTTGGGCAGCAGGGTTTTTATTTTTTCTTGTAAAATGTTAGCGGTTTCTTCCTGGAGGAGTTTTTGTTCTATGTTGCCTTCAAGAGCTGGTATAACGTGTAAAGGAGTAAAATCTTCTTCATCGTTTAAGGGCGTATCTAGGGATAGGTCGTTATGTCCCATGCGTTTGCCCATTTCCACTACTTCTTTTTTGGCAACGTTGAGATTAGCGGAGATTGTTTCGGCATCTGGAGTAATGCCCATGGCTTCTAGGCGTTGTTTTTCCTTGTTCAGATTATAGAATAGCTTGCGTTGGGCCTGGGTAGTGCCTATTTTGACCATTCTCCAGTTGTCCATAATAAACTTTAAGATATAAGCTTTTATCCAGAAAGACGCATAATAAGAGAATTTTATACCTTTGTCTGGATTAAATTTTTGCACTGCTTTCATAAGACCTATATTTCCTTCTTGAATTAGGTCCAAAATGTTTTGCATCCATTTACGCTGGAAATCCATAGCAATTTTTACTACAAGACGCAAATTAGAAGTAATTAGCTTGAAGGCTGCTTCCTGATCTTTGTATTTGTGGTAACGCCTGGCCAACTCTATTTCTTCTTCTGGAGTTAATATAGGGAATTTATTTATTTCCTTTAGGTATAGACTTAAATTATCTGTTAATTGGGGGTAGTTTGAGGTATTGGTTTTTAGTTCTAACTCTTTGCTGGGAAGGGTTTGAGGAAGGCTTTGAGTTTCTTTGTTTTGTGGATAATTCATAAAAATATTCTAATTTAGTTTGGTGAAATTTAGTTTTTAATACGTGTAATTAGCTAAGTTCGTTTATGGTATATTTTTTATTTGTCCTTTGCAAGGTTTTCATTTAAGATTTAAAAACTTTAGAATTTTAGAAATTATTTGAAATTTGGCGTGTAATAGAGGTATAAGTAAAGGTTATGAAATTTAAAAAATTTTTAGCTTCTAACAAGTTTATTCTTTTTGATGGTGGTCTTGGCACTTTATTGCAAAAAAAAGGATTGCCTTCTGGAGAGTCTCCAGAGGCATTTGCCTGGCATAATTCTGAGGTTTTAATGAATATTCACGCGGAGTATGTTCAGGCTGGTGCAGACGTTATTACTACCAATACTTTTGGGGGGAATAGGTATAAATTACCTGCTGGTTTGGATGTTTTTGAATTGAATAAAAAAATGGCCCTGCTGGCTAGGCAGGCCTGTGGAAATAAATCTTTGGTGGCAGGAAGTATTGGTCCTACTGGAAAGATATTAAAACCTCTTGGAGACGTAAGTTTTTTAGAACTGGTAGATGTTTTTGTAGAGCAAATACGTGGTTTAGTGGCTGGAGGAGTTGATTTAATTTTAGGGGAAACACATTTTGATTTAGCAGAGGCCAGGGCTGTGGTGATTGCTGCTAAAAAGGTTTGTCCTCATCTTCCTGTTGGCATTTCCATGACCTTTGAAGGGAAAAATTCCCTTACAGGCACTACTCCTACTGGTTTTGTTTTAACCATGTTAAATTTAGATGTTGATTTTGTATCCATAAATTGCAGTTTGGGGCCAAAAGAGCTCGTCCCCATGGTACAGGAAATGTTAACAGTATCTCCAAAACCACTTTTAGTAGAGCCCAATGCTGGTTTGCCTGTTTTAGAAAATGGACAGACAGTATTCAAATTGTCTCCAGAGGACTTTGCCGCGCAAATGATTGAGTTTGCTAAAATGGGAATAAAGTGTTTGGGTGGTTGTTGTGGCACAACTCCTGCTCATATAGCAAGGTTGGCAGATGCTCTAAAACAAATAGAGTTTAAACCTCAGTCCCCTGCAAGACATTTTAATTTTGGCTTAACTTCTCGTTCTAAATACGTTTTATTTGGTGGTGATGAGCCCACGGTATTAATAGGTGAGAGAATAAATCCTACAGGAAAACAAAAGTTAGCTTCTCAGTTGCAAGTGGGGGATATATCTTATGCCCTAAAATTGGCAGAGGAGCAATTGCAGGCCAAAGCAAAGGTTTTGGACGTAAACGTAGGCGCTCCTTTAGTAGAAGAGGAAAAAATTTTACCAAAACTTGGTTTTGAATTGGTTAAAAGATACGATCCTTTAATTTGTTTTGACTCCAATAATATTGATGCTATTTACAAGAGCTTACCTCTATATCCAGGATCGCCCTTAATTAATTCTATCAGTGGGGAAACCGGGCGTTTGGAACGTCTTGGTCCTTTGTGTAGAGATTACGGAGCTCCTTTTATTCTTTTACCTTTAAAAGGCAAAAAATTGCCAGTTACTGCAAAGGAACGTATTGTCATTATCGAAGAACTGGTGAAAAGATGTGAAGATTTAAAAATCCCTAGGCATTTGATCTTGGTAGATGTTTTGGCTTTAACAGTGTCTTCCAAGCCAGAAGCAGCCAAGGCGTGTCTGGAGGTAATTGCTTATTGCAAGAAACATAATTTACCTACTACCATAGGTCTTTCTAATATTTCTTTTGGTTTGCCAGCAAGGGAACTGTTGAACTCTACTTTTTTGGCTATGGCTATTTCTTGGGGGCTTAGCAGTTGTATTGTAAATCCCAATTCCTCACGTATTCAGGAAGTGTTTTATGCGAGCAATGTCTTGTTAGATAGGGACAAACAGGCGTCTGAATTTGTGAGTATATTTTCTCATTGGCAGAGTTCAACAAATAAGATAACTCATAAAACCCAACCAGCAGAGTTGGTCACTACTCCCAAACAGGCAGTTATTGTAGGAGATAAAGAACGTTTAATTTCTCTGCTTAAAGAAGCTCTAAAAAAGAAAAAAGCTTTTGAAATTTTAAACCAAGAGCTTATTCCTGCTATTACAGAAGTAGGAGATAAATACGAAAAAAAAGAGTATTTTTTGCCTCAGTTGTTGCTTAGTGCAGAAGCCATGCAGGCTGGAGTGACTTTTTTAGAACCATGGTTAAAAGAAGAAAAAAATGTAAAGGGTCCCAAAATTATTATGGCTACTGTAGAGGGAGACATTCACGATATAGGGAAAAATATTGTCTGTTTGATGTTAAAAAATCATGGTTTTGAAGTGATTGATCTGGGTAAGGATGTGCCAGCTCAAAAAATTGTAGAAGTGGCCCAAAAAGAACAGGCTGATCTTATAGGACTTTCTGCTCTTATGACAACTACTATGATAAAAATGGAAGAAACAATAAAATTAGTAAAAAAATATAAATTAAAATGCAGAGTAATGGTGGGAGGAGCGGTGGTAACTGAGACTTTTGCCAGGCAGATTGGGGCCGATGGTTATTCTGAAGATGCTGTGGCCGCAGTTAATCTGGCGAAAAAATTGACAAAATAAAAAAGGACCTGAAGTGGAGAAGGGGTTATGAATAGAAAACTTATTTTTAGGATACTTTTAGTTTGGTGGTGTTTTTTGGGGGCACGAGCCCAGGCAGGTGCTATTCAAACAGTTAAACCTTCAGATCTTATTGCTCTAATTGCCAATTCAAAAAGTAAGTTGATTTTATTAAATTTCTGGGCTACTTGGTGTCCTCCTTGTAGGAGGGAAGTGCCAGGGATCATAAAATTGAGACGGTATTATAACAAAGAGCAATTGTCTATTATTGGTATTGCAATGGATAGTAGTGCTGCCATGGTTTTAGACTTTAAGCAAAAAGTAAAGTTTAATTATCCTGTGTATCTTGGAGAAGACACTGTGGCCAGTATGTTTGGAGTGCAAGGTTTTCCTACTATAATAATTTATAATCAAAGTGGAGAAAGATTATATATGCATGAAGGATATTTGTCATTTTTTGATTTAAATAGAATAGTAAAGGAGTTTTTGCCTTGAGTTTGTATATTAGAAAGGCAAGGATAAAAGACGTGCAGGACATACATGCCTTACTGATGGACTATTCTAAAAAAAATTTACTTCTTCCAAGATCATTTAGTGAACTTTATACCCAGTTAAGAGATTATTTCGTATTGGCCCATCGTGAGAGTCAAAAAGTTTATGGATGTTGTGCTCTTACTATTGTTTGGGATGACTTGGCAGAGATCAGATCTTTGGCTGTTTGTGAAGATAAGCAGGGACAGGGTTGGGGTGTGAAACTTGTAGAAAGTGCTTTGAGTGAGTCTATTACTTTAGGTATTTATAAAATATTTGTTTTAACTTATCAAACAGGATTTTTTGAAAAGTTGGGATTTAAGATGGTAGAAAAAAATATATTGCCACAAAAAGTATGGTCAGATTGTTTAAAATGTCCTAAATTTCCTGAATGTGACGAGGTTGCTATGTTGTTAGAGCTTTAAAAGGAGGAAATTTTATGCATTGTCGTCCTGTTTTTACTTCTGATGTTATTCAAAAAAGAGTAAAAGAACTTGGAAGACAACTTACTAGAGATTACAAAGAAAAAGATTTGGTGGTAGTGTGTGTGTTAAAGGGAGCATTTGTGTTTTTTTCTGATTTAGTAAGGCAAATTGATTTGCAAATAGAAATGGATTTTGTGCGTCTTTCAAGTTACCATAACAATACTTCCAGTTCGGGCAAGGTGTTATTTTTAAAAGATATGGAACTTTCTGTAGAGGGAAAACATTTACTATTGGTGGAAGATATTGTAGATAGTGGACGTTCTATGGCCTATTTAAAAAAAGTTTTAGAAGCCAGACAGGCCAAAAGTATTAAAATTTGTGCTTTGATAGATAAAAAAGAACGACGAGAAGTAGATGTTTTAGTGGATTATGTTGGTTTTGAAGTAAAACAAGGTTTTCTGGTCGGTTATGGCTTGGATTATGCTGAAAAATATCGTAATTTGCCTGACGTGTGCGAACTGATTTTTTAAAAAACAGTTTTAGATATTTGTTAGGTTTTACCAAGGATAATTCGGGGATATCGGTTAGAGCTTTTAACTTTAAATTAAATAAAAAAGGGGGATAGAGATGGTTATTCAGTGCCCCAAGTGTAAAACGAAATTTAAAGCTCCAGAAGATAAGTTAAAGCCAGGAGTAAAACTTAAATGTTCTAAATGTGGGCATATATTTTCTTATCAGCCAGAAGAAAAAAAAGAACTAAAAGATAATTTAGATTTAGATAATCTTGATGAGACTCCTAATTCTAAAAAAAATGAAGAAAGACCTGTTTCTAACGGGGAAAAGAAACAAGATGTTTCAGATAAATACGAGCAAGCAAAAAAATATAGAGTTGAAATAGATACAGAAGAGACTCCTAAATCAGGTAAAAAGAAATTTATTATATTAGCTATAATTCTTCTTGTATTGTTTGCCATTGGAGGTAGTGCTTATTTCTTTTTTCCTCAAATAAAATCTTTTATTGTTCCTAATTCTCAAAAGAAAAATTCCAATCTGGAGAAAAAACTTCAGGAAGAAAAGGTAAAAAATATTGCTCTTGAAAATGTAAAACAGTATTTTGTAAAAAATATCAAAATAGGAGAATTATTTGTTATAGAAGGAGAAGCTATAAATAGATTTAATACTACAAAGGAACTAATAAAAATTAAAGCTGTTATTTACGATAAATCAGGTAAAGTAGTAAAGCAAAAAGAATTTTTTGCTGGTAATACTGCCTCTTTATATCAATTGCAAATGTTAACTAAAAAAGAATTAGAAGATGTCTTAAATTCTAAAATTGGCATTCTTACGCATAATACGTTTGTAAAACCAGGGGGAAGAGTTCCTTTTATGGTAGTGTTTTATAATCCTCCTAAAGATGTTGATGAGTTTGGGATAGAAGTAATAGACGTGAAAAATCCTCCTAAAACTAAAAAATAGTGAACTATTTGTGGTTTTGTTTTGGCCAAGCAAAAAAGAGTTTATATTTGCAAGCAGTGTAACAGTCGTTTTTTTACCTGGTATGGACAGTGTCCCAAGTGTGGGGCGTGGAATTCTTTGCAGGAAAGTTTTGGTCCCAGTAAGCGGGAAAAAGATGTAAACTTGTCCTCTATTAATCTGGTCTGCTCGGAAGATTCTCATATAGAGCAGAATCAAGTTTATTTTTCCACTGGTTCCAAAGAAATAGATGTTTTTTTAGGTGGAGGATTGGTAAAAGGTGGGGTTTATCTTTTGGGTGGTGAGCCTGGTATTGGGAAGTCCACGTGGTTGTTGCAGCTTGCTGGTTCATTAGCCAGCAAGCAGAATTTAAAAGTTATTTATGTTAGTGGAGAAGAATCTGTATCTCAGGTGCATACCAGAGCCAGACGTTTGGGAGTACATTCTAAAAATCTTTTTTTTCTTTACGCTAGGGAGCTGGATTGTGTGCTTCAGGTCATGCAATCTGAGGCTAAGGTCGTTATAGTAGATTCTATTCAAACTATTTCCAGTCCTAGATTAGATGCCCTTGCAGGTTCCCCTTCTCAGATAAGAGAAGTTTCTTTGACTCTTATTGAACGAGCCAAACAACTTGACAGTTCGTTGTTTTTGGTAGGGCATGTAACAAAAGATGGAGTTATTGCTGGCCCAAAATTGTTGGAGCATATGGTTGATTGTGTGCTTTATTTTGAAGGGGATAAAGAACATCTGTTTAGGTTGATTAGAGTGGTAAAGAATAGGTATGGAGCAGCAAATGAGATTTTAGTTTTGGAAATGAGTTCTAAAGGGCTAGAAGTAGTTATTGACCCTGCAACTTTTTTTCTCCAGGATGTAGAAGGTGATTTTAGTGGGCAGGCTTTGGCTCTTACTCTGGATGGGCAAAAAGTGTTTGCGGTTGAGGTCCAGGCTCTTGTGAACAGATCTTTTTTGGCTATACCTAGGCGTATGGCTCAGGGGATTGATCAGAATAGATTTAGTTTGCTTTTAGCTGTATTAGAGAAAAAATTGAGGATTAATTTACAGGATAAAGATGTGTATATTAAAATTGGAAGAGGACTTCACATTAGAGAACCAGGTATAGATTTGGCTCTGTGTGCTGCAATTTTATCTTCATTTTACGATAAACCTTTACCTAAAAGAAGCGTGTTTTGGGGAGAAGTAGATCTAAATGGGCAGGTGAGAAGTGTTTTGGGTCACGATTTACGGATGCGTCAGGCTAAGCGTTTAGGATATGATGTGATATTTTCACCTGGAGAAACCATAAAATCTCTGCAAGAGATGCAACAAAAGTTATGGTTTAAATAATTTTACTTTAGATTTACGTACATCAAGTTTTGTATTACCTAAATTAATTTGATATCTGGAGACCATCCTCACCTACCCTTATAAAGCCTATTTTTTTAGGAATATTTATTTGCTTAAATGAATTTTACTGGGAGATCTTTTTTTGTTCTATTTGTTTCCAGTTTAATTTTTTAGTAAAGTCAAGTGCTTCTTTCCATCCCATCGCCAAGCTTTGCTCACCGTTCACCCTTCACCCACTCCCTGCACCTATTTCCCACCTTTACCACCTCTAGAATCTCTAAAACCTATAAACCGTCAACCAGCCACTTCAACTAATCACCGTTTACCGATCACAGTTCACTGTTCACCCTTCACCCACTACCTACACCCATAGCCCATGGCCTATAGCCTTTAGCCTAACCACCAATCACCAACTCAAACCCCTTCTCATACAATCTATTGTTCCCGGTCACTCTTCTGGTAAGGGGATCGTAAAAAAATATTTCCTTTT
>JAUZRP010000045.1 GCA_030950395.1 Desulfonauticus sp. | reverse complement strand
GTGGATAAATCCACAGGTTCTGCTCTTTCTCAATTAAAAGAAAAAAAATATTGGGAGAAGTATCAGGATAGATATAAAGAGATTTATCTAATAGGTATAGAGTTTGGGAAGAGGGAAAGAAATATTTTGGATTTTAGGGTGAAGAAAAAATAGAGTTAAGCGTTAAGGTGATCGACAAAATAAGGTGATGTAAAAGATGTGTCTTTGGCTGTAAATGAAATATCTCAGTAAATTTTTGATTTTAGTCAGACATCAAAATAGTTTAAAACATCTAGTTTGCAGGTAAATGAAAAAGCTAAAAAACTTTCTCAAGTGGCTCAAAACTCAGTGAGAGTGTTAAGCTGTTTAAAGTTTAACGTTTTTTAGAAGTTAGTAGTGCATAATTCCTTTTGTTTAGGGGTGGAAGAGATAGGTTAAAAATTATGAAATATTGGATCGTTATTTTTATTGTTATTCTTATTGGATGCGCGTCCAAAGGACCTGTGATTGACAACGTTTATGAACAAAAGATGCCAGATAAGTTGCTGGCCCGTATAGAATTGGCTGAAAGGTATTTATGGGATGGCGCGGCTAGAGACGCTCTAAAGCAACTGCTCATAGTGCGCGATGATGCTTTGGGTTATGCCAGGTATCATTTTGATTTGGCCATGTGTTATTTGGCTTTAGACCAAAAACAACAAGCCATTCAAGAATTTCAAAAAGCCCTGAAGCAAAATCCGATATATGGAGAGGCCTGGAATAATCTGGGAGTAATTTATCTTAATCAGAGGAAATTTGAATTAGCTAAAAAATGTTTTGAAAAGGCTCTATCTATTCTGACTTATAGCACTCCAGAGTTACCAGCCCTTAATATGGCCAGGCTTTATTTAAAACAGGGCAACTATGACCAGGCCCAAAAGTATGTCAGGCTGAGTATCCAAAAAAATTGGCGTTATGCAGATGCTTATTTGTTTTTGGCCAGACTTTTGACCCAGGAAGAAAAGTTAGAGCAAGCAAATAAGGTCTTACAACAGGGAGTAGAGGCAGTTCCAGAAGATCCTCGACTTATTTTAGAATATGCCAAGAGTTTGCTAAAACTGGGCTACAGCCAAAAGGCCAAACACTGGTTTAAGGAACTTGTACAAAATTATGCTAAGACCAAGGAGGCCAAAGTGGCCAGAGATTACCTGGAGTTTCTCCCCTAAAGATGATTCTGTCCGTATCTTGGGCATTAATCCCTGGATTTACGATTTTGCAGCCTATAATTTATGGTCTCGGCCTGTAGGCCTGTTGAGTTGTCTAGATGCCTTGCGCAAAGTAGGGGCTAGGATAGCTCTTTTAGATTGCCTTGATAAAACATGGGAGGATGTGCCCTGGCCAAGACCTCATCCCTATGGCAAAGGTCACTATCCCAAAGTAGAAGTACCAAGACCCCTGGTTTATAAGGATATTCCTCGCAGATACTCGCGTTATGGCCTGGCCTATCACCTGGTGCGTGATGCTCTATTCAAACTAAATCCTCCACCAGATTTAGTGTTAGTGACTTCAATTATGACCTATTGGTATCCAGGAGTCATAACTGTTCTTAGGTTAGTAAAAGATATATGGCCACGGATAAAAGTGGTTTTGGGTGGTGTTTATGCCAGTTTGTGTTTTGAACACGCCAGCGCTTTGGGCTTTGACTTGGTTTTAAAGGGACCTTTTGAGGCCAAAGAAAATTGGCTTAAACTCTGGCAGTTGCTGGGAGTAGAAGCTCCTGAAATTCCTCCAGATGCAGGCTTTTCTTTGGCCTTAGATTTGTATCCAGAGTCAGAATTTAGTCCTCTTTTAGGTTCTAGGGGATGCCCTTTTCATTGTGCTTACTGTGCTAGCAATTTACTTTATCCCCGCTTTAGACAAAAGAGATTTAATTTGTTTTGGCAAGAATTTGAACAAGAATATCAAAAAGGAGTAAAAAATTTCGCCTTTTACGACGATGCCTTGTTGGTAAACCCTAAAACCTGGCTTTTTCCCTTTTTAGACAACGTTATTCAAAAAAAATACAGGCTAAACTTGCATACGCCAAACGCCATGCATGTTCGCTATTTAACTCTTGAGGTCTGCAGGAAATTTTTTCAGGCAGGTTTAAGAACTATTCGTCTTGGCCTTGAGACAGCCAGTTTTGCTTCGCGCCTGGACGTTAAGTTAACCAGTGAGGAGTGGGAAAGGGGGATTAATAATTTGTTGGAAGCAGGTTTTAAAAAAGAACAAATAGGAGCCTATATCTTGTTTGGATTGCCAGAGCAAAGCGAACAAGAAGTCAAGCAAGCCATATCTTTTGTGAAATCTTGGGGCATAAAGCCTGATCTGGCTTATTTTACTCCTATACCTGGCACGCCTATTTTTAAAAAGGCCTGTGAGACAAGCCCTTATCCATTGGAGCAAGAGCCACTTTTTCAAAATAATTCTATTTGGCCCTGTGTTAAAGGAGGATTTTCTTGGGACAAGGCAAAGCAATGGAAGGAGTTATTAAAGGTTTAAAAATTATGGAGTTATTGGTGGACAGAGGTTGACACTTATTTTAAGGTTACCTAAGAGATAGCGGCAAAAGTTTTTTTAGGCACGACAAGATTTAATCAAAATTTACGGGAGGTTTTATGGCTAAAGAAGAAGCAATAGAAGTAGAAGGAGTAGTAGAAGAGGCTTTGCCCAATGCTATGTTTCGGGTAAAGTTAGAAAATGGACACGTGGTTTTGAGTCATATTTCTGGTAAAATGCGAAAGTATTACATTCGTATTTTGCCCGGTGATCGAGTAAAAGTGGAGTTATCTCCTTATGATTTAACCAGAGGAAGGATTACTTATAGGTTTAAATAACATGTCAGAAATAGATTTACATACTCATTCCACTGCTTCAGACGGCACTTTGAGTCCTACAGAGTTGGTTGCTCTGGCCAAAAAATTGGGATTAAAAGCCATTGCCCTGACCGATCACGATACTCTGGCTGGGCTTGAAGAGGCTTTGAAAGCTGGTGAGGAGTTCGGAATAGAAGTTATCCCTGGGTGTGAGTTAAGTGTCCACTTTAAAGGTATTACTCATATTCTGGGCCTGTGGTTAAAGCCAGATGCTTTGGCTTTGGAGCAGGCTTTTAGATATTTGCATCAAAAAAGAGCTGAGAGAAATATTCTTATTGTAGAAAAATTGCAAAAATTAGGTTTTGCTATTACTTATGAAGAGGTTGAAGCAAAAGCTAAAGGTACAGTAGGACGTCCCCACATTGCCCAAGTGCTGGTGGAAAAGGGGCTGGTTTCTTCTCTGGAGCAAGCTTTTTGTGAATATTTAGGCCCTCGGGGTAAAGCCTTTGTGCCTAAAGAAAAATTTACTCCTGAAAAAGCTATTCAGATTTTAAAACAAGAAGGAGCTACAGTTATTTTGGCTCATCCTATTTCTCTGGGGCTGGAAGGAGAGGAGTTAAAAAAGGACATTATGCGCTTGAAAGAATGGGGTGTGGAAGGCATAGAGGTTTTTTATTCAGAATATACTAGTGAGCAAACTCAATTTTTTGTTCGTCTTGCCAGAGAACTTCATCTTTTAGCCAGTGGTGGGTCTGATTTTCACGGCCAAAACAAACCTCACATTCAATTGGGCAAAGGTCTTGGCAACCTTCATTTGCCGTATAGTTTGCTGGAGAACCTGAAAGCTAACCGGGCCAAACAAGGACTTTGGGTCTGATTTTTGCTGATTTGTTATGAGAACAATTCCAGAGTTGCTTTGTCCTGCAGGAGATCGAGAAAAATTTTTTACTGCCCTAACTTATGGGGCTGATGCAGTTTATTTGGGAGGCCAGGACTTTAACCTCAGAGCCAGGACCAAAGGGTTTGACCTAACTGACTTAGATTTTTATCTCAATTATGCCAGACAAAAGAAAAAAAAAGTTTATTTTTGTTTAAACGTTTTTGCTTATGAAAAGTATTTAAATCAGGTGATCCATTATCTAGAGCGTCTGGCAGAAATTAAGCCAGATGCTTTGATCGTAGCTGATCCAGGTATTATCTATTTGGCCCAAAAATATGCTCCGCATATTCCCTTGCACCTTAGCACCCAGGCCAATACTAGCAATAGCTTTAGTATAAAATTCTGGCATAAACTGGGGATAAAAAGAGTTAATCTGGCCAGAGAGCTAAATTATCAACAGATCCGTCAGGTTATGCAAAAGGTGCAAAAGCTCGAGCCAGAAATAGAATTAGAAGTCTTTGTGCACGGAGCACTTTGTATGGCTATCTCCGGTCGATGTTTTTTGAGCCAATATCTTACTCAACGCTCAGCTAATCTTGGATTTTGTTCTCATCCCTGTAGATTTGAATACGTATTGAAAGAAAAAACAAGAGACCAGGATGTATTAGAAGTAATAGAAATAGGCAATTATAGCAAAATTTTAGCTAGTGAAGATCTTTGTCTATTAAAATATCTGGCCTGGTTTGTAAAAAATAAACTCGCCTCTTTAAAAATAGAAGGTAGAAACAAAACAGTTTCTTACGTGGCTACAGTGGTTGACGTTTACAAAACAGCTTTAAGTCATCTGCAGCAGAAAAAATTTTTTTATTCCAAATACTTACAAGTGCTTAAAGATACTTTTTTTAGACCCGCAGGCACGGGATTTTTTCTGGGCCAACCCAAGATTTTGTATTGGCCAAAAGAAAAAAGAAAGCAAACATTAGCCTGGATTGAAAAACGCATCTCCTCTCATAGATGGCTGGTAAAAGTAAAATCCAAATGGCAAACAAGTCTGCCAGTAGAGTTAAGATTACCCGGATTGAGATACGAGCTTCTTTTGCCAGAGAATTACACAGTAGAAAAAGAAAATGGGGAAAAAGTGGATGTAGCTCACCCTGGTCTTGATTATTATCTTTGCACAGAATGTCCAAAACTCCAGCCTTATTTGCTTATTCAGAATTCGTAATTGGTGAACTGTGAACAGTAAACCGTGAACGGGGTTGTTATAGGAGAGACTTAGGGGTTTGCCACCTGTTTTTTTCTAAAGGAAAATATATTACAGTCCATAGCTGGCCGCAAGATTTACAATATCTAAGAATTTTTGCAAGGAATGCAGACGTTTTTTGAGAAGTTTTTTTTCTTCTTTGGGCAAGAGGTGCGGGTTGAGATAATTGGCAAGATGAGAGGGATGATCTGGACAGAGACTGTTTTCCAGTCTTTTTCTTTGTCCCCAGTTCCACAACTCTATCAAATCGTTGGCCATACTGGGGTCAATGTGCTTAGCTTGTTTTAGCCAGTTTAACCTGCTTATGGTATTGGTTTGCATAAATTTGTATTTTAGAGCCAGCAGTCTGGCTCCGTTGATAATGTGCGCCAGGATACTGTTTTTTAGGTTTAGACCAGAAAACCCGTCTTTTTTTTCCAGAATAAAGTTTCCCCAAAAACTAAGAGGCACTTTATAGTTTAGAATTTCGCTCACCAGTATTTTTAAGATAATAGGATGTTTACTTACGGTCTGAACCACTTCAGAGCGAAGTTCAAAGGCATTTTGATGCTGGCCAAATAGGGGTTTAAAGTCCAGAATTAGTCCTGATTGCCACGAACCTCTTTCTTGAGGATTCTCCAGCCAAAAAATGATTTTCTTTTGCCATTCTTTTGGAGTGGCGCGCCAATTTTCTTCAGAGATCATAATTTTACCCGGACACAAAACAATGCCTGTGCCGTCAATGGTCATAACCACTTTCTGGCAGAGTTCTTCTAATTCGTGCCTGTCCACGTGAAAATCTGAGGGCAAAATAAGGCCGTTGTCTTGATCTGAATTTAAAACCTGCTCTCCCCTTGCCCCAGAGCCAAATTCTAAAAAAGTGCAGTTGGTAAACCAGGGATATTCTTGACTAAAATACTTACAAATCGCTTCAATAACTTGCTCATTAAAAGCAGAGATTTGCAAACTTATGTCTTTAGCATCTAGAGAAGTTTGCAATAAATGCTGAGCCAGCTCCAACCTTTTTTGTTTTATTTCCTGAAGTTTCCCGTTTTGAATGAGTTGAATAAAATGGTTTGTTTTCACTTTTTTCTCTAATTTTTATTAAACTTCGTTAAGTGGTTAAAATCTGACCGTAAAAGGTCTTTTTTTGCGGTTTACTTGCTGGTTTGCAAATTTAATCCATTTACCGATAGTCAATAGACAATAGGATGTTTTAGTTTAATATTATTTTTAGGTTACGTAAAGTAGGGCTTAGGTAAACTTTTAACAGGAGGTTTAAGTTATGAAGACTACAGAAGAAATACGAAAAAGGCAACTTAGTTTTGCCTTAAAGTTTGCAGTGCCATACATTGGTTTTATTATTCTGATGTATTTGGTGGTTTATCTTGGAAAAGATTGGATTGTAAATCAACAAATTTTTGGTTTGCCCTTACATTATTTTTTGGTGGCCATATTTATCTATCCTGTAACCTGGCTTATTTTTGGCTATTACGTAAAAAGAGCCAATGATATGGAAGACGAAATAAAAAAACAATAATTTTTATATCAAAATTATTCATAGGAGGGGACTATGGAAGCTGGCTATCAGATACCAATAACTGCGCTTGTATTAATAGGCATTATGCTTGCTTTTACAGTAATAACTACCTGGTTATTTAGGGTTCAAAAAACTTCTGCAGATTATTATCTGGCTGGTCGTAAAGTCAATAGTTTTATTAATGCTTCTGCTATTTCTAGTGATTATTTAAGTGCAGCTTCTTTTTTGGGCGTTGCCGGTATTGCTTTTTTAAAGGGGTTTGATGGTATTATCTTTGCTTTTGGTTTTTTTGTGGGATACATTGCCTTGCTTTTATTTTTGGCTTCACCTTTACGTAAATTTGGAAAATATACAGTGCCTGATTTTGTTTCTGAACGTTTTCATTCTAAAACTGCTCGGGTGATAGGTGTAATTGGGGTGTTATGTATTTCCATGTTTTACATGGCTCCCCAAATGCTTGGTGCAGGCAAGGTAATGGGTTTGTTATTAAACATAGAATATAAAAAGGCCATTGTTATTATTGCCTTGATCATTACTGCTTATGTGTCTGTTGGAGGGATGAAAGGCACTACTGTAAATCAGCTGGTGCAATTCTGGATATTGTTTGGAGCTATGTTTTTATTGGCCTTTATACCTTTTGTGATCAAAGGTTATACTTATACAGACGTTATAAGTTTTTTGCATTCTTTAAACCAGCCAGAACCAATAACTGGCAAAATGTTTGTAGGTGCAGATTATACTAGTCCAGGATATTGGCTGACCAATTTAAAAGATACTTTTTCTTTGTTATTGGCTCTGATGTTTGGCACTGCAGGACTGCCTCACATTTTAGTGCGTTTTTATACTGCTCCAGATGGAAAAGCTGCTAGACGTACTGTTATATATGTGCTTATTTTAATTGGCTTATTTTATATTATGTCTCCTTATGTGGGGCATGTGATGCGTTATGTTTATATGCAAGCAGATAAAATGCATCTGGCCCCCCATTTGACTGCCTGGTTGGCCAAAAATGGTAAAAATCTAGCTGTACCTGTGGCTGGTTCTTATTTTGGGGGACAAATTTTACTGGGCATTGTGGTGGCAGGAGCTTTTGCCGCTATTTTATCCACTGTGGCTGGCTTAATTATCACCTGTGCAGGAGCTATAGGGCACGATTTGGTAGTAAACGTGTTTAATCCTGATATGCCAGAACAAAACAGAGTGAAAATAGCCAGGATCGCCTCTGTTTTGGTTGGTCTTTTGGGGATTCCTCTTGGTTTTGTGGCAGAAAATTTACAGATTGCGGTATTAGTAGGACTTGCGTTTGCAATTGCGGCCTCTACTTTTTTCCCCGTGTTAGTTATGGGTATTTGGTGGCCTAAAATGACTAAAAATGGAGCTATAGCTGGATTGCTTACAGGTATTTTGGGCTCTTTTATTATGATCCTTGGCAAGAGCTACTTGCCTACAGCTTTACAATTTAAAAATCCTGGTGGTTTTGTAATGTTGTTTGCTTTTGCGGCTATTATTCTCTTTTCTAAACTAGAGTATGCCCAAAAAGGGGAAGCAGCTTTGCCTGAGGACGTGGAGGAGGTAATGACTGTCCTGCATGGAGCAGAGCAAGGTTAGGAATTAGGGAGCTGTAGGGATATTTCATGTAGGGGCAATTTATGTAGGGGCAATTCATGAATTGCCCCTACTGGTTTGAATAAAAATATTGCCTTGAGCATAGATAGGGGTTATGTTAAAGGATATTTTTAAGAGGAGGTTTTGGCTATGCTCATTAAAGATTGGATGACCAAAGATGTTATTTCTGTTACTCCAGATACATCTATGCTTAAGGCTTCAAAGTTATTAAAAGAAAAAGGTATTCGCAGGTTGCCTGTGATCGATGCGTCTGGCAAATTGGTAGGGATTGTTACAGATAGAGACATAAAAGAAGCTTCCCCATCTAAAGCTACTACTTTAGACGTGCACGAATTATATTATCTTCTTTCAGAAATTAAAGTAAAAGACATTATGACTCCAAATCCTGTTACCATAAATGCTGACGATACTGTAGAAAAAGCAGCTATTCTCATGTTAAAACAGAAAATAGACGGCATGCCTGTAGTAGATGATAACGCCAACGTAGTTGGCATTATTACTGACACAGATATTTTTAATGTGCTAATTGACATTACTGGGGTGTATGTTGGTGGCGTGCAAATGGGATTTAGCTTAGAAAATAAACCAGGTACTTTAAAAGAAGTACTCTCTGTACTAAAACAACACAATGCAAGGATTGTTAGTATTTTGAGCTCTTATGACAAACCAGAGCCAGGTAAAAGACAGATTTATATCCGTATTCACGACATGGAAAAGGCAGAAGAGAATAAATTAAAGGCAGAATTAGAGCAACGATTTGGTCTGCTCTACTGGATGCGAGATCACGTGGTATAATTTGAGGTGGTCTTTTGACCACCATTAAAAAATATGTCCATTAAATTTGTGCCTCTTTTATCTACGGGTTGTCTTTTTACCCTTCCAGTTAAGGATGTTGCGTATATTGCTAAAGAAGCAGGATTTAAAGGCCTTGAATTTATTTTAAATGACCCGGCCTGGTTAGATAAGTTAGAAGACTTAAAAAGTATTTCCCAAATATTGCCTATTTACAGTATTCATGCCCCTTTTAGAGATTATGCTTTGTGGGGAGGGCATTTGCCTGCCTGGGAAAAAACCATTGCCCTGGCCAGACAATTACCCAGTGTGCAAAATATAACGTTACATCCTCCAAGTTTTAAATTTGGCCAGATTGGTCTTTTTTGGTGGTATGTAAAAACCAAAAATTTGCCTCAAGATTTAAACAGTCCTGTTAGCTTATCTATAGAAAATATGCCTGTGCAACAAACTCATTTTCTAACCTCCAAAGAAATCAAGTCCTATTTAAAACAGTGTAAAACAAAACAGGTAAAATTTACTTTTGACGTGTGTCATTTTGGAGTAAGTGGAGGAGATATTTTGCAAGTCTTTGAAGTAATGGACTGGAATGTGGTGAGCAATATTCATTTTTCTGATATTAGAGGGATTAAAGAACATCTTTTCCCAGGACAAGGGGAACTGCCTTTACAGAAATTTATTAACTTATTAAAAAATACCCAATTTGATGGATTTTTAACTTTAGAAGTAGGTCCTGCTAGCTTACCAGATAAAACAGAAGACATTATTTCAAAGTTAAAAGGATTTTTAGCTGAGTATTTGAGCTAAAAGCCAGGAACAAAAAAATTGCCTCAAAAATTGGCACATCTCTTCTAGTACTTTGTTAATGGAGATTTTTAGGGGTATTTAGGCGTTGTATCTAAATTTGCAGACGTGGAAATTTTGTTTTTTGATCCTATAAAAAGTATTACTACAGCAAATAATAGGCTATACGTTAAGGCGTTTGATGAATTAGTGATTGGTGATTGGGACATATAAATACAGTTCACGGTGCACACTTTTATAGAGGTGAGAATAGATGGAGATACAGACATACCGAAGAGCTCCGTTTTTGTATAGAAAACGGGAAATAGATTTTTTAGTGGAGTTTTTTAATAGAGTTCCTCAGCGAGTTTTGTGGGTGTATGGTCCCAAGTCCAGTGGCAAGACCACGCTTATTTCGTATGTAGTGGATAATTATTTATTAAAAGAAAAGAAAAGGTTTTGGGTGAAGTATTTTAATCTCAGGCAGCTGTTAATTACGAGCTATAGTAGTTTTTTAGAGACCTTTTTTATGGGAGTGGATAAATCTGAAAGTGAAAGGGGCGCCAAGATAGGGATAAATGTTTTTGGGTTTAAAAGTGAGGTGTGGAAAAAGATATTAGAGAAAGAGGTAAATTTGTTTAAGGTATTTATAGAAGAGCTTGAGAAGGTGGTTAGTAAAGATAGACGATGTGTAATGGTGATAGATGAGATTCAGAAGTTAAGGGATATTTACATAAAGAATGGTCAAGGAGAGAGGGAGTTACTAAAAGAGTTTTTAAATTTGTGTATAAGTTTGACCAAAGAGAGGCATTTATCTCACGTGGTAATTTTGACGTCCAATACAGTGTTTATAGAAAAGATATACAATGATGCCAGGATGAAA
>JAUZRP010000044.1 GCA_030950395.1 Desulfonauticus sp. | reverse complement strand
GAGTGGTCAGGAACGGGATCACGGGCAGAGAGGCCGAGGAAACGGCGATAGAAGAGGTTTCCTTTGAGCATGAGTTCTACCTCGGGGTCAGAATGGCCATAGATTTGTTGGATGATGAGGATTTTGAACATGAGTACGGGGTTATAGGCTTTACGGCCGACCTCAGCGGGATGGAGTTGGCCGAGGATTTTTTCAAAAGGAGCCCAGTCAATGAGTTTATTGATGTGAGAAAGGATATCTTCAGGTAGATTTTGGTAGATGAGATGTTCGCCAATGGTTAGTTGAGAAGAGTTATTTTTAAACATTGTCAGACTCCTTTAGTTTTTGAATAAGTTTACCATGAGAATTATATTTTTTCACGGAATTTTGCAAAGGTCTCCCTGTTTTATGCTCGCATTAATAATTTAAAAAATAAAGTTTAACTAAAAATATCTTGTTATTAAAAATTCTGCATTTAAATTGTTTTTATTTTTTAAAATATAGTTAATGTCAAATGATAGCTTCCATTTTTCTCTCCCAAATATAGATTGTGTTATGTTTAGTTTCGAGTAGTTCCATGGAGATGACCAGTATTGAATTTTTATGAAAGTTTTCATGTTGAAAATTTCGTATACCATTAATCCAAGCTCTGGGTTTAAAGATATGTATGCTCTGTTTGGTGTAATCCCTGATTCGAAATTTCCTAAAATGTAAAACCATATATCATTACAGAACTTAAAGGTAAGTCCCAACCCAGCATTTATATTAAAAGAATTTTCTCTTTTTTTTCCGTTTTTATATTGTGGGTTAATAGATAAAGAAAATTTTTCCGAAATTCCTTTTGTTAATACATCAAAAGGGATCAAAGATACTACATTGTAGATTTTGAATGAGTCTATTTTAATGGTTTTGTAATTTAAAATTAAACTTAATGTTAGCACTTCTAGGGAACTTTCTGTGAAATATTCTCTGTTATTGTCGGTTAAATTATGAGAAATAGGTTGAAATCTTATTTTTAAAAATTCGGTATTTTTATATTTTTTGATGCCCATACTAACTTGTGTTTTAGGTAAGGTTTTTAATGGAGATTTGTAGTGAGATAAATCAATCTTGTATTTACATTTTTCTAATTTATATATGAAAATTTTCTCAAAATTTTTCCATATTTTTTTGTTTATTTTTCCTTTTTTTAATAAAAAATAGCTATAAATTTCTCCTAATTTTAATTTGTAAAAATCTTTTTTTCTCTTAAGGTTTAATTTTTTGAAATAATTATAATTTCTGGTTTTAATAGCTTTTTCTATTTCTAGAATTTCTTTAGTAGTTAGTTCTTCTTCTAAAATCCTTATTAGTGCTTGGTCAGAAGGTAAAAGTTTTCCTTTTTTTAATAGTCCATATTTATATGCTATTTTTATGACATCTAAAGGGGCTACCCAGTTTGGTTTTTCATATATCATTTGTGGTTTTGCTGTAGCTAATAAATAATATACTAATGTTGAACAGTTATAATTTTGGAATAAATATTTGATCTTTGCATATTTTAATTCCCAAATATGATAGTAAATTAATTTTTTTTGATAGTTGTTTAAAAATAATTCATATTCCCATATATTCCTTTTTTCTATTTCAAGGTATTTTATAATTTGTTTGCGATAAGGCGTTAAGGAAAACAATCCATTCATGCCACTAATTAAACTTTCAATGCAAAGTTTAAAAGGGTTCTGTGTATCTATAATTGTAAAAAATGATATTGCGTGTTCTACATATTTCCCCTGTGAATTTATTCCTGCAATTTTTATAAAGCTATGTCCCATTATGCTTGGTGGGCTTTTAATGTTTTCTGATGCAAAAATAAGATAAATTTTTTTAGCAGGTGCTTTTTCTATATATTCCTGAAAATCGGGGCATTTTATTTTTGGAAAAACTGAAGAAGTAAGTCCTAGAGAGCGTTCTAAAAATAATTTTCGTGCTGGAAATCTACATAGGGGGTGTAGATTTATATTCTTGTATAGATTAGTAGGTAAAAAAAAGGATTTGATCGTTTCTTCCATTTCTTTTTTAGGAGAAGGATTGGGCCAACTTAATAAAAAATTAGGATCTCTAATATAAAATTTTTTATTTTTAGGATCAAAATGTAGGAGAGCTTTCCATCTAGGAGAAAGATATAACTTTTTTGCTAAAGCTAATTTTATAATTTTATTACAATTTAAATTTGCTCCTAATGATGTGGAATTATTCCCTATTACAATAATAATAGCTATAATAGAAAATATTTTATTGTAGTTCAGCATTTTTTATTAAAAATAAAAACAACTTTACTATTTTCGGATGAAATGATTAAATAAAATATAAAATAGGGGGTTCTTCCCTTTATTGAGAAGAAGCCCCCTATTTTTGTAGTGATTTTCTGTCTCTTGTTATTTACATTTGATATCTACATTGGAATCATATTGCCACATGGCATTTGTGACATAGTCTGTAGTAGATCCGAAAACTCCTGCTTCTCCTAAAAATATATTGACAAAAAATAAGGGATTAATCTTTTTATTTAATAAATATTGTTTCTGTGTACATGTAGAATCTAAAACTTTAATGATTTTGTCTTTATTTTCTCTTTCTATAGTAACTATTGCTGGTGTTTGATATATTTGACCATCAATTTCAAATTTTACTCCCGATTTTCCTGTAGAAGAAACATCAATTTTTTGGGTTTTCCCACTCAATATGGTGGCACATCCAGAAAAGCATAAACTCAATGTGCATACTAAAATCCCTTTCCAGACCTTATTCATGTTTTACCTCCTTTTTATTTTTTTTGTTAAATCTATAGAATCGTTCCTTTTGTGTTGATTCTTCTTTTAAAAAAATATAGTTTATTAAAAAAATAGATTGATCTTTTAGGGACAGACCTACAACTTCTCTCCCTAGATTTCTGATAGCCCCCCCTCAATAGCTTGCAATAAATCAGAGAAATGTCTAGAGGTCAAATTCTATATCGGAGCTATTTTCGTCTATATTTTTCTCTTTTTTCGGATTTACGGATTTTTCCCTGTTTTTTATTTTGGTTTTTATGGCTTTATTGAAAAATTATAGGGAGCATAAAAGCTGTATTGGTCCAGTACCTTTGGCACTCTGAATGTTTTTCGATGAGCCAGCCTACCGGCGGCTTTAATCCCAAACTGTGATGCGGCAACACTGTGTTGTAATCCACCAACCATTCTCCTAGCCTGCGGTTAAATCCCTCTAAATCCGTAAACAACAAGTCCTCATGATAATCTATAAATTGCTCCTGAATCGTCCGATTAAAACGTTCATTATGGGCATTCATCTTCGGAGACTTCGGATACGTCCAGTAATGACGTATTCCTTTCTCCCTCAACAACTTATCAAACTCCCCATGAAACTCCGAACCGTTGTCCGATAGTATATACTCACTCTCAGGATTACCTTCTATCAGCGCTCGCAATACCTCTGCACTATACTTGGAGCTCTTGCCTGGCAAGCCCACCGCAAAGGCTATCCGGCTTACAGGATCCAACATCGTCAAGATATACCGCTTTATCCCATCTCTTACTCTTTCTATCAAATCAACCGCCCAAAGCCTTAAAGC
>JAUZRP010000043.1 GCA_030950395.1 Desulfonauticus sp. | reverse complement strand
CGTTGGGCAGGCAACACCAGAAACTGGTTACCTGTTGAGGCAGTCCACCTTAATCCTGCCTCATCAAAAACTAAAACTCATTTAGCTACGGCTGCCTAAATTATCACCATTTGAGGCGACATCTTTATTGACAAACACCGTCTCTTCTGTCATGATTGATTTGTTTTATTTGTTCAAAAATTTTGTTTTTTATTTCCTGCCCTTTATTGAACCTGTCGTTTATCTCTTTGTTTTTCAGATGAATATCCAGGACGGCTTTTACTTCTTTTTCAGAAAGAGACAATCCCATTTTCTGGGCTATTTCTTTGACTTCAGAACGAGAAGAGAGAAAGACATCTTGTCCTTCTTTATTTTGTCCCCAGATCAAGAGATTTTTATTCTCTTTGAATTTTTCTAGTTCTTCTTTGGCCTTTAGGTATTCGCCCACTTTTGAATTACCCAAGGCAAGGTTTTTTTCGGCGTTTTGGAGGATTTTATCCAGGATATCCTGTTTCCATTCTTTATTCGCTTCGGCTAGCTTGGAGACACAATCCGTAATAAGTTTAAATTCTTCACTTGCTCTTGATGCGGCGACATAGAGAAGGTTTGCGTTGACATAGTCTTTCTCAGAATGAACGAATACGGCTTTACCCACCGTCATCCCTTCTGATTTGTGGATAGTGACGGCATAGCCGTAGTTTATATGGTTATACTCTTTAATATCAATTGTTTTTATTCCTTCTTTTGTTTCCACTTTTATTTTATCAACTGTGCCTGTTTCCTGGTTTGTTTCAAAGCCAACTATTTTTCCAAACTCTCCGTTTCGGACTCCGATCTTAGAGTCATTCCTGGTGAACATTATTTTTTCGTTCAGGGCGAGGTTTATTGTTGTATTTTTGTCAAGTTGAACGTCAAAAGTCTGGTTTTTATCCAGGTGTTTTAACTGGAACAATTTATTCCTTATTGCTTGGTTGAGCTGGTTGACCGTTTTGTTATTTGTCGTCAGTGCCAGGGCGTTTTTTTGTCCGTATTTTGTCCAAATCGCATAATAAGTTGCTGCTTTGTTTATGCTTTCTTCCAGGGAATTTTCTCCAGGTCGGACGTTTATTATCCTTTTTTGTTCCTGTAGCATTTCTATACCCTTTGATGCGTTTAGTTTGGCAAATTCCTGGACTGCTGCTCTCAGGTTTTCATCTTCCTGGCGGCGTATATTTTCCAGTGTGAATACTCTATCTTTTGCGTATGCTTCTCTAAGGAGGTTCTGGAATCCTTTTCCCTGGCCAATTGCCTGGAGCTGGTTTGGATCTCCCATCCAGACTATTTTTGCGTCTGTTTTTTGGGCTATTTCCTGGACAGTTGCCATACGGATAGAATCAGTCATATTGGCTTCGTCAACTATTATTATATCAGCTTGTATTTTATCAGCTTTAGCGGCCAAAGAGTCTATCGTTTTAGCTGCTATTCCAGCTTCTGCCATGCCGTCCACTGCCTTACCTGTAAAGGAAGTTCCAAGAATTTTTATATTTAAATTATCGGCCATTTCCTTCATAAGGGAGAGCATGGTTGTTTTTCCTGTTCCAGCTTTTCCCAGGACAAAGCAGTCTCCGTTGGATGTAAGGATGTTGGTGGCTGCGTCAATTTGTTCTTGATCGGGTTTGAATCCTTTTTCTTGCTGGAATCTTTCCAGGGCGGCAGTTAGAGTATCGGAGATTTTAGTTTTTTCTATTTGGGGTCCAGCGTCATCTCTCACTCCAACCATTTCCACTTTAGCGGATGCTTCAACTATTTTTCTGAATCCAACCAGGGAATGTCCAGCATCATCTTTTATGTATGAGCTAAGGATTCCCAGTTGTTTTTCCAGGTGTCCTATCGCTTGTTGGGTTCGTCCGGTTATCTCTCTAATTGATGCGGTAAAGCCATGTTGTGCTAGGTAGTTGGCCACTTCGTATTGGAACTCGTTTCGTTTCAGGACAATCTGGCGCATTGCGACTTCTCTAACTGCATGTTCAACAACCATTTGTCTGTCTAGATTTTTTATATCGCTATTTATTGGGTTATTCTCTTGTTGGGGTTCTTTGTTGGTGGATCTGGTGGAACGGATATTGGAGAGATCCAGGCCTGCTTCTTTTGCCTGTTGTTCCAGTTCGGCTCGTAGTTGTCTAAGATCAACGTTTTTTTCCTTTGGGTCTCTGGTCTCAAGATTGGCTATTTGTTTAGCTCTGGTTGTGTCCTGAAGTCCGTTTTCTCTTAGGTGGCTAAGGATTTCTTCTCTCCTTTTGGAAAAAAAATCAATTTGTTGTTGGGATATTCCGTTTATCTCAAAAGAAAGTTTTTCTTTATCCCAGGTGATAGAGAATCCTTTTTGTTCCAGCTGATGGGCCAATTCTTGGCGATAGAGGAGTCCCAATTTTTTTTGATCCCGCATGAGTTCTCCAGGTTCCAGGGCGGTTTTTTGGCCGTCTTTTTCTCTTTCGGCCACATTTGCAACCAGGACGTGGGAGTGAAGTTGAGGGTCTTTTAAGCGGGATAAGGCGTGATCGATTTTGACGGCTACAAGGCTATCTTGATTTATTTTTGCCAGTTTTCCTTCTTCGTCCCTGGTATGGATTATGTTGTTGTTTTTGATGTGTTCCAGGACTGTTTTAACTGCCTGGTCATGGGCTTCTTTAGCGGCTATCCGATCGTCTTTGTCTCCAAAAAAGCTAACAAGGGATACAGACTTTGGTGCGGAAAAGGTGAGATCTATTGCAGCTCTGCTGTTTTCAGTAACATTTTCTCTTTGCTGCAGGATTTTCTGAAGGTCTCCAGCTCCGAGTTTTTCTGCTCCAGCTATTTCTTTGCCTTCTATTACTTCTCCTTCTTTGTTCTGAAAATAATAATCTTCTCCCTCATAATACTCTTTTAGCTGGCCTGCTGAAACTGCTGACACAGTTATCATTTACCTCTCCTTTCCTTTTTTTAACGAAAATTAAAAGGATTCAAATTAACTCCATACCTCCCTTCAGCGATCATTTGTATCACATGCTTCTTTGTCAACGCTGCTTTTTTTATCTCCCCTTCTGCTTCCATTTTTTCTATCGTTTTTGCCCAACTTCTTATTTTTGCATCATCTTTTGCAATTGTCTTAATTTTTTCCCATGTCTGATCTAGAGAAAAGGCAGTAGATACTGTCCACTCACTATTAAACAAAAAACGATCTCCGTATAGTATTTGCCTTCCAAGAGAAATTTGGAAATTCGGATGCAGCACTAAAGTTACGCCGCCACATTGAAGTGTATCTATATTTTTCCACAATCGGCAGGGAAAAGAAAACGCTTTTTTAGCTATGTCAATTGTCTCTTTCACACCCTCTTCTGGCTTCTCAATGGAATTTAAAATAGCTATTCTTGCATACTTCTTTAAATCTTTAACTCCAAGCCAACTTTGTATGTTAGATTTATTATACAGTTTATTTAGTTTTATTATGGCCGATCCTAAAATTAGAGAATAATCTAGCGCACAGTTAGTTATTTCTTTTACTCCTTCTTCATCCAGCGAAACAATTCCATCCCCAACCGCTTTACTTTCAAGATACTGCTTTAGTGTTAAATCGATCACGCCATCATGTTCAAAGGCAATCCCAACTTCCTCGAGTGTAGGCGGAAATGTGACAAGTTTGCAAACGCTAAAAGGTTCCTTTTCCTTCTCCAGCTCCGCAATAATAGGATAAAAAAGTTCCGGAACGGATATCGTTATTTTCATTTGCGTATTTTCCCTGGCAGAGAGTGCTTGTCTAGCTATTTTCTGTATTGCCTCCCTAATCGTTTGTTCCCGTCTTTGTTCTTCTCGCTTTGTCTTCGCTTGTCTCTGTTGTTTATTTTTCTCCACCATTTGTGTTTTTTCTTTCATATTCTGCATATCTTTTCTTTTCCCTACATCCGCTGTTATGCCTGCTATTGCAACATTTGAAAAAATAAGAAAAAATAGTAAAAAAAATAAAGATTTTCTCATTTTTTTTACCTCCTTTTTTTGTTATTACAATATAACTTTTATAATATAACAAAAAGGAGGTGACAATGAATAATTTATTAAGATTAATCGCTTTTACTGCCCCTTTATTTTTTATTGCAGTCATAATTTTCTGGACAGAGAACCAAAAAATGTCGCGAGATTTCGAAACGGAAAACGTTAGGTTTGAGAAACAATTCCAGTCGGCTTGGGAGAACGGCACATTGGAAAAAGATAATTGGCTAACAAAGCAGGAAAAAGAAGTGGATAAGATGTGGCAGGATCAAAACTGGAAAAATTTTGACGTCCAGTTCACCCAAGGATTAAAAAATGCCCTGGATGAACTGGAAAATTCAACTAATCAAACATTATCACTTTCTCTTCCTTCTCCGTCTCAACACTCTCTCCCTCATCAGCTCTCGGTTGCTCCTTCTTCTGACAAATAGCTTTCGTCTCTGGCTCTGGTTGAACGGTCTGCTGTTCTTCGGACTGTTCAGCTGGAGTCTCCTTTTCAACTTTTTTAATTGATTCCTTCCCTTCTGGCTTGTCTCCGTCTCCTTCCATCCTCTTTTCCTGGAACGAATCCTGGATTGGATCGTAAAATTTCTTGGCGACCTTGTCTCGGAATGGTGGCAAATGACCTATTCTGGCGATTAGGGCCAGATCTTCTAAAGCCGTTAATTCTGAAGGAAGTAATACCTGCTTAACCTGGCTTCTTCTGGAGATACTTAGTCCATCCCTGTGATCCTCAACTCCAAGCAAGAATGAATCCGTCGCTTCCTCTATCTCCGCCTCCCCCATGGCCTGACTAATCCACTGGGTAGTGTCTGGATCGGATAGCCGCAAAATAATCCTTGTGAAACAATTCCCAAAAAACGTGCTCCTGGCCGTCCTGCCGTATCTTTTGTCTATCTCTGAAAAGTCTTGCATCGCAAGGATAACTCCTACTCCCTTTGATCTTGCTTCTCGCAACAATCTTGGAATCATTTCTAGTTTCGGCAGGCTGGCAAACTCATCCATAAACAATAGACAGCGTATTTCTTTTGTATCTGCTAAAGATAATAGCTGCAAACATAATAAATTTATGAATCCAGCATAAAGTGGCTGACATATTTTAGCATACTTGGGGATTAAAGACAAAAATAAACTCCCTTTTTCAGTTTGAATAAAATCTTTGATCGTAAAAGTCTCTTTCTTTTTCTTTTTCGACAGGTAACGTAAAGCATAAGCTGTCTCCATCAACGTTGCGTGCACGCCCAGCGCTTGCTTGCTCGTTCCGTCTCCCAGGTATATTGCTGCCTCTCTAGCAGCCTTTTCCTGATTCCTTGCCAGAAATTCCGCTAGGGAAGGAGTAGATGTATATATATACTCCACCACCTCCTCGATGTTTTGGGCAACAACTAGTATGCCAGTCAGGAGCGCCCGAGCGGCCTGGTAGAAAAACATCGCATCTCCCGCTGAAGGTGGGGGACTGATAAAGCTCGCAGCAAAAGCCCTGGCGCTTACCTCGCCCTTTATGTCCTTCATGATGTCCCATATCTTCCCTCTCCGATCAAAGGGATTAAAAATAATATCCTGATCCTTGACAAAAAACTTTGAAACAAACTCACCTTTTGGGTCCATTATCACATTTTTAACACCTTTCTCTCTCGCTATGGCGATTTGTTGACAAAGCAAAGTGGATTTACCCGATCCTGTGGCACCCATGACAAAAACATGTTTGCACACATGCTTTTGAGGGATATGTATTTTCTGGGATATAGGCAACAAATACGGCTTGTCCTTTTTAAGCTTTTCCTCTATCTCCTTCGGTGTTGCAAGCCGCAATCCCCGTTTTAACTCTTCCTCTCTCAATTTTTTAGCCCTTTTTCTAAAAATCTTGACGGTCAAAAAAATCATTATCGCTGTCACTCCCGCCAAGATTTTCAAAAAGATCCAGCCCTGTTGAATAAGAAAAGCTCGCACATAATTAACAACAACGGGATAATGACAGGCAGTATCGGCGTTTATCTCTGGGATAGTGCGCCCGTCTGAACTATGAATAGCAATCGGAACAGGATAAGTGCGCATCGAAAATGCGCAGTAAAGGCAGCCAAGATAGTGATAAAAAGACACATACCAGCCGTCCCTGTTTTTCTTAGCCAGTCCAAAAAACGGAACATAAATTGCGATGGAAAGGGAAATAGTTAAAACAAATAAAATTAGCAACATTTTTACTCTCATTTGGACCGCATGCGTCCAAACCTCGAATCCTTCATAGGTTTTTACCTTGTTGTTCATTTGTCACCTCCTTGTTTTCTATTTAATTGGTGGGGATTCAATAGGATCAAATGTCCCATCCCACACTTTCTGCTTGGTCAATTTCTCAACTCTCCAATCTGCTACTTCATGCAGTTTTCTCCAAGTATTTTTGAATTGCTTGTATAGCTGATCATCTATCTTGTTAAAATACTGAGTGAAAAGTTTTGTCTTGACTAACTCGGTGAGTAATGCAGTCCAGAAAAGATTTCTCCGTTGCCATTCTTCCAGCTGTTCCATCCTTTCCTTGATTTGCTCCAGCTCTTCCCTTTGCTCCTGGAACTCTTCCCTCAGCTGGTCAATCAGTTTTCCTGCCCTGGTCAGCTCCGCTTCCTTCTCCGATAGCCAGAGATAATTCTCCACTGCCTGCCTGACAATGTGGGAAATACTCTGTCCTGTCCGTTCCGATCGGGACTTTAATGCCCTAAATAAATCTTCTTCCAACATTACATTTTGTCTTTTTTTCATGGTTTTTCTCCTTTGATTTAATGTGTAATTATTACACACCTATAAAAACCCTTACCACTCCTAAAAATATAACAAAAACCTACACACAAATTACACACTTAAAAATGTATGCTTACACACAAATTACACATCTATTAAATCCCCTTCTCTTCCCCTACTGCCAACCATTAACACCGTCTCAGTAGGGGCAACGTAGTTGCGGTGGTGTGTAAAGAAAAAAATAAAAGTAAAGAAAGTATTTTAAAAAAAAAGGATGTAGGTTACTTACCTACATCCTTAACCGAATAAGAACTAAAGGGACAAAAAGAACCTACCTACCAGTCCAAATCATCTTCATCATCTGTTTCATCATTTAGCTGTCTCTTTTTCTCGAGCAGGTAGATTGCCTTCCTTAGCCCTTCTTCTCCGTCCCCGAACATCTCTAGCACAACTTTCCGGAACAACTCTCCTCTAGCTCTAGGGCTAAGGTGCTCAAACCAGGATGGGAAACCTTCCATGTTTATTTTTATTCTTCTTTTTTTCATTTTTTCCCCCTTACTAGAGAATCTAGAGAATAGGGATGATATCCCCCTCAAATTCATTTATATATGTGTACACAGAAATATCTCCCCCTAGGAGCTTGAAACACAATCCATGATCGGCACAATATTCTATTATTTTTTTTTATTTTTTCAGGTTCGTTTTCTTCTTCTTTCTGATATAGACCTTCCAGAAAATAATAGAATTCCTCCATCTCTCTCTCCGTGAAATTTACAGGAACAAAGCCATATATCATTTTACACCTCCCACTCCCCATAAGCAGAAAATATGTCTATGTCGTCTGTAATAAGGGGAATATTATTCGCGACGCAAAATGCAATCGCACGAGAAAGGATATCTCTTTCTTCTCTAACATCTTTAACATATGCCAAAAACTCTATTTGTTTTTTTTCAGGGCTAAGGGCAAACACAGGGTTATATTGGGTGTTTTGTTGTTGCATAATCTTTTTCATTTTTTACACCTCCTTTTAAAAAATAAACAACTATCCCTTGAACATTCGCCAGCTCTGGGTTCTTTACTTTTTTTACTTTTTTTCCTTCCACGAAATATGCTCCACCGCCGCCGTACATTCTGGGTAGTTCTTTAATCTCCTGCCATTCCTGTCTGACGTTTAACTTTTCTTCTAGCCAAGTAAGGTAATGTTGTTTTAAGATCTTTTCCATTTCTTCATCTCCATTTTCCAGAGCCTTTGCGATCTCCCTGGGGTCATCTCGCCTTGCCAATGAGAGGAAAGAAACTAGGCCAGCTCCACTAATAGAAAAAGCAAGGGATTTTTGAGGCTTTCCATTTTGGAAAGGCAACACGTCAACTGTGTTAAATCCAATATCCAGCACAATACAGTCTTTCGGTCTTCCCGCCTGTAACCAGATCCCCAACCCTTGAGGAAGGAACTTTGTTTTTGCTGGCAGTGCAGGATGAACCTGGACAAGAACTTCTTGTTGCAAAATCTTTGTTACGTCCCAATCTGCCAGGGACACACAAACAATCACCTCTTCTGCTTTTTCTGCTGCTTCTAACTTCTGCAAATAAAGAGGTAGAACAATATAAAACAATTCTTTCTTTCCAACCTGCAATTGTAGGCCATTCAGCGCAGGTGGTCCTACCAGCCATCTCTTCCCCTGCCACTCCATTCCTTCCTTGCCGTTATTTCCAACTCCAAGAGTATCAAAACTAACTCCCCAGGACGGCAACTGTGCCAATACTGTCCTTTCCCTTTTCACCTTTGCCTTCTTGCCGTTTAAAACGGCAAATTTAACGCTGGAATAACCTGGATCAATTATTATTTTTCTCATTGCTTTTTACCTCCTGTTTTTTGTTTTCAATAATAAACAAAAACACTTGCTTATTTCATTGGAAGGAATAATAATTATAAAAAATAGGGGGGGGATGTATGGTTATTACACAAATACAATTAACGGAAAGACAGAGGGAATTATTAGAACAATTAGCAGAGGCCAAAAATATTTCATTTAAAGAAATTATTAAGCAAGCAATAGATGATTTTTTAAAGACCCAAAAAGCAATTAAGGCAGCAGGACGTTTTTATTCTGGTGTTACGGATTTATCCGAAAATCACGACGAATATTTGAAGAAAGTATTTAGTAATTATTAATTCTTCTACTGAGAGAATCCAAAATAATTTTTTTGTGTCGGGGGGATAAATATTTGCTTTCTTGAACTACTTCTTTAATACGTTTACAAACACTTAAAGGAGCTTTCCATACTTTTCTTGATTGAATTGCTTCTCTTATAGCATTTTCAGGTAGTTCTTGAATGACGGATGTATCAATATATGAGGTATGTTTTAAACAGGATATTTCTAATTTTCCAAAAACCTCAACTTGGGCATCCCTAGCTTTATTCCATGGCTTGGAATTAATGTAAAAAAAGAAAAAGTAGTCAGGAGCAACACAGATTGCAAATTTATTATGTTCAATCCCATCTAAATATTTGCTAAGGACCAAAATAATATCACCAGGCTTTAATAAATACATAAAAAATTATAGGACAGATGTTTGTGCCGTTTCTCTTAAATAAGATATTAATTCTTCACGATCAGGAAGGGCTTCATCTATGAAAAGCTCATAGTCCATCTCACAATACATATCAGCTTTCTGCCAGGCCTTTTCTTTATGAACCGTTTGAGTTAGAGATTTAAAATCACTTTCTTTACATCTATTTATCGCTTCATTTAAGCATTCTAAGTCTGTTTCTGAAAACCGATCAAGATCTGCCTTTCGCCTGGCAGATACTGAAGGAATACCTGCTCTTCTTCTAATTTCCAGAGAACCATCTATCTCTTTTAAAACACCTTCAGGAAGAAAATCACTTCTTTTAAGAATATCATACGCAAAAGAACCTACTGGTCCATAAGGCATCTTGATATATACATCCCCACATATTGGTCTCCCATATCTTTGAAGATGATATTTCTCCGCATAGAATAACATCTTTAAAAGACTATGAAAACTTATTCCTGGGTTTTTCTCTGCTATGTAAATTAATGCCTCTAAAACTTTTTGGGTATTAGTCTTATATTTTACCATAATATCTTCTCTCTTTAACGTGTTAATTTAGGAAATAATATTAATATATTGAAGCAACCAGATAATGTCAACAGGCTCCCTCTGGAGCCTGTTTGTTAATCTCCAAACACACTCTTTTTCTTCCCGTCTTTTTTGGAGAATTCAAAGTGAGTATCAACTTCGCCGTCTTCGGACACGGAAAGGACCAGATAGGCTTCAAATTCCTTTCCTGCTTTGGAGATCAGCCCTTTTAAAAAGACTTTCCCCTTCTCAACTAACTGCCGTAGTTCTTCGTCCGTCATCTCTTTTTTCGCAACACGCCTCCAGATTTTTATCTCGCATTGGTCACAGAACGCTCCACCTTTATTTAGAAACATTTCATCCCCGCACACAGGACACTTAATCTCAATTGTGTTTTCTGTGTTTTTTTCTGTCATGGCTATTACCCCCTTTGTTTTCTTTTATAGAATAACAAAAAAACAGTTTTTTTTTGTTTAGAAATAGAGGCTAAGGTTTAGAACGAGTAACAAACCAACAAAGGAAAGGAGGTGTAAAATGGCCGCGATAATAGCTTATTCCATTTTGGCCGGGGCAGGATTAACTCTGGCAAGTATTCCGTTCTTCTATTTTTAGGTCGGACAAAAAAAAAGCCTGGCTGTTACGCCAGGCTGACTCTCTTAAAAAAAAAGAGAAAAGAAAAAATTATTTTTCTTCTTTTTGCTCTAGCTCCCAACAAATAGGGCAGCTGGTAAAATAGGCTTTGTGGTGCACCAGGCAAAAATGAGGTAGCTGGCTGGATCGGTGTAGATCCTCTAGCTGCGAAGCAGCTACCCGTAAAAACCGTAAAAATTCAAATTCCACCTTTTCTCCTGGCTTAACTGGTGGTTTATATGTTTGCCGTAATTCTTCTATATCCTTTTCTGAAATATATTTAACCTTGAATTTTTCTTCTAGTTCTTTGATTGAATCAATAATATCCTGTTTTCGTGACACAAGTAACGAAATATTTGCTACATCCTCGGGCAAAGGAATAACTGAAAGATAAAGGGACCAATAAAAACGCCAGAAGGAAACGACTAATTTCTGAAAATGTGTTTGAAACCCAGCAAACACAACAGCAGGTAAAAGTTCAACAGGAGCTTTAGCTATCTTTCTGGCAATTTCAAACGGCTTAGAACCTTCCTTGTAACTCTCTAAAACAACTTTTATCGCGCCTGAGATATTTTCAAGCACGGTGACCAAATGAAAATATTTCTCTCGCAGGAATTCTTCCTCTTCTGTGTCGTATCTCTTTTCTTTTTTTTTTGAAAATAATATATGACTTGTAATTTTTTGAGGTTTATCCTCTAAAAGAGGTTCTCCTTTTCCGATTAAAACATACGCTGGATTGATCCCAAAATTTTGAGCCAACACTGAAAGAATGGACCCTTTTAACTCCCTTTCCCCTCGCCACCACTGCGTGATCGTCCTTTCATTTTTACCCAAGAATTTTGCTAATTCCTGAGTGCTTAATCCTGCGCTTTGTATTGCATGTCTAAATCTCTCGCCAATTTGTTTTTTTTCCTTTATATGTTTCATTTTTTCTTAAACCTCTCTTTTTTAAAAAAATTTTTCAAAAAGTATCAAAAAGAGGTTGACAACCTCAAAAAGAACAATTATTATCCACCTCAAATAAGAACAAAAAGGAATAAAAACATAACCTAGTTATGAAGAAAACAATAAAACAAAAATACTTCATTTTCAAGCCTAAAGTGACATAAAATAATAAAAAATCCCCCAAAAAATGCGTTGTTTATCTAAAAAAAATGCGTTGTTTATCTAAAAGGGGGTAAAAAAGTGTTTATCGTAAAGCAAAAAATATACCAAAAAAAAGAAAATTGGGGTACTTTCGACACGGCGGAAAAACTTTTGGAGCACATTCTGGCCAACTCCTACCAAGCCCTTTACCTGTTTCATTCTCAAGTTCTAACGCTTGACTGGGACGCAACAAAGAAAGACGCCCACCTGGCGGTAAAAGCTGCAAGGGCGATAATGGGACGGCTGGGACTCCAGGAAGGCAAAGACTGGGAATTAGTCTTGACTGGCGGCAAGGGTTGTAGGATCTGGGTAAACTATTACCTGGAAAATGAACAAATAAAAGCACTCAAACAGGCAATTCTAGATGTTGCAGCTGACACCTGGATCCCCTGCTGGAGTAAGCCTCATATCGTAAAAGAAAAAGAACAAAAAATACAAGAGGTTAGAGCTGAAATAGAAAAAATAGAAAAACTAATACAGGCAACAAGCGATTATAAGCACAAAAGGGAGCTTATAAGGAAAAAATCTAATTATTATAAACAGTTATTTAAACTCCAGGACGACTTGAAAAAATACAAAAAAGGAAAGATAAGGGCGGATTTATTCCTGGATCAAGGTTTTTTACGACGGAATTCCATGCCCGAACGCATATTGGGACTTCAAACCCAGGACGGAAAAACAAAATGGGCAAGAATAGCCACAGGAAAAGAGGTTGAAAAAATAGAACAATACAGAAACCTTTGCCGTGTTCCAACTAACCCTGCAAAATCATTGAAAAAACAGGCAAAATACCTCCTGGAAAAAATAAAGCCCCTGGATCAGGCCGATCTTCATGTTCAAGACATAATTGCAAAGATTACAAATACTTACCAACATCAGATTTTTAATGCAAAATTTGATAATATTTTCAACATGTTGAACAAAAATACAGATGAAGTCCTCTCCCAGTTGATAACTACTGAATGGGGAAATAACAATGATAATAATGAGTTAGAGGAATTTCTTTTATCCTACCAGGGCAGGACACGGATAAAAAATAATGTAGTAGGCCTTGTAGGCCCCTGCCCTGTATGTTCTCAAAGGGACAAGGCGTATCTCGTGCGGGGCAAAAACGGACGCTGGTTCTTGAAATGCCACAGGACATCCTGTGCAGCAAGCGACGGCATCCCCCTTTCTGCTTTTGTCTCTGTTCCAAAGAAAAAAGAGAAAAAAGTAAGATATTCAAATGGATTAGGGAGTTATTTATCTCCTCAAATACGCAATATTGATCCCTCCAGAGACGCGCAGGAAGTGTTGGAGCTATGGGCAAAAAACCAGCACGTCCAGATTTCCTGGCCGCTCGGGGCGGGCAAGACCACCTTTGCCCTTGCCTTCCTGGAGAAATTTTCTGGTGCAAATGGTGCAATTAGTTATGCTGCTCAGAATTGGGATCAGGCCCGAGAGGTCGCGGCTGCTCTGCAAAAGAACGGTGTTCCTGTTACGATTCTCCCCAGGAAAGAGGACGTATGTCCGAACTGGGAAAAAGTAAAGAAATATAGAGAAAAAGGTCTAGCAGATGCCCACTTCTGCCAGCGTTTCTGCCTTGCATATCAAAAGGATCCAACTTCTCCAGAAAGAGAGGTTCAAACCTGCCCCATTGTAGAAGCGCTAACAAAGCAAAAAAATGGCGTTGTGATCGGTGTTCATCAGCACCTGCCGTTCATGCAGAAATGGAGTGAATATGTAATAATAGATGAAGCCCATCACTTAGTCCGTAAGGAAAAAATAAATGTAGAAACTTTTGTTTCTCTTCTTCAATATTTTGACATTTCTCCTGCAGCGACAAAACTAATTAGATATTTGCAAAATATAGACGCTTTCCTGATCGGACAGAGATTAGTCTCAATAAAAATCCCCCAGGAAATCCAGCAACTGGCAAAGACAGTATATATTCGGCTGCTCTCCGAATACGATCCAAAGCAACTACGCCCATACAAAGCCAGGTTTAAAATGGAAGAAAACTACAAAATATCCAAACTAAAACTAAACAGATACAGAATAAAGGACGTTCTAGATTGTTTAAAATCGGTTGCAGCTGACAAAGCGACATTAACGATCCAAAAAGGAAAAAAAGAAATAATATACATAGATCCCTCGTATTCTATTAAAAATAATGATGTAAAACTCCTTCTCCTTTCCGCTACGGCTCCACCTTCTCTGCTCAAAAAAGCCTTAAATATCAGGGAGTTAGCGTGGACAGGCTACGTCGCCCCCAGGAAAGGCACTGTCGTTGGGGTAATCCCAAAAAGTAGCACAGGCAAGCTCGCTATGCAAAAACCAGGCCAGGCTGTTCAAAATGCTAGAGAAATCTTACGTAATCGGGTGGACGGAGTGATAACCTACAAAGAATGTTTAAGACAAGCTGAGGTTCACTACGGCTTGGAAGGAGAGAAAGTAATCACCTGGGGCAAGCATGAAGGATCTAATTCTCTGAAAGACGCCCAAGCCCTCGTGATCGAAGGCCAGCTAATTCCAAGCCCAAGCGAAATTTCCGAGCACCTCGCCCTTTGTTCTGACGAACAAGAACAAAAGGAGATGCTTTTCTATCTCCTCGTTTCGCCTGTTTTGCAGGCGATCGGCCGTTGCAGGCGGCTCTGGAACGACGAAAAAGCAGTTGTTTTCCTAATGAATCGCCATTTTCTTCAGATCCAAAAATTCCTTATCTCCCATCTTGGGGCGCTAGAAGACGACTTTGCCTTCTGGGCCACGGAGCATCCACTAGACACGGAAAGAAAAAAAATAGCAATATACCACATGCTCCATATCAATGCAGGAAATAGAAAGCAACTTTTTTCAGATATATATTTGAGACACACAAGAAGCAAGCAGATTAGATATTACTGGAAAAATGCTTTTCGAAAAATACAGAAAAAGATAAGCCAATTTTCAAATTGGTATAGGAAAGTTACATCATTATTAATGATAAATACAATAAAAATAACATACAATACAATGTATTGCATATTTCAGAATAGGCTGGAACAATTTAAGTATGCAATATCAAATCCTTTTAATGCTCCGCCAACAAAGGAGGCCTAAAATGAAAACAAAAACAAATACTAGGGATTTAACGCAAATTTTGTGCTGGGTTCTTTATTGTAACAGTTCTGGAAAAGAAATTTTAGACTTCATTACGGACGCGGTTTATGCTTTTGTTACTGAGCAATATTTTATTAAGGATGTAGAAAAAGCAAAAAGAATGATTAAAGCAGATTTTGTTCATCTTTTGTATCGTATTTCCACTGGAAAAATAAAGAAAATAAAAGAAAAATATATACAGAACAGACTAAAAAGAATAATAATAAATCTATTTCAAGCTGACGTAATAGAAAATAAAATATACTTCTCGGAGTTAGAAAATATAGAAGAGTATATATATCAAAATCAGATATCTAACATAAATATAAATACAAAAAAGAAAAATGCAGCATTAAATAAAATGAAAAATAAAACAATTGAAAAAATACAGAAAATAGAAAAAATAAAAGAATTCTGCTGTGGATGTATAACAGAAATAAAAGAAAAACAAGCATTTTTACCTATTGCATCATGAAGGGGGTAAAAAAATGGCAATCCTTCAATTGCAAATAGAAGAAGAAATAAAAAAAGTAATTAATCCTGTTTTGACGGAAATACAGACGGAAATACAAACGATAAAATGCCTTCTTGCTGAAAAAAACACAACCAGACTGCTTAGGCGGGAAGAACTGGCAAAATTTTTGCATGTCAGAAAAGAAACAATAGATAAGTGGGTAAGAGAAGGGAAATTACCTCCACATGACTTGCGAATAGGCCGTATCCGTTACTGGGATCGCCAAAAACTTTTTACCTACTTGCAAAAAAATGGGTAACATCTGGGTAACCTGTGTTACCCTTTTTCCTTGTTTTCCCTTGTGTTGCTTGCATATATCGCTCTTTGTTCAATTCCCCTCGCCTCCACCAAGTATAAAAACTCCCAGAAATCCTCCCAAGCTAAATTTTTGAAAAATAACAATTTAGACTAAAATACACGTTTCTCAAAAATAGTTATGAATTGGATCTACTTGTGTTTAAAAATAACCTCTCTATCTACTAATTTTATTTGTCGTAAATAAGCCAAAATGTGGTTTGTTCCTGTTAAAATTAAGCGTTGTCCTTCTTCTTCCACGATTAATAGCGGCACTCCGATAAACCTGTGACCTTTAAAATAATTTTGAATTTTAGAGATGTTTTTTTCTAATTCAGGGGGAATTTTTTGCTGTTCAATTATTTTTTTAGCTACTTTGCCAGTTTCCAATCGCAAAATTTCTAGAAAGGGATTTTTTTTCGCTTGTTTATCTGTTAGTAAGTAAGATATACGTTTCAAATCCTCTTTTTTGCTATCCACAATAAAGATTTTCCAGGGCACTAGAGCAATTTTGGGGTTTATTGCTAGATTGGCAATAAGTCTGCTACAGTGTCCACAATGCAGACTGACGAATAAGTAAAATTGAGGAGTTTTACCTGTTTTGGCAGGAGTTAATTTTAATAAGTGTAAGGCAGCAAGAGGAGGTGGAGGTTTGGGAAAGTCTAACACGTAAAAAGCAGAAAAAGCACTTAGCCAAATGCCCAAAAATAAGGCCGCAGAGAATGTTTTTTTTCTACTTACACTATAACCAAGAGCGGACAATAAAAGTAAACCTGCTACTGCAAAACAAAGTTGACATTCTTTGCCCAGCACGAAAAATTGAAAACCTATCAAGGCTCCGTCAAAAGCCAAAGCTAAACTTAAACTAAAAATTATAAATTTATTTAACCAGTCTTTGAAATAGCGAAAATAAAAAAACAAACTTAGCCACAATAAAGCAAAAAATATAAAACCTAAGGCTACTATTGTAACTTCTCCAATACGCACGTAATGACCAACAATTGCACACGTTTTTGTAGTGCACAAACTTTTCTGGGCAAATAAACGCAAATATGCTTCTGTTCCCAGAAAACACATACCCAAAAAAGCAAAAATCTGTCCCACTATTTTTTGCCAGACTTTCAAAATCCACCTCCTATTGTTTAGGCAAGAATTATCTAACTGCAAAAATTATTTTGAGGAGTTAGATATAATTAATTAAGCTGGTTACAATTTGCCAATTTAAGCAGAACATAAGTTTTGGTTTTTGCAGTTATATCTTATTAAGTGGTTATGTTATGATTTTGTGCTAATTTATATAAGTGGTTATGTTATGATTTTGTGCTAATTTATAACCACCTAAAATTTTTTTTAAAAGGTTTTGTAATAACCACATCAAAGGTAGCTACAAAACCAAAGCCGCAAAAAAATTTTTAGGGGTAAGCTTTAGATATGTCAATAAAATTATATGGTTGTGATAGGAGGGGGTATAAATAGCGATAGTTGTTGGAGAATGGTAGGAAAGGTTGGATGTATCGTTTCTCTATTTAAATAAAACATGTTAATTGTCTTTAGGCCTTTGAAGCTGGAAATTACTTATTTTAGTATTTAGGTAGCTGCTATAATTTTTGATAGGGAGGACTGGTTGCAAGGAACTTTTTTGATAGCCAATTTAGTATTGGCTGGCTAACGCTGTGAAGTGTTTCACTCTAGTGGGCTTTTAAAATATAGCCTGCTATGCAGGCAGGTTAATTGATCATGCTTTAAATCTTCTTTGTAAAAGCACAAAATCGGCCAAAACCAAGAGCACCATAGCCTCTAGTACTGGCACGATTCGGGGGATAGCGCAGATGTCGTGCCTTCCTCCTGTAGAGAACTCTACTTCTTTGGCTTCTCTATTTATGGTTTTTTGCTTTTTGGCCAAAGAAGGTATGGGCTTTACTGCAACTCGTGCCACTATGTCTTGACCAGAAGATACTCCTCCTAATATACCGCCTGCATTATTAGTGATAAATCCATCTGGGGTTAAAATATCGTTATTTTCACTGCCTAATTTTTGAGCAGCTTCAAATCCACTGCCTATTTCCACTCCTTTTACTGCTCCAACTCCCATTAGGGCGTAAGCCAGTCGGGCATCTAATTTGTCAAATACAGGCTCTCCCAGTCCTGCAGGCACGTTATAAGCTCTGATTTCTACAATGCCTCCCAGGGTATCTCCTTGGACTTTTACTTGTTTTATCTTTTCTTCCCAGAGCGGAATAACCTCTGGATCAGCAGCAAAAAATGGTCTGTTTTCTAGATTGGTTAGGTTTAATTTTTGGGCCCGTATTCCGCCTAGCTCCAGTGTATAGGCTTTTACCTGGATGTTTAACGTGTTTAAAAAAGCTCTGGCAATGCTCCCCCCTACTACCCTGGAAACTGTTTCCCTGCCAGAAGATCTGCCCCCACCACGATAGTCTCTGAAACCATATTTTTTTTCATAGCTAAAATCCGCATGTCCCGGCCTGTAAATTTCTTTTAGGTGAGAGTAATCTTTGGAACGGGCATCTTGATTGGCTATAAAAAAACCAATGGCCGTGCCTGTGGTCCGTCCTTCAAAGACTCCTGACAACAATTTCACCCGATCTGGTTCTTTTCTTTTGGTAGAGCTGGTCCCCTGGCCTGGTTTTCTTTTGTCTAAATAGGTTTGAATAAACTCTTCAGTCAAAGGCACTCCACTGGGACAGCCCTGCACAACTCCGCCAAGGCCTGGTCCGTGAGACTCTCCAAAGGTCGTTAAAACAAAGATTTTGCCAAAACTATCTCCGCTCATTGCTTATTTCCTCTATAATTTTTTGCACAATGTTTTCTTTGGGTTGTTCTGCATCCAAAACGTATTTGGCACATTCCTGGTATAGACTTTCCCTTTCTTGCATAATTATTTTTACCTCTTTTTCCCAATCTAAGTCTGTTAGCGCTGGTCGCATTTTTTGGTTTTGATTAGCAGATAGTCTTTTTAGGGCCGTAGTGGGACTTATTTTTAAATAAAAAGTATAATCCTGAGATCGTAAAAAAATTTTTGCTGCTGGAGTTACGACTATGCCACCACCAGTGGCAATAACGCAAGAATTTTTAGAGCCTAGTTCAAGGAGTATTTTTTGTTCTTGCTCTCTAAAATAAGTCCAGCCTCTGTTTTGGACCAACTCTTGAATGGTTTTACCGAATTTTTGAACTATTAGTTCATCTGTATCTAAAAAATTAAAATTTATTTTACGTGCCAGCAATTTGCCAATAGTAGTTTTGCCAGATGCTCTTGGACCTATCAAGTAGATATTTTTTACTTGCTTGCCCATTCTAACTCCATTTTTTTTAATTCTTCGTTACTATAACTTGGTTCAGAATACATACCTTGGGCCTGGCGTTGTCTCCAAGCTTCGTACAAGATAATAGCTGCGGCTACAGATACGTTGAAACTTTGCACCATGCCGTACATGGGAATGTAAATTTCATCCTCAACCAAAGCACAAAGCTCTTCTTCTATTCCTCTGTGTTCATTCCCTAAAATAACTGCCGTGGGTCTGGTAAAATCCCAGTTTATAATGTTTTGGGCCGTGCTAGAAAAGCCTGTTCTGGCTAGATAAAATCCTCTTGCCTTTAAAGAGGTGACTAATTCTTGAGCACTTCTGTGCCGCTTACACTCTACCCATTTTTTGGCTGAAGCCGAGCTTTTTTTTCCCAAGACAGGGAATTGTTCTTGGGTATATAATAGATGCACTTCTGGCACGCCAAAGGCATCACAACTACGTAAGATAGCAGACACATTGTGAGGATCGTGAATGTTATTTAAGACCAGAGTCAAAGTCTTTTGGCGGCATCTTAAGACTTGGCGAATTTTTTGTTGCCGTTCTTTAGTCAACATATCCCAAACTTTGGACACCCTTATTTCCTCCTATCTGGTTAAATAGACCAGATACTCTTGATTACCTTTTGTGCCTTTTATCTTGGAGGCCACACACCCTTGCCACTGTAAACAGAGTTCTGTAGAGACAAAGTGTTTTAAATTGGTTAAAACTTGTTTTCTTTTTTCTTCGGATTTGACAATACCTTTTGAAGTCTGTCCTTTACCCACTTCAAATTGAGGTTTTACCAGAGCAATTATTTCTCCCCTGGGTTTTAAAAATTGCAAACACGCGGGCAACACTAACTTTAAAGAAATAAAAGAACAATCTATCGTAATCAAGTCCACTGGTTCGGGAATGGTATCTGGAGTAGCCTGACGAATATTTATATTTTCTAGATTTATTACTCGGGAATCATTTCTGAGTTTCCAGTCTAGCTGCCCAAAACCAACATCAAGGGCATATACTTTGTTTGCTCCGTGTTGGAGCAAACAGTCTGTAAAGCCACCCGTAGAAGCCCCAACGTCCAGACAGATTTTATTTTTTATGTCCAGATGAAAATGTTCAATGGCTGTTAATAGTTTGTAGCCTCCTCTGCTCACAAAACGATCTACTTCTTTAACTTGAAATCTGGTATCTGGCGGATACAAGGCCCCGGGCTTGGATACTCTGTGCCAGCTATTGCCTTGCAAATAAAAGACAAGTCCTGCCATGATGTGGCGTTTGGCCTTTTCTCTGGAAGCAAAAAATCCATTTTCCACTAAAAGTTGATCTGCTCTTTTTTTGGCCATAAGAAGAAGTTTTCTTCAATTCTGGGGTTATACTCTGTTTTCGGGCAGTCTTTAGTAAAATCTTGCCTTCTGGGCTGGAATAACCTAAAACCGTATTTACTTAACTTAAGTCAGGAGGAAGCATTTGTCTATAAGTTATGGTCAGGAACTTTTAGTGAAGGTAAAGTTTTTATCCCCTTTGTGTAAGTCAGAAAATTTTAACTATGCCACTAAGCACTCTGCAGGTTTGGATCTAAGAGCTTGTATTGACCAGCCCATATCCATTCAACCTCAAGAAAAGCAAAAAATTCCTACAGGTATTGCCCTAGAAATAACCAATCCTTGTGTGGCCGGTTTTATTTTTTCTAGAAGTGGCCTTGGCACCAAACAGGGCATTGTGGTGACTCAGGGAGTAGGGGTCGTAGATCCTGATTATAGAGGGGAGATTTTGGTCTCTTTATTTAATCTTAGCTCCAAAATCTATACCATTAGTCCTGGTGAACGTATTGCTCAGTTGGTTTTTATGCCTTTTTTTAAGGCCAACCTTCTTCCTTCAGATGTCCTTTCTCCTACCAAAAGAGGAGATGGCGGTTTTGGCCATACTGGTAATTTTTAGCTTAAACAGGTCAAAATTACAGGGGAATTTTAAATGACAGATTTAAAAGACTTTCAAAAACAGGAAGAGCGATGTCTTTTCCCTACTTACAACCGTTATCCTTTGGCTATTTGCAAAGGACAAGGATATTTTTTGTACGATGCAACTGGCAAAAAGTATTATGATTTTTTAAGTGGTATAGCGGTTTGTATTTTGGGGCACAATCATCCCCAGATTTCCAAAACCATTTGTGAGCAGGCCCAAAAGTTGCTTCATGTAAGCAATCTTTTTTTTCAAGAAGAGCAACTAGAATTGGCTCAAAAACTTTTACGGTTTGCTCCGCAGAACAAAGTGTTTTTTTGTAATTCAGGGGCAGAAGCCAACGAAGGGGCCATTAAGTTGGTGCGTCGCTATTTTCGAGAAGCAAAGAAAGAAAATCGTTTTGAAATTATTACCTTTTCCAATTCTTTTCACGGCAGAACCTTAGCTACCCTAACTGCTACTGGCCAGGACAAGATAAAACAAGGTTTTGAACCCTTAGTGCCTGGTTTTAAGATTTTGCCTTTTAATAATTCAGATGTTCTTAGGCAGAGTATTGGTCAGGAAACAGCAGCCATAATGTTAGAAGTAATTCAGGGAGAAGGTGGGATTGTTCCTGTGAATTCTGACTTCGTCCAAACCATAAAACACCTTTGTGCAAAGCATGATTTGTTGCTCATTGTAGATGAAATTCAAACAGGTATGGGAAGGACCGGAGAATTTTTTGCCCACACTCACTATGGTTTGGATCCTGATATTATTACACTGGCCAAGGGGCTTGGCAATGGATTGCCTATTGGAGCTGTTATGGCTAAAGAGAAGTTAGCTCAGGCCATGGCGCCTGGTAGTCACGGCAGTACTTTTGGGGGCAATCCTTTGGCTTGCAAGGTGGCTTCCAAGGTCTTAGAAATCCTTGAGCAAGACCGTCTTCTGGAGCGGGCCCAAACTAGAGGTGCTTATTTAAAAAAAGAGTTGCTTGGCCTTCAGGAGAACTTTCCTGAGCTAATTGCTGAAGTAAGAGGACAAGGACTTATGCTTGGAGTGGAATTAAAACAAGATCCCAAACGAGTTTGGACCAAACTTTTAGAGCAGGGTTTTATTACTAATCTGACTCAAGATAAGGTCCTTCGCCTGCTTCCACCTCTTATTCTTGATGAGGATGCAGTTCAAAAATTTACTCACACTTTAAAAAATATTTTGTCTAAACTTTAAGTGAGAGAGTGTTGAGAAAATATCGGCTTATTTACAGACCTTGCAGTACAATGTCTTGAGTATATTTTTTAGACACGATATTTTGTGTAGGGGTAATTCATGAATTACCCCTACGTTTTGGTTTCTTCACGTTTAATTGTTTTTTTTGAACGGCCTCAACTTCAAGTTGGTAAGCTTGTGATGATTTATAGTGTTTTGGAGTAGTCTGGGGCATTGTCTGGTGGTGACTAGAAGAAAGACGACTAAAGAAAATTTTAATTTTTAATATTTAGAAATTTTAGCATGCGAACACTCAGTCATTTTTTATAAAAATTAATATTATTGCTTTTAAGTACAATTTGCTATTATGAACAAAAGAGTTTCCTCTTTCACTTATACTGTCTGGTGGAATTTGATTTTATTGACTATATCTGCTTTGCTTATTGCCATTTCCGTAAAAGGTATTGCCATCCATCATCACCTTATCTCTGGGGGAGTTTCTGGTTTAGCCCTAATTTTACATTACTTATATCCTCAGTTAAAAGTATCCTATATTTTCTTTACCCTAAATATACCTATTTTTATTTTAGGTTATATCTATGTAAGCAGGAGATTTTTTTTATATAGTCTGTATGGTATGGTTATTACTTCTGCATTTTTGTATCTTATTAATTTGAATATAGTTATCAAAGACGTTTTTCTGGCTACGATAGCATTTGGTTGTCTTTTGGGAGCTGGACTTGGACTTTCGTACCGTAGTTTAGGATCTATTGGCGGAACTGATATTATTGCTATTATCCTGTATAACAAATTTAATTTGCGTATTGGACAGACAAACTTTTTTTTAACCCTCGTTATTTTTTGTTTTGGGTTAAAAATAATATCCCTTGATCTTATTTTATATTCTCTTATGGCTATAGGCATTGCTTCTTTTGTGGGAGAATATTTTTTAGGTCTTTTTAGTCAACGTAAGATGGTGATTATCATTGCTAATAATCCAGAACGAATTGTTCAAGAGATAAGTGATCGTCTTCATAGAGGAGCTACTTATTTATATGGACAGGGAGCTTTTAGGCATGAAGATAAAAAACTTATTTTAACTGTTGTAGATAGTATTCAATTGAAAAGATTAGAAGAGATTATTTTTAGTCAAGATCCTCAAGCCTTTGTTATAGAAGGAAACACTTTAAATGTATTGGGAAAGGGATTTTCTAAACGGAAACTATATTAATAGTAGTTTGGGAAACGAGAATTTGGATTTGTAACAGCGTTAGGGATAAAAACTAAAAAATAATAGGAAAATTTTACACAGTTTTAGGTGAAAGGTGTCTAATTTTATTGCCTTACTTACAGACTTTGGGGATAAAGACCCTTATGTGGCTGAGGTAAAGGGAAAGATATTTTCCCTTAATCCAGAAGTAAAAATTATAGACATTACTCATCATATTCCCTCGTTTGACGTTTTGGCAGGAGCTTTTTGTTTATACACTTGTTATGTTTATTTGCCCAAAGGTACTATTTTTGTGGCTGTTATTGACCCTGGGGTGGGGACTAGAAGACATATTGTTCTGGCCAGAGTAGGGGATTACTGGTTTCTTGCTCCGGACAATGGACTATTAAGTTTTTTTGTCTGGGAAGGTAAAATTAACGAGTTGTTCTTTTTAAAAGAAAATCCTTTTTTCAGGGTGAGTAGTACGTTTCACGGCAGAGATATTTTTGCTCCTTTAGCAGCCAGATTAAGTGTAAATCCCTGCCCTGAAGAAATTTATTGGCAAAGGATAAATGTTTCAGAGCTAAAGCTATTAAATTTTCCCTGCCCCAAAATAAGTGCCCAGGCAATAGAGGCCAGAGTGTGTTATGTGGATAAGTTTGGCAATGTTATTTTAAATGTCAAAAATAATCAGCTTAATTTAAAATTGGCTCAAAAGGGGGTGGTTCAGGACTACCCTTTAAAAGTAATTGAGACCTATTCTGATTTAGAAGAGGGAGCAGTAGGCCTGCTTTATGGTAGTCATGGCTTTTTAGAACTGTGTTTGAAGCAAAAAAGCTGCTCTAACTTACTTCAGTTAAGTTCTGGCTCAAAAGTAACTATTTATTTTGATGAACAAAAAAAATATTCTAGCTAATTTTTGGCAGGAGTTTCTCTTTACTTTATCTTTTTTTTCTCTGCTCATCACTGCTCCTAAAGTATCTGAGCACATTTTTGAGCATATCTGGTTCTATTTGTTTCCCGTATCCCTAATTATAGGAACCCTGGCCGGATTACCTTTACTTTTGCCTCTACCTCCAAATATCAAAACTCTAATCTCCTTGGGATTGCTCTTAATTTGCACTAGGTGTTTTCATTGGGATGGTTTTGCCGATTTATTAGATGCTATTGGAAGCAATGCCCAGCAAGAGGATTTTTTTAGGGTGTTAAAAGACAGTAGGATTGGTGTTTTTGGCTGTATTGGTGTTTGTATGGGCTTATTTAGTCAATGGGCTTTGCTGGCCTATTCTCCTTTTTTTAAGACTATGCTGGGGTTGGTAGTGTTTAGTAGGGGGCAGTTGCCTCTTACGACCTTTGTCCTAAAAAAGTACGCTAAAAAAGGACTGGGTCAAAATTTTTTCCAATCCATTTCTGTAAACAAAATAATTTTTAATCAGGTATTTAGTCTGGCCTTTATTAGTTTTTTATTTGATCCCTTTTTATATCTAAAAGCCTTGTTCTTTTATTTTGGCATCTTGTTTTATCTTTATTTCCTGGCCCAAAAACATCATGGAGCCAATGGTGATTTTTTGGGCGCATCTATTATATGGGGAGAAATTATGTTTTTGGCTGCATTATCTTTCCACTTAAACTAAGGTCATATCCCCCCAAATCTTTTGCTCTGGCTTTAAATGGAGAGCTTGTTATGATCTCTAAAATTCGTTTTATACGTTTATCTTCCAACATTTCTCGTCTTATCAAAAGATCGTAGCGCTCATCTACTAGAGGAATAAAATCTAAATTTAGTGCTTTGGCAGCAGCCAGAATGCCCAGACCACAATCTGCAGTGCCGGTCAAAACGTTTACTGCAACGGCCATGTGGGTAAATTCTTCTTGTTTATAACCTTTGATCTGATCTGGCTGAATGTTTAATTTTTTTAAATAATAATCTAATAAAATTCTTGTGCCGGCTCCTTGTTGGCGATTAATAAAGGTAATGTCTTTTCTGGTCAGATCTTTTAAGTTTTTAATGTTTTTAGGATTGCCCCTGGCTACAATAAGGCCTTGTTTGCGTATGGCTAGGTTTATCAGAACCACGTCTTCATTGGGTAATACTTTTTGGATAAAGGGAAAGTTATAATCTTCTGTTTGGGGATCAAAAAGATGGGTGCCGGCTAGATGGGCATAGTTCTTTTTGATGGCCTGTAATCCACCAAGACTCCCTACATGGCTGGAAAACAAAAACAAGGGATTATCGCCGTTCATTAATTCATCTTTTAAAAGGTCTAGCAGATTGTCGTGACTGCCAATGGCGATAATGGCTTTGTCGATCTCTGGTTTGGGTTTGAACAATCTGACTCGTATCTTTGTCCCTTCTGGAATTCCTTCTTCTTGTTCTGCAATAGTCAACAGGCCTGTGGCTCTACTCAAACTCGTTACCAAACCAGCCCCTCTTGGTAAAGGCACGGCCACGTATCGTTTGCCTACTTTACCCACTCCCACACGTACAAATTCTCTTATACCTAGTTTGGAAGGCAAATTTTTGCTTAATACGGCATCAATGGCCTCGTCTTCTGGTGCACTTTCTCCTCTCAAGCAGTAAATAAGAGGTTTTAACAGGTATTCAAGACAAACAATGGCGCTTACAGGATATCCTGGAGCGCCAACAAGTATTTGTCCCTGATCAGTTAGCCCCACTAAAGTAGGTTTGCCTGGCATGGCTTTAATGCCATGGACTATTATTTGGCCTAGTTTCTCCATAATCAAGCGAGTAAAATCCTTGCTCCCTGCAGAAGAGCCAGCGCAGATGATTAAGATTTGTACGTTTTTTAAAAGATCTTTAGCTCGTTTTAAGAGTAACTCAGGGTTGTCGGGCACAGGCGGGACGCGTACTGGTTCACATCCCCATTGGGTTAAAAGGGCGGCAAACATCTGGGAATTGCTCTCTATAACTTGGCCTGGTTGGGGGGTGGGTTTTAAAGTAAAGTCTAATACTTCATCTCCTGTGGGCATAATGCCTACGCGCACTCTGGCCTGTACTTTAACTTCAAAAATGCCAGCGCTCAATAAGGCCCCTAGATCATAAGCACTGAGCACATGTCCCTGAGGGAATAAAAGCTCTGTGGCTACTATATCTTCTCCTATTCTTCTCACGTGTTGCCAGGGGAAAGCAGGTCTTTCAATGCTTACTGTGTTAGAGTCCACTTGGAGCACGTCTTCTATTTTGATAACCGCATTAAATCCCGAAGGTAAGGGATTGCCCGTATTAATCTCTATAAAATCTTTATTTTTTTGCAAAAATTTTGGACTTCCTTCTCTTGCTCCAAAAGTATTTTCTGCCTTTACTGCAATGCCATCCATAGCTGCAGCATGAAAAGTAGGAGAAGAACATCTAGCAAAAATAGGCTTTGCTAACTTTCTCCCAAGAGCTTGCTCCACCGGGATAATCTCTGAGGGGAGTTTTACTCTGGTTTTTTTAAGGGCCTGTTGTACTTTTTCTAAGGCTTGCTCTATGCTTAGGGTTTGTAAATAAATGTTTCTTTTCATTGTCAGCTCCAATAATGGTTTATTCTCCCTGACTTAATTGCTCAGATGACTCCAAGAAGTTTTTTTAACTTAGGTCCTGCAGCAGTAAGGTTGTAATTCTAAACAGGACTGCTTAGCATTTTTCCCTATGTTGATTGTTAAGGTTAAATTTTTACACCTAAGAGTAAAATTTTATTTGTCCTTCACATTGCCGTGTTTTATTTTAGATGTTGGTATAGTGCGCTTAGAGCCTCTTGAGTGGGAAATATTTGGCCTGTAAATAATTCAAATTGTTTTTGGGCCTGGTGGACAAACATGTCCAAACCAGAAATAGTCAGGCAGCCTGAATCTTTGGCTGCCTGTAACAATAAGGTCTCTTTGGGGTTGTAAATGAGGTCGTAAACCACCTTGATACCCTGAAAAGAATTTTCCCAGGGAGAGTTATGTTCAAAATTTCCTTTCATGCCCAACGGAGTAGTATTTATCAGTAACTCTGGTCGGAGAGAGTGACGTCTTTCCCATTCTACAGGGATGAGATCAAAGCGTTTGGCCAATTTTTGAGCCGTGGCAAAAGTTCTATTGCTAATGTAAATTTTTTTTAGATTGAGAGATTTTAAGCCGTAAATTACAGCCAGACTTGCTCCTCCTGCCCCGAGAATAAGAGCGTTTTGAAAGGATAGGTTTAAGTTTTGTAAGGGAGTAATAAAACCATACAGATCAGTATTGTCGGCAAACCACTCTGACTCCTTCCAGACCAAAGTATTGGCCGCTCCAATGTCCTTGGCCAGAGGACTTATTTTTTGGGCGAATAAAAGCAGATCTTGTTTGTGAGGGATGGTTACGCTTAAACCTTTGACCTGAAATAAGTGAAGATGATTTAAAAAATCCATTAAGTTTTCTGGCCGAACCTCCCAGGCCAAATAAATTTTGTCTTTATATCCCACACGTTGAAAGGCCCAGTTGTGTAACACTGGGCTCAGAGAATGTTTAATGGGATAGCCAATAACCCCGTATAAGTCCATTTTATTCCCTTCCTACACAGTTCCTTGATTTTGGGCATAATCGTAGCCAGTTTGCAGGGCCTTGGCATTGTCTGGGATCAAGTGGGCATAATGGCTAGAGATAACGTTTGGCAGAGCATTTTTTACTGCCTGTAAGGGGACGATCCCTGTGGCCTGCACATAAGCTCCCAGGGCCACCATGTTGGCTAAACGCAAATTGCCCAGTTTGTCAGCTAGTTCGTTGACCGGGATGGCATAAGCCTTGAGTCTATTTTTTTCTGCCAAAGATGGTTCTACTAGAGAAGAATTTAAGATTAATACTCCATTATCTTGTACTCTTGGCTGAAATTTATCCAAAGAAGGTCTATTCATTGCTATTAAACTTAAGGGGTTAAAAATAATTGGAGAACCTATTTCTTCTTCCCCAATTACTACCGTACAATTAGCTGTCCCTCCGCGCATCTCAGGCCCATAAACAGGGATATAAGTCACGTTTAAGCCCTGCTCCATAGCCGCGTAAGCCAATAAATTGCCTATTAACATTACGCCCTGACCGCCAAAGCCTGCGATAATTACGTCCACATACTTGCTCATTGGTTTTCTCCTAGACAGTTTTTAAATTCTCCCAGAGGAAAATAGGGGATCATTTCTTGCTCTATGCGTTTATTAGCTTGTAAGGGAGTCATTTTCCAGTTGGTAGGACAGGTAGCTAAAATTTCTACAAAGCCAAAACCAAGTTTATCAACCTGGACTTTAAAAGCATTGGCAATAGCTTTTTGGGCCTTTTTTAGGTTTTTAATGTTATTGACTGCTACTCTTGCCGCATAAGCTGTGCCGCCAAGAGAGGCAATCATCTCGGCCATTTTTAGAGGTTCTCCCTCTCTTTCTCTACAGCGTCCACCAGGGCAAGTAGTGGTCTTTTGACCTACCATGGTGGTGGGCGCCATTTGTCCGCCTGTCATTCCATAAACTGTATTGTTCACAAATATTACAGTGACCAGTTCACCTCTATTGGCACAATGCACTATTTCTGCCAGACCAATAGATGCCAGATCTCCATCTCCTTGATAGGTAAAGACTATTTTGTCTGGTTTAGCCCTTTTTACTCCTGTAGCCACAGCTGGAGCCCGTCCATGAGGGGCCTCCACAGTATCTACTAATAGATAATTGTAGATAAAAACAGAGCATCCAATAGATCCTATACAAATGCTTTTTTCTACTAGGTTTAGCTCTTCTAGAGTCTGGGCAACTAATTTATGGGCCGTGCCATGTTGGCAGCCAGGACAGTAGTGCATGGGGCTGTCTGCCAAAACTTTTGGCTTAGGGAATACGATTTTTTCTTTCATAGTTATTTCTCCAAGCTGTTTAAAATAGGTTGTTCAAAATCATTAGGAGTGGGCAAGTTGCCGGGTAAATGACCGTAAAAATCTGTAGTAGCAAACTTACAAATAGCCAATTGCACGTCTTCCACCATTTGTCCCAGATTGTGCTCTATGGTTAAAAATTTCTTGCCTGCTTTAGCTAGAGATAAAAGAATCTCCTTGGGAAAAGGAAACAAGCTAATAGGCCTTAACAAGCCAACTTTATGCCCAGCTTGCCTTAATTTGCGGATGGTGGTTTTGACGATCCTACCAATAGATCCATAAGCCACAACGATTAACTCCGCATCGTTGGTAAGAAACTCTTCAAAACGCACTTCTTCTTGAGCCATTTGTTCGTACTTTTTGGCTAATTTTAAATTATGCGCGGCCAGAGCTCCGTCTTCTAAATAGAGAGACTTGATAATGCGAGAAGGTCTGTTTTGAGCGCCATCTAAACACCAGTTATGGACCTCACTATCGTCTATTACGGGATCTTTAGGTGTAATGGGCTCTTTCATCTGTCCCAAAATGGCATCTCCTAAGATCATAACTGGATTTCTATACTTAAAAGCCAGGTTAAAGGCCTCAATAGTAAGATCATAGGCTTCTTGCACAGTGCCTGGGGCTAAGACTAGAAGTCTATAATCCCCATGTCCTCCTCCTTTGGTGGCTTGAAAGTAATCTCCTTGAGAAGGACCAATGTCACCTAGCCCTGGACCTCCTCTGTTCATGTTCACAATAACTCCGGGCAATTCACTTCCTGCCATATAAGAAATAGCTTCTTGTTTTAAAGAAATCCCTGGACTAGAAGAAGAAGTCATGGCTCTAACTCCACTGGCTACAGCTCCTAAGAGCATATTGGCAGCTGCTATTTCACTTTCTGCCTGGACGAATACTCCTCCTCGTTTGGGCAGTTCTTTGGACATAAATTCGGGGATATCATTTTGAGGAGTAATGGGATAGCCAAAATAACATTTGCACTGAGCGGCTAAAGCCCCCCAACAAACAGCTTCGTTCCCCTTTACAAACATACGCTTTGTCATAGCTTGTCTCCTAAATGTTCTAAGTTCAAAATTTAACACCTGAAAGCGAAAAAAGTCAAAGCCTATTTATTAGGCACACCCAATAACGCCACAGAAAAAGTCGATAAAATGCAATTTTTTTACAGCCATAACTGATTAAACAACACGATTTGGTAAATTTTAGCTTTTTGAGTGTACCCAATCAGTTCGAGCATTTCGTCAGCTTATATGAACAATTTTTTGGGCCATCGATCTAATTAGGCACAGGCTTGTTCTTGAACAGTTTTATAGACCACAAGGGCAGAATCAGGACAAATCAGGCTGCAAAAACCACAACCCATACATTTATCCATGTTTTCTGGCTTTATTTCTACCACTTTATACCCCTGCTTATTAAATCTATCTGCTTGGACAATGATCTTTTTAGGACAAACTTCTGTGCACAACAAACATCCCTTGCATAAATTTTCCAAAAATTCCACTCTTCCCATTTTTTTTAATTCCTCCTCCTTAAATTGGCTAATAATAATACAGTTGATAGCGAATAGTAAAGTTTAAATTGATCCTTTTATCCCAAATTTATAAGATCAGCATAGCATCTCCATAAGAAAAAAAACGAAATTTTTGTTGTATTGCGGTTTGATAGGCCTGTTTGGCTTTGTCAAGACCTGCAAAGGCTGAAACCAACATAAAAAGAGAAGATCTGGGCAGATGAAAATTAGTAATTAAGTGGTCAATTATCTGAAATTTATAGCCAGGATAGATAAATAAATTTATAGGACCGCTAAAAGGGGCAATCTTGCCTAAGTGTGCATGGACGCCTTCCAGAGTTCTTACTGTGGTAGTGCCTATGGCTACAATAGGTCTGCCTTGTTTTTGGGCCTGGGAGATTTTGTGGGCAGCTTTTACACTGACTTCCACGTACTCGGGATGCATTTTATGTTCACGAATGTCTTGGGAGCGCACGGGAGAAAATGTGCCGTAACCGACAAATAAAGTGATGTACTCGAATTCTAACCCGTCATTGGTCAAATTTTGAATTAACTTCGGGGTAAAGTGGAGGCCTGCTGTTGGAGCGGCCACTGCCCCCAGCTTTTCGTCTGCCGCATAGACTGTTTGGTAATGCTTTTTATCTTCAAGAGAATCTGGTCTTTGGATATAAGGAGGAAGGGGCATGTGCCCATAATTTAAAAATTTTTCTTTTAATTCTTTTTGAAAAAAAAGAAGCCCTTTTATCCGTCCAAATTCTTTTTCTTCTTGAATAATTAAATAAAAGTCAGGACCGAATATTATTTTTTGGCCTGGTTTGGGCCTTTTTGAGGCTTTGATTAAACCTTCTACTGGTACCCAAAACCAACCAGAAGCGTGTTTTTGGGGTTTGAGCAGGGGAAAAGGAGTAAGGAGTAAAAATTCTACCTTGCCCCCGGTTTCTTTCTTACCCAAGACACGAGCAGGCAAGACTTTGGTGTTGTTAGCTACCAGTAGGCTATTGGCTGGCAGGTAGTTTTTTATGTTGGCAAAAGTCGTAGTGGTTATTTCCCCAGAGTATCTGTCTAAAACAAGCAGTCTTGAACCCTCTCTGTTGGGGACTGGATTTTGAGCAATTAGATCTTCTGGCAACTCAAAGTCATAAGTGTCTAAATTGTAAATTTCGGGGATGTTCATAATTCGCCTTAACTTAAATTTTACTGCATCCACTACTTGGACCGAGCGAAAAATTTTAATTTGTAGGGGCAATTTTTGAATTGCCCCTACGTCCTCTCTATACTACCCTTCGTTCTATTCCAGGGATAAGGCCCTTTGTATTCTACTGATAACTTTTTCTTTACCCAAGACTTCCATTGTTTCAAATAAGCCTGGACTAAAAGTCTGACCTGTGATGGCAATTCTTAAGGGTTGGGCAATGAGTTTAAATTTTATGCCTGTTTCATCTAGGTATTTTGCAAAAAGATTTTCCAATTCTTTTTGGCTGAAGTCTTTAGTTTCTTGCATACGGCCTAAAATTGTCTGTAGGTGTTCTTTAACCTCTGGGGTAAAGAATTTTTTTACTGCCTTTAAGTCATAATCCAACTCTTCTGTAGTTTTGAAGAAAAAGTGCATCTGCTCGGCCATTTCTTTTAGGGTTTTGGCTCTGGGCTGATACAAAGGAATAATTTTGGCCAGATAATCAGCTTCAGGGGTATATCCCAGCTCTTGGACAAATTCACTCACCAGAGGCACTAATTGTTCTACAGAGCTGTTTTTTATATAATGACTGTTGACCCAAAGCAATTTATCCAGATCAAACACACTGGCTGACGCATTTAGATTTTCTAAGGAAAACTTTTCAATTAATTCTTCTTTGCTGAATATCTCCTGATCTCCATAAGACCAACCTAATCTGACCAGATAATTTACCAGAGCTTCGGGCAAAAAACCCATTTCTTTATAAATCATTACAGAAAGAGCTCCGTGCCTTTTGGATAATTTCTTCTTGTCTGGCCCAAGGATCATAGGCACGTGGGCAAATTTAGGTAAAGGAACATTTAAGGCTTGATAAATTAAAACTTGTTTGGGGGTGTTGTTGACGTGATCGTCCCCCCTGATAATGTGGGTGATACCCATAGTGAGGTCATCTACTACCACCGCCAGATTATAGGTAGGAGTGCCATCTGATCGGCGTAAAATAAAGTCGTCTAGCTCTGCATTTCGTACGCTAATAGTTCCTTTTACTAAATCCTCAAAAGAAGTTTCCCCTGTCAGAGGTACTTTTAGGCGTACCACTCGTCCTGGACCGGGGCCAAGATTTTTATTTCTACACCTACCGTTGTATTTGGGTTTTAATCCTTTTTGCCTTGCCTCTTCTCGCATTTTTTCCACTTCTTCAGGCGTGCACTCACAATAATAGGCTGCACCGCTAGCCAGCAATTTTTCAATATATTCTTGATAAATTTCTTTGCGCTGACTTTGAAAGTAAGGCCCAAGATCATAATCCAAACCTAACCAGTCCATAGCGTCTAAAATTGCTTGCGTCATTTCTGGCGTAGAGCGCTGTTCGTCTGTATCTTCTATACGCAGAACAAATTTACCTTTGTTTTTGCGTGCCCATAACCAACTAAACAAAGCAGTTCTTGCTCCACCAATGTGTAAATAACCCGTAGGGCTAGGGGCAAATCTAGTTGTAACGGTCATTTTTTCCTCCAAAACCTTTTTTATTTTCAATTTATTATCCTATTCACTTAACTATACACTATCAACTAACCTCCCCTATGACAGGCATACCCGTGAGTTGGGGATATTTTTTGCCAGGGTGGTGGCTTTTGAGAACATATGTAGGCCCTGTACCTACAATGCGTTTCAAAAGGACACAGGTAGTCTTTGGGTGTACTTGAATCCAGAGAAAAGCCAAAGGTCTTGATTGGACGTCCTAGCCTTGGAACAGCTTCTAATAACATTTGAGAATACGGATGTTTGGGGTGAATGAAGATTTCAGAACTCAGACCTTGCTCTACAATGTGTCCTTTGTAAATAATAGCAATTTTATTGGCCAGATACTTTACTACTGCTAAATCGTGAGAAATAAAAATATAAGTCATCTTTTTAATCTGCTGAATGTGTTGGAGGAATTTTAATAATTGAGCTTGAATAGATACATCTAAGGAAGACACAGGTTCGTCTAATACCACTAATTTAGGTTCTAAAATAAAGGCTCTGGCAAGTACAATACGTTGGCGTTGTCCGCCACTAAATTGATGGGGATATCTATTTAGGCTTTCTTGGGGAAGTTTTACTATATCCAGCCATTTTTTTACAATTTGTTTTCTTTTAGACTCGCTATAATTCGTGTTTAATTTTAGAGGTTCTTCTAAGATGGTTTGAATTTTATGTCTTGGATTTAACGAAGCCAGTGGATCCTGAAAAACCATTTGCATCTCTAAAGGTCGCGCTTTACGGGGAGAGCTAAGCGCCTGACCTCTAAAGACAATAGTGCCCTGATCTTGAGACTCTAACCCAACGATTATTTTCCCTAGAGTGCTTTTACCACTACCAGATTCTCCCACCAAACCAAGCACATCTCCTTGCTTTATCTCAAAAGAAACGTCAGTTAAGACCTTTATCTTTTGTTTATTTAGGCCTTTTTTTTGCTCAAAACTTTTGTTAATTTTAATTAGCTTTAACATGTTGTTTTTAATTGTAAAGCCAGCATCGGACACTTTGGCTGGAAGATTTTTTTATATAAGGTGGAACTTGTTTTTCACATATGGGTATTTTTTGGGCACAGCGAGGATGAAATACACAACCCAGAGGTAGTTCGTCTAGAGGAGGAATAAATCCAGGAATGGGGCGTAAGTTTTTATCCTGATCTATTAGAGGGATAGACGCTATTAGCCCTTGAGTGTAAGGATGGAGAGGATTATTTAGCACCGTGCCCAGCACACCTTGTTCCACAATTTCTCCTAAATACATTACGTAAATGTATGTGCAAAAACCAGAGACTAAACTCAGATCGTGAGAAATAAATAAAAGAGCACTTTTTTGCTCTTGCTGAATAGAGGTAAGCAGCTTAATAACCTGGGCTTGAGTGGTGACGTCCAAAGCAGTAGTGGGTTCATCTGCAATTAAAAGTTTAGGTTTACAACACACAGCAAGAGCAATAAGCACTCTTTGTCTCATCCCCCCACTTAATTCGTGAGGGTAAGAGTGGTAAATTCGCTTTGGCTCTCTAAAACCAATTTTTTGAAATAAGTTAAGCACTTCCCTTTTTGCCTTGGATGAACTTAATTTAAGATGATAACGCAAGACTTCAGCTACTTGCTCTCCTGCTGTAAACACAGGATTTAGGGCTGTCATTGGGTCTTGAAAGATGAGGCCAATTTGTTTCCCGCGTAGGCCAATGTATTCTTGCTCGGATAATTGGGCTAAATCTGTTTGATAAAAATAGATACTTCCACCTGTAATTTGAGCACCAGCAGGTAGCAATCCTAAAATAGATAGGGCCAGTAAGCTTTTGCCACAACCAGATTCGCCTACTAGGGCAACGCGATTTTGAGCGTGTATCTGGAGGTTAACACCACGTAATACTTCTACTTTTGGGGAAGTAAATTTTACTCTCAGGTTTTGCACGCTAAGCATTTCTAAATAATGAAAAATAATTGCTTGTATTGTCAAATAGTTTTATTTATTTGTATTAATTAACAGAGAAAGACGTTAGGCCATGGTTGAGCTGTAAACCGTGAACAAAATGGTTATAGGGGCAGACCTGAGTGTCTGCCGGTGATGGTGTGGTAATTTGTAATTGGTAATCAGTAATTTGTTATTCGGAGTAAAGGGTACTCGACCAGAATTTACTGTCCAAAGAGCATGTTGGGCAAAATAGATAAAAAAGGTGTTGTCCTGTGGATAAGCCAAATAGACAAGATGTAACTAAAGTTTTGGTAGTGGGAGGGGGGTTGGCCGGGTCTGAAGCTGCCTGGAGACTTGCTCAAAGCGGTTTTTCTGTTGTGTTAATAGACATGAAACCAGAAAAATTTTCTCCTGCTCACAGAGAACCTGACCTAGCTGAATTGGTTTGTTCCAATTCTTTGCGTTCTGAGGATTTGTTGACAGGAGTTGGCCTTTTGAAATGGGAAATGCGCTTTTTAGGTAGTCTTGTTTTGGAAGCTGCAGACAAAACCAGAGTGCCTGCTGGCAAGGCTTTGGCCGTAGATAGAAAGCTATTTGCTCGCTATATTACTTCTAAAATAGAAACACACCCTCTAATTAGTAGAAAATGTTATGAGTTGACCTCATTACAAGATGAACTTTTAGAGCAATTTTCTGCTATTATTTTGGCACCAGGCCCTTTAGTTAGTAGTAGTCTGGCTAAGGAACTAAAGGATCTTAGTCAGGGTGAACTCTATTTTTACGATGCTATTGCCCCTATAGTGAGTGCAGATTCTTTGGATTTGTCCAAAATGTTTTGGGCTTCTCGGTATGCTGAGGGCAAAAAAGATTATTTAAACATTCCTTTAACCAGAGAAGATTATTTAAATTTTGTAAACGAATTAAAAAATGCCCAAAAAGTTATTCCCAAAGAGTTTGAAAAGGAATTGCATTTTGAGGGGTGCCTACCTATTGAAGAAATGGCCAAAAGGGGAGAAATGACTCTTGCCTTTGGTCCTCTAAAGCCCGTGGGTTTAGTTGATCCTAAAACCCAAAAACAGCCTTTTGCAGTTGTTCAATTGAGACCAGAAAATAAAGCAAAAACAGCTTTTAACCTGGTAGGCTTTCAGACCAAACTTACCTATCCGGAACAAAAACGTATTTTTAGGATGTTGCCTGGATTAGAGCAGGCAGAATTCCTTCGCCTTGGCAGTATCCATAGAAACACTTTTATCAACGCTCCCAGGGTATTAAATTCTGACCTCTCTCTCAAGGTTAAACCCCAGATTCATCTAGCAGGACAAATAACAGGAGTAGAAGGTTATGTAGAGTCAGCAGCTTGTGGGCTTATGGCAGGCATAATAGTTAGCTATAAACTTCAGAGAAAAAAATTCCTCCCTCCACCGCCAGAAACTAGCTTAGGCGCTCTTTTGCATTACCTTCAAATAGAGCAAAAAAATTTTCAACCTTCCAATATCCATTTTGGGTTATTTCCACCATTAGTTAAGAAATTAAAAAAACGAGAGAGAAAACAAGCCTATTCTAAACGTGCCCAACAAAAATTTAGGGAATGGTTAGAACAGATACAGTAAACCTATCTCCTCACTGAGTCGTGATTAGGTTAGTTATTATAATAGACTATAGACAAAGACATGGGGCTCTGGGTGAATTGTGAACGGTTTACAGTTCACAATTCACGGGTCATAGATCCCAGCTCACCCAGCACCCTCTCAGCAATTACAAATTACCAATCTTTAAACCTGTTTAGTTTTCAGGAGAAGTATAAAAATTTAACCATATCGTTCGGGTGCGTGGACCATCAAATTCAGCCAAAAATATCTTTTGCCAGGTTCCTAACCTTAACTGACTATTTTCCACTATAACTTGAACACTAGATCCCACTAGACTGGTCTTAATGTGCGCGTCTGAATTGCCTTCTACATGGGTATAGTCCAGGGATGGGGGAATAACTCTTTTTAAAGTGTTGAGAATATCTCTGGCCACGTCAGGATCTGCCCCTTCGTTTATAGTCATCCCTGCTGTGGTATGAGGACTATAGACGAACAACAATCCGTTCTCCCAGCCATTAGCTTTTATTTTTTCTTGTAACATAGTTGTCACATTTACAAGTTCTTCTCTGGATTTGGTGTTAATTTTTAAGATATCCATGTTGTTCCTCCTAATCTTTAAATAACTTGTTTTTGATTTGGAAATATTACCCTATCTTAATAATTGGCAAGGTCTTAAATTATCTAAGGAGAAAAGTATTTTGTTGTACACATAAGAGTAAGGAAAGATAAAAACTCAAATTTTTTTATAGTTATAGAGGGATTTGGTTTGGAAGTAAAGGGAGAGAAGAGTTTTTTGTTGTTTAAATAATAAAATTTTGTCACAAAACCGTCATAAAATGTATTTATGTTCCTTTTCGACTTTAAAACATTTTAAGGAGGTTTTGGGGTATGAAAAGATTAACAACTATCTTGGCTGTGTTAGCTTGCTTCTTGTTAGGAGCAACTGCTTGGGCTGGATCCATTACTATTAAAGGATCCACAACTGTTTTACCTATTGCTCAGAAAGTAGCTGAGCAGTTTATGAAGGAATATCCTTCTATCAGCATTTCTATTTCTGGTGGTGGCTCTGGTAACGGTATTAAAGCTCTTATTGATGGAACTACAGACATTGCAGATGCTTCTCGTTTCATCAAACTCAAAGAAGTAAAAAGAGCTGTGAACAATGGTCGTTACCCTGTGCCTTTTGCAGTGGCTTATGACTGCATTATTCCTGTAGTTCATCCTTCTAATCCGGTTTCTAATCTAACTATTGCTCAGCTAAGGGCTATTTATACTGGTAAAATCAGAAACTGGAAAGAGTTGGGTGGTCCTAATCGTAAAATCGTAGTAATTTCTAGAGATACTTCTTCTGGTACTTATGAAGTATGGGAAAAGAAAGTATTAAAAGAAGCTAGAGTATATCCTGGTGCTCAATTGCAGGCTTCTAATGGTGCTGTTGCTCAGGCTGTAGCTCACAACAAATATGCTATTGGTTATATTGGATTGGGTTACTTGAACAAGCATCTTAAACAGTTAAAGGTAAATGGCATTTTGGGAACTCCTGCTACTGCTTTGGATGGTACCTATCCTATTTCTAGAGCTTTGTATATGTTTACTAATGGCTGGCCAAAGGGTGATGTGGCTAAGTTTATACAGTACGTTTTGAATCCTCACAAAGGTCAAAAATTGGTTAAAAAAGTTGGTTACATTCCTTTGTATTAATGGCTAGTGAAAGCGAGGACTGGGTTTGTGCCTGGTCCTTGCTTTTTTTTATAATTAACCACTTAAACTATACTATAAAATAAAAAATAGAGATAAAGTTATGTTGAGCAGAAAACAAAAAGATTTTTTGGTGAAGTCGATATTTTTTGTTATAGCTCTGGTGTCTATTTTAATTTTGTTTTTAATTATGTTTTACCTCTTTAGAGAGGGGTTGCCTATTTTTGAGGTAGTGTCTGTAAAAGACTTTTTGTTTGGTCGTTATTGGTATCCTACTTCTGATCCTCCTGCTTTTGGTATTTTTCCTTTGCTGGTGGGTTCTATTTATGTTACAGCTTTGTCCACGCTGATAGCGGTTCCTTTGGGGGTTATGACAGCAATCTATCTGGCAGAAATTGCCAGTCCTGCCCTTAGAAATATTGTTAAGCCTATTGTAGAGTTGTTAGCTGGTATGCCGTCCGTTGTAATAGGTTTTTTTGGCATGGTTGTAGTTGCTCCTTTTTTACAAAACTATCTTGATCTTGATTCTGGTTTAAATTTATTTAATGCGTCTTTAATGTTGGCATTTATGTCTGTGCCAACTATTTGCAGTATTTCTGAGGATGCTATCTTTAGCGTGCCTAGAGAGCTAAAAGAAGGCTCTTTGGCTCTAGGTGCTACTCATTTTCAAACTATTGTAAAAGTTATTATTCCCGCTTCTTTGTCCGGCATCTCCACTTCTATTATTTTGGGTATGTCTAGAGCTATCGGTGAAACCATGGTTGTATTGATGGTTGCAGGTGGAGCGGCCATGATTCCTGAAAGTATTTTTGACCCAGTCAGGCCTATGCCTGCCAGTATCGCTGCAGAAATGGCAGAAGCACCCTTTCATAGCAATCATTACTACGCGCTTTTTGCTATAGGTATTGTTTTATTCTTGTTTACTTTGGCTTTTAATATGATTGCGGATCATATTTCTCATAAATATAGACAAGTAGGGGCTGCTACTTTGTAATATAAATCCAAGTTTGACAGAAGTTAGTTGGATTTTTTTACTGAGTTAAAAAAACATAAAAATTAGCAAGATATATGTTAGGATGCAACAATGGATAAAAGAAAGGTAATTCAAAGTCTAGCTTTTGGCCTGTTTAGAATGGCAGCTTTAGTAAATGCCTTAGCTTTGGCCATTCTTATATATTTTTTGGTAAAAAATGGTATTAGTGCTATATCTTGGGAGTTTTTAACTCAACCCCCTAGAAACATGATGACAGAAGGCGGTATTATGCCCTGTATTGTGGGGACCTTTTTGTTGAGTTTTGGCTCTATGCTTGTTGCTTTACCTTTGGGTGTGGCTTCTGCTATATACTTGAATGAATACGCAAAGCCAGGACTTGCTGTGCGTATCATTAGAATAGGAATTAATAATTTAGCTGGAGTGCCTTCTATTGTGTTTGGCTTGTTTGGTTTGGCCTTTTTTGCTATATCTCTTCATTTTAAGGTTAGTTTGTTAACAGGTATGTTTACTTTAGGATTTTTAACTTTGCCTGTAGTTATTAGCTCTACAGAAGAGGCTTTGCGTTCAGTTCCTAATACGTATAGAGAAGCCTCCCTGGGGCTTGGAGCAACGAAGTGGCAAACTATCTATAAAGTAGTTTTGCCTGCTGCTTTGCCTGGTATTTTGACAGGAGCAATTTTAAGTTTGAGTAGGGCAGCAGGAGAAACTGCAGCCATAATGTATTCTGCAGCTGTATTTTTTACTCCCAAAATGATAAGTTCTATTTTTGATCCTGTTATGGCTTTGCCTTATCACATTTACGTGTTGGCTACTGCTGGAACAGAAATTGATAAAACTAGGCCTCTGCAGTATGGCACAGCTTTGGTTTTAATAGCTTTAATTTTTAGTATGAATTTTATTGCTATTTATTTAAGAGCTAGAATGCAAAAAAAACGTTAAGAATAAGTTATTAAGGATAAATAGCATGGATAAAATATTGATAGTAGAAGACGAGCTAGATATTTTAAATTTGCTAGATATTAATTTGCAACAAGCAGGTTTTCAGACAGATTTATGTACAGATGGCTTAGAAGCCTTAAAAAGGGTGGAAGAGTTTAAGCCAGATTTGATTCTTTTGGACCTGATGCTTCCTGGGTTAGATGGTCTGGAAGTGTGTAAGGCAGTTAAAAAAAATCCTGATACGTTCCACATTCCTATTTTAATGTTAACAGCTAGAGGAGAAGAAGTAGATCGTATTGTGGGGTTTGAGCTTGGAGCAGATGACTATGTGGTGAAGCCTTTTAGTATCAGAGAGCTTATTTTGCGGGTAAAAGTTATTCTTAGACGCAAACAAGAACCACTACCAAGTCCTATTTGGAAATATAAAGGTCTGACTTTAGATAAAGAAAAGATGTTTTTTAGTGTAGATGGGGCAGAAGTAAAATTGACTTCTACAGAATTTAAATTGTTGAGTGAGTTAATAGATGCCAAGGGAAAGGTTTTGTCTAGAGAGCAATTGCTGAGCAGGGTTTGGGGGTATGATTTTGAAGGTTATGCTAGGACAGTAGATGCCCATATAAGGCGACTTAGAAAAAAAATGGGGCCTTATGCTGAGGCTATAGAAACAATGCGCGGAATGGGTTATAAAATAAAAGTAGAATAAAAAAATGAACTCTTTAAAGTCTCAACTCATAATTATAGTTTTTATCTCTTTTATAGTAACAATAATATTACCCTCTTTATATCTATTTAATTTTTTAGATCATTCCTTAAAAAAAGAAATATTTTACGACCTGAAAAAAGAACTAGATTATACCAAGTTGATAATCTCTCAGAAGAATTTTTCTTCTCTTTCTGATTTAGATAAGCTTTTAAAGGTAATAGCTCAAAAGACAGGAGTCTATATTAGTTGTATTTCCGAGACAGGAACAGTTTTAGCAGACTCAAGAATACCTAGAGAGAAACTTTCTTCTTTAGGAAATCAGATTTCCTATCCAGAGATTATGCAGGCTAAATCTGGGGAAGAAGGTTTTAGTATCCGTTTTAACCCTAACTTACAAAAAAAAATTATTTATCTGGCTAGAAAAATAGTTTTGCCTAATCTTGTTTCAGGTTATTTGCGTATAGGTAAAGCTTATCCTCCTATTTTATCCCTTGTAGCTGTTTTAGGTAGAGAATTTTTGTTGATAGTTTTGTTTAGTATTTTAATAGTAAGTTTGTTAATATTTATTATTTTGAATAAAAAATTTAAACAGATATATAGTAGTTTTATACCAGCTATTCAAGAAATAGGAAAAGGCAATTTTGAACAGAAAATTTATGATGTGTCTATTAAAGAATTTGAAGTATTGGCTGAGGCTATAAATAAAATGGTTGAAGACATACAAGAACATTTAGAACATATTTCTAATAAAAAGATAGAAGTAGAATCTATTTTTAATGGTATAGATGCTGGTATTGCTGCAATAAATAGAGAAGGAAAAGTTGTTCAATGCAATAGAGCTTTTGAACTGATATTTCCTCAGGTTCAAGACTACATCGGAAAAACTCTTTTGGAGATTACTTTTAATGCTGATTTACACAAAATTTGTCTTCAAGCTTTGCAAGAAAACAAAAGCATTAAAAATTTTGAAATAACATTAGATAGTAGTTATTATAATGTAAATATAATAAGAATAAAAAATAACAAAGATTTTGGAGCAATAATTATCTTACACGATATATCTTATTTGAAAAAAGTAGAAAATATGAAAAAGGATTTTATTGCTAATGCCTCTCATGAATTAAGAACTCCTCTTACTTCTATTCGAGGATATACAGAGACTCTGCTTAACAACCATAAAATTTTTAAAGAAAAGGGAAGAGAAATTTTACAAATAATTTTAAAACATTCAGAGCACATGAAAAATATTTTAGAAGATATTTTAGAGTTATCTAAAATAGAATCAGGCAAAAAAGAATTTACCTTTGAAGAGGTGAATTTGGAAGAAATTGTTGATAAATGTTGGTCTAGGGTAAAGCATTTGGTGGGCAAAAAAAATATTAGATTTATTAATACATTTAAAGATACAGCTTATACTTTTGTCACGGATAAAGAAGCAATTAGTCATGTTTTGCAAAATTTATTTCAAAATAGTATTAAGTTTGTCCCAGAAGATAAGGGGGTAATTAAAGTTCTTTTTAAAGAAAAAGGGGATAAATTAATTCTTGGAGTAGAAGATAACGGCCCTGGTATTCCCAAAGAAGAGCAGCACCGGGTATTTGAAAGATTCTATCAGGTAAAGAAATATGTTTCTCAAGGCATTAAAGGTACAGGACTTGGTCTTTCTATCTGTAAAAATCTTATTCACAATCTGGGAGGAAAGATATGGATAGAAAGTCCTGTTACCAATAGTACTCAGGGGTGTATTGTCTGGTTTTTTTTGCCCAGACCAAAAAATAAAAAACACGCGGAGTAGTAGCTTATGGGTAGCGAAAAAAGAGTAAAGATTAGTGTTCAAAATTTGAACTTTTATTATGGAGATTTCCATGCTCTACACGATATTAGCATGGACATGTACGAAAACCATGTAACTGCTTTAATTGGTCCATCTGGTTGTGGAAAGAGTACATTTTTGCGTTGCATAAATAGAATGAATGATCTCATTCTTGGCACCAGGGTGGAAGGAAAGTTGCTTTTAGATGGAAAAGATTTATACGATCCTAAAGTAGATGTTGTAGAAGTGCGGCGTAAAGTGGGCATGGTCTTTCAAAAGCCAAATCCATTTCCTAAGTCTATTTTTGAAAACGTGGCTTATGGGCTACGCGTAAATGGTGTGAAAGATAAGAAATTTATTGCCCATAGGGTAGAAGAAAGTTTAAAAATGGCGGCTATCTGGGATGAAGTAAAGGATAGACTTCATAGCTCTGCTCTTGGTTTGTCTGGTGGTCAGCAGCAAAGACTGTGTATAGCTAGGGCTCTGGCTATGGAACCAGAAGTGTTGCTGATGGACGAACCAGCTTCGGCCTTAGATCCGATTGCTACTCAAAAAATAGAGGACTTGATTTTTGAGCTAAAAAAAAGGTTTACTATTGTCATTGTAACGCATAATATGCAGCAAGCAGCTAGAGTATCAGATTATACAGCTTTCTTTTATATGGGTAGGTTAGTCGAGGTAGATACTACAGATGTAATCTTTACCAGGCCCAAAGAAAAACAAACAGAAGACTATATAACAGGACGTTTTGGTTAGGAGAGAAACTATGGCAGAGCATTTAAAAAAAGAGTTAGAAGAATTAAAGTTGCAAACTTTGACCATGACCTCAGAAGTGAAGCAGGCCTTAACGAAGGCATGTAACGCGTTTAAAAACTTGGATGCAGATGTGGCCCAGGAGATTATCGAGCAAGATGATCGGATCAACGAATTGGAATTAAAAATAGATGAAAAGGCTTTGAGGTTATTGGCTTTAGAAGGTCCTGTGGCTAGGGATTTGAGGTTTATTTTAGGTTGTATGCGTATTGCTATAGATCTGGAGAGGATTGGTGATGAATGTGCCAATATCGCGCATGCAACTATTATCTTGAGTTGTAAACCTCCTCTACCTTTTTATAAAGATATTAATATCCTGGGAGAAAAAGCAAAAAACATGTTAGATCTGGCCGTAAATGCTTTTTTTCAACCTAATTCAGACTTGGCTATAGAAGTATGTAAACTGGATTTTGAAGTAGATGAATTGCATAGCTCTATTACAGAAGGATTAATTACTTACATGACAGAGTATACTCCAGCTATTAAAAGATCTATTCAGGCAATAAATATTACCAAGCGTTTTGAAAGAGTTGCAGATTTAGCTACCAATATTTCAGAAAGTGCTGTTTTTGTAGATAAAGGCGTAAACATCAGGCATTATTGTCAATTTGATAACAGATAAAATGCTACTCTAGGGCAAACGATTAGTTGGAGTAGTTGGGAAGGGAACTCCCTTCCCAACCAAATTTGAATTTCTTCACCTTGGATTCCTTGTTCTTATACTTCTTTAGCAGAAACTCCATATAATCCAAAACCTCTTGCCTTAAATTTTCGGGGTTGCATTTTCACCTCGATTTTCTTCTCATACTGGATTTCACCTCGTCGCAGTAGGGGCGGATTCTATATCCGCCCGTTTGTTTTATTTGCGGATTCTATATCCGCCCGTTCGTTTTATTTGCGGATTCCATATCCGCCCGTTTGTTTTTTTCCTGTTAGAAATGGATTTATATTCACGGGCAGAAATAGATTCTGCCCCTACATTATGGATTTGGGTGGGTCATTTTTAAATAGAAATTTTTTTTGTTTGTTAGCATAACAAAGAAGTGTTGAATTTAATATTGGTAACTGTTAATTTTCTTAAAAGCATAGAAGCATATTTTCCTGATTTTCTGGAATTTTTCTTTCCCAGTATTGCAAGGGATATTGATTTTGAAAAAGGGTATGAATTTTTAGACAAGGAACTTCAAAAGATAGTGAAGGACGCAGAGTTAGGCAAGAGGCTGGCAGATGTCTTAATTAAAGTCCATTCTATGGATGGGACGGAAAAATGGCTACTTATTCACATAGAAGTTCAGGGTTATTATGAGAAAGAGTTTTCCAAAAGGATGTTTGTTTATAATTACCGTATTTTTGACAGGTATGACAAAGACGTGGTAAGCCTTAGAAAGAATAGGAATGGAAAAAGGGATTAAGCAGGGCATAGCGCAGGGGTTGTAGCAGGGGTTAAAGCAGGGTTTATTGGAGGCAATAGAGCTGGGGTTGAAGCTAAAATTTGGGATAAAAGAACTTCATTTTATCCCAGAATAAGTGAAATAGACGATGTATATAAACTAAAGGCAATAAAAGAAGCCATAGAGATTGCGAAAGATTTAAAGGAGATAGAAGAATTATTTGCCTAACTTGGGCAATTTTGGAATCCAAAATCCCTCAATTTAGGAGGAAATTTCCTTTTTTACGCGGTTTAACTATCTTTAATCTATTGCATCTTTTAACTTTTATCTTTTACTCAGAATTTACTTTTCTTTAGCTTTGTCAATTTTCCAATTTTCAAACAATTTCATCATCATCCAGGTAAAAATAAGATCAGGGGAACAGTTAGAGCTGAGGCTATGTTGGGCCAGATTTAGTATGTCGTATAGCTTATGTAATTGGGTAGTATTTAAGGGAAGATATGTCGTTTCTTTTTTAAGTTGGGCCTTAATTAAGCTGGTTTGCAGGTAGCAAATTATAGTTTTTAAGTCTTTTTTGGAGATTTTTTTCTTTAGGTCAAACAGGTTTTGACCAGAACGGATAAAATTTTTCAAGTTTTCCAGGCAGATAGTTTCATCTTCTAAGGCAAAATCGGTTTGTCCATAAACCGTGAGAGTAAAAACAAAACTTCTGGATACTATTGTAGGCAAAAGAGATTCTCTTTGGGGTACGAAAAATAAAAATATATTCTTTGGCGGAGGTTCTTCTAGCACTTTTAGAAGGGCATTAGTGCAGTTTAGGTTTAATTCATTCGCATCTAAAAAACTAATTATTCTAAAAGGTATATTGGGGATATTAGCGATAGTTTGTTTTAACTCTCTAATATCGTCAATTTTTACTTCTGCCCCGTCTAAAATAAAAAAGTCTCTTAGCTCTAAATGTTCAATCGCCAGACAAGTTTTACAGGTATTGCAGCCAGATCGTTTGCAATTTAAAATTTTGGCCAAATTTTTGATGATAGTAAGATTTAGTTTAGATGTACCTCCTTCAAAGATAATACTTGAAGGAGGATTTTTTTTGAGTTTTAAAAGATAGTTGTTAAGTTTGGTCAAATCCATTTTAATCCCGAAAAATAGTTTGAGTCCTATCTGGCCCTACGGAAATAATTTTTACAGGAATACCTAAAATTTGTTCAATAGCTTTAATATAGTTTTGGGTGGCGGAGGGAAGTTGGGAAAATTGTTTTATTTTAGAGATGTCTTTTTCCCAACCTGGTAGAGTCTGATAAATGGGAGTTACTTGAGTCAAGCTATTTTCTTCCTGGGGAGGATAATAAATGGTTTTTCCTTTGTACTTGTAAGCCGTACATATTTTTATTTCCTTTAAACCACTTAACACGTCTAATTTAGTTAAGGCAATCTCTGTAGGACCGTTTAAGCGAACAGAGTCTCTTAAAATCACTGTATCCAGCCATCCACAGCGTCTTTTTCTGCCTGTCGTGGCCCCAAATTCTGCCCCATTGGTTTGCAGGTATTCTCCAATTTCCCCCTGCTCTTCTGTAGGAAAAGGGCCACTCCCTACTCTTGTGGTATAGGCTTTGACAATAGCTATTATTCGAGTTAGCTCTCTACAGGAAGTGCCTGTGCCTGTAGGGGCACTGCTAGCTACCGTGTTGGAAGAAGTTACAAAGGGATAGGTGCCATGGTCTATATCCAGGTGGGTGCCCTGAGCTCCTTCAAACAACACGGTTTTATTCTGTTTTCTGGCATTTTCTAGCTCTTCGCTTATATCTGTTAGATATGGCAACAGACGTTGGACATAGGGTTTTATTTGCTCTAAAATCTCGTCTGCGCGTAATGGTTTTTGTTTATAAAGGTGTTGAAATAAAATATTTTTTTCAATTAAAGCCTTTTCTATTTTTTGTTTTAAAAAATTTAGGTCCTGAAAATCACCTGCTCTAATACCAACTCTGGCCATTTTATCTTCATAGCAGGGGCCAATGCCTCTCCCTGTGGTGCCAATTTTGTCTTGACCGGATTTATGTTGCTCTCTACATCTATCAAGCAATCTATGATAGGGCATAATAACGTGTGTTTTTTTGCTTATTTTTAACCTGTTCTGATCAATAATAATGTTTTCTTTGGCCAGGGTATCTATTTCTTTACACAACACCTCAGGGTCTAGGACAACACCATTGCCAATAAAACATACTCTCTTGGCATGCAAAATGCCTGAGGGGATAAGATGAAAAATAAACTTTTTTCCATTTACAACCAAAGTGTGGCCAGCATTATTCCCACCTTGAAAACGGACAATAAAATCAACTTGTTCGGTTAAAATATCCACAATTTTGCCTTTACCTTCATCTCCCCATTGTGCGCCAATGACTACAATATTTCCCATTTTTTTTATTCCTCCCTTAAACAAACTTCCCCTATTTTACAGATAATTTTAGCCATAAGTCAATTATGGGACTGTCAAATAAATTAAAAGAATGGGAGAAATTTTTACTTGACTATTTTTAGTATTTAAAGATAACTAAAATTCCTTTTAGGTTAAAGCAGTATGTGAATCTGGTATTGGGACAATTAACTTGTTTGGGTGTAAAGGCAAATTTTGATTTTTTTTGCAATCTTACTAGGTAAAAATTATGTTTGATAGTTTATCTGAACGTTTAGATTCTGTTTTTAAAAAGATAAAAGGTCGTGGGCGTCTGGATGAGCGAAGTATTGAAGAAGGGTTAAGAGAGGTACGCCTTGCCCTTTTAGAAGCAGATGTTAATTATCAGGTAGTTAAAGATTTTATTTCTCGGGTAAAAGAAAAGTCTTTAGGTGCTCAGGTTTTAAAAAGCCTTACTCCAGGTCAGCAAGTTGTAAAAATTGTCCACGAAGAACTGATAGAGCTTTTGGGTGGTCAAAGCGTTGAGTTCAACCTAAAGGGCAAACCACCTTATGTGGTTATGTTGGTGGGCTTACAGGGATCAGGTAAGACTACTTCTGCAGCCAAACTGGCTTTGTTTTTACGTAGGCGCAAATACTCTCCTTATCTTGTGCCTGCAGACGTATATAGGCCTGCTGCCATAGACCAGCTCAAAAAATTGGCCTCAGAGATAAGTGTTCCTGTTTTTGATTCTTCTGTGGATATGAATCCTATAGATATAAGCCTGCAGGCCAAGCAATATGCCCAAGAAAATGGTTTGGACGTGGTTATTATTGATACTGCAGGGCGATTGCACATAGATCAGGTGTTGATGGATGAGTTAGTGGAGATTCGCGATAAGTGTTTGCCCCAGGAAATTTTGTTTGTTGCTGATGCCATGACTGGTCAGGATGCTGTGAATGTGGCCAAGACTTTTGAGGACAAACTTGGTCTGACCGGTGTTATCCTGACCAAAATGGATGGGGATGCCCGAGGTGGAGCAGCGCTTTCCATTAAATCTGTTACAGGAAAACCCATAAAATTTATCGGTGTTGGAGAAAAATTAAAAGATTTAGAAGTATTTCATCCTGACAGGATTGCTTCGCGCATTCTGGGAATGGGGGATATTTTAACCCTTATTGAAAAGGCCAAATCCAGCATTGATGAGCAAGAAGCTCTTAAGTTAGAAGAGAAGTTAAAAACAGCCCAGTTTGATCTGGAAGATTTTAGAAACCAGATGCGCAGGATAAAAAAGCTTGGTTCTATAGAAGGCCTGCTCAAACTTATCCCTGGTATGGGCAAGCTTCGGGATCAGTTAAAAAATGTTAAGATCCCTGAGAAAGAAATGGCTAAATTAGAAGCTATTATCAATTCTATGACCCTGGAAGAAAGGCGTAATCCCAAAATTATTAATGCCAGTAGGAAGGAAAGAATTGCTAAAGGTAGTGGCACCACGGTCCAGGATGTGAATATCTTGTTGAAAAATTTTGAGCAAATGCGCAAGATGATGCAACAGATGATGGGGCAGATGGGGGGCGGTAAACGCCTTGGGGCCAAAGTTAAAAAGGTCGATCGCAAGAAGTTAAAGGCAAAACGCAAGAAAATAAAGAAAAAGAAGAAAAAATAAAAAAATGCAATTTTTTCCTAGACAAAATGGTTTTTTAATTTTATTATAATATATTGTTCTGAAAATTAGTTTGAATTTTATGGGGGTTTAAGGACATGGCATTGAAATTGAGATTGACCAGGATGGGGTCCAAAAAAAGACCGTTTTATCGTATCGTAGCTATTAACAGTGCTACTCGTAGAGATGGCCGGGCGTTAGATATTGTTGGGTACTATAATCCAATGACAGAGCCACCTACTATCAATGTTGATCCCGAAAAGCTAAAAAAGTGGATGGACAGGGGGGCAAAGCCTTCTGACACTGTCCGTTCGCTTTTAAAAAAAGTAGGCTTGGAGTCAATGGCCTAATAGAGGCTAGACCGAAAACTAAAGAAAGTTGTTAACAGCGGAGGTGTTTATGTTGAAAGATTTGATCGAGTATATTGCTAAATCTTTGGTTGACAATCCAGATGCAGTTAAGGTTTCCGAAATTGAGGGTGAACAGACCTCAGTAATTGAACTTAAGGTAGCCAAAGAAGATCTGGGCAAGGTAATTGGTAAACAGGGCAGGACAGCAAGGGCTATGCGCACTATCCTCAGTGCTGCCTCTACCAAAGCCAACAAAAGGGCAGTTTTAGAAATTATAGAGTGATGAGTTTATGGCAAACAACCTGATTCTAGCCGGAAAGGTTGTTAAGCCTCATGGCCTACAAGGGGAGTTGAGAGTTCATTTGTTTGCTCACTCCCCATTTTTTTTAGATAATTTTTCTTATATTTATTTGCAGAAGATTTCTTTGCGGCCCCATCCTTTTAAAATAATTTCTTGGCGTCCTCATCAAAGAGCAATTTTATTGTTGGTGGAAGGTATTTCTGATCGCAATGAGGCAGAAAAATGGCGTGGGGCAGAATTATATTTGTCCGAAAGTGAGTTTCCTGCCAAACAAGAAAATGAATTTTTTTTGTACGAGTTGATAGGCTGGCGAGTTTATCTAAAAGATGGTCAATATTTAGGAGAGATAAAAGATATTAAAACTATTGGAGAAGCTGAGGTCTGGGAGATCAAAACTCTCCAGAATGAAGAAGTGCTGTTTCCTGTTACCCAAGAGTTTGTGGTCGATATGTTAAAACAGAGTCAAAAAGCCATTATTGATCCTCCCGAAGGTCTTTTAGATATTTATCTGAAAAAATCTTAGTTTGTTTTGACCTAAATTTAAAAATGTATCCCAGGATTTGTTTTCACATCATAACTATTTTTCCTGAATATTTTCAATCTGCTCTAAATTGTGGTCAGTTGAAAAAAGCCATTGATAAACAATTGGTGCAATTTGTGTTTATCAACCCAAGAGATTTTGCCCGGGATAAACACAAAACAGTGGATGATAGACCCTATGGTGGTGGGGCTGGTATGGTTATGATGTTAGAGCCTTTGGATTTGGCTTTGTCCTGTGTGCCAGAGCAGAGTAGAAAAATTTTGCTTTCTCCCAGAGGACGCATATTTTCTCAAACTTTGGCTAGAGATTTAGCTAAAGAGACCAATTTGGTTTTAATCTGTGGTCGTTACGAAGGAATAGATGCCAGGGTGGAGCAGTTACATAATTTAGAATCCATTTCAGTTGGTGATTATGTTTTGAATGGAGGAGAATGTGCGGCCTTAAACGTGATTGAAGCTGTGTTGCGTTTTATCCCTGGTTTTATGAGTAAAAAAGATTCTTTTGAACAAGACAGTTTTAGTAACGGTCTGTTAGAGCATGCCCACTATACTCGCCCAGAAGTGTATAAAAAATATAAAATTCCCGAGGTATTATCCTCAGGAAATCACGCTCAAATAGCCAAATGGAGAAGAACAAACGCCTTAGAAACTACCTTTAAATATCGCCCCGAGTTATTATTAAACACCACCCTAACAGAAGACGACAGATCTTTTTTGGCATCTTTGCCTCAAAAACACGTAGGTAAAAACTTATATCTGGCCTTACTGCATTTTCCGGTTTTGGACAAATTTAAAAAAATTAGCACAACTTCTTTGACAAATTTAGATATTCACGATATAAGTAGAGTTTCCACCACTTATGGGTTAGGTGGTTACTTTTTGGTAACGCCGTTAAAAGATCAGCAAAACTTAGCTCAGAGATTGCTCGTTCATTGGACAAAAGGACCAAGTGCCAGTTTAAATCCAGACAGAGCCAAAGCTTTGCGGCACACAAAGGTAGTTTCCAATTTAGAAGAGGTAGAGCAGAGCATAGAGCAAAAAACAGGACAAAAACCTGTTGTGGTGGCTACCAGTGCCAAACAGGGGCAAGTGGCGCCTGTGAAGATAAGGGGGCTTTTAGAGAGAAAACCTGTGTTATTGGTGTTTGGTACAGGTTATGGTTTGGCTCCCGAAGTGTTAAAAAAGGCTGATTTGGTTTTACAACCGATAGGTTATTGTCGAAAGTACAATCATCTTTCTGTGCGTTCAGCTGTAGCTATCATAATAGATAGAATTTTAAGTGAGTTTTGGTAAGCTGTGAATGTAAAGAAGGTTTGTAATTGGCCAGGGTTGGGAGAGAGAAGTTTTTAGAAAAAAAACAACTGGCGGCAAACAATTGTTTTGTCGACCAGGTTTTTGTTTAAGAGGAGAGAGAGAAATGGATGTTATTCAGACTATTGAAAAAGAACAAATGAGAATGGATTTGACCAAGTTTAAGGCAGGAGACACAGTGAAAGTGCATGTTAGAATCATTGAAGGGGACAAAGAACGTATTCAGATTTTTCAAGGCACTGTCTTGCGGGTAAAACGTGGTACTACCAATAGCACTTTTGTGGTGCGTAAGATTAGCGGTGGAATTGGAGTAGAAAGGATTTTTCCTCTTCATTCTCCTTTTATAGAGAAGATAGAAGTGGTGAGTGAAGGTAAAGTGCGTCAGGGTAGGATTTACTATTTACGTAACCTGAAAGGTAAGGCTGCTCGTATCAAACCAAAAGAAACTTGGAACTAAAAAAAGCGCTTCATATTGCAGGGGTTGATGAGGTTGGAAGAGGCTGTCTGGCAGGTCCAGTTGTAGCTGCTGCTGTTATTTTACCTGATAACTTTTACATTCCTTTTTTAACAGATTCCAAAAAATTATCCCCTTTAAAAAGACAGGAAATTGCAATCCAAATTAAAGCCCAGGCAACAGCCTGGGCTTTTGGTTTTTCCTGGCCAAAAGAAATAGATAGGATTAATATTTTACAGGCCAGTTTAAAGGCTATGCAGCGAGCAGTATTGAATTTGAAGCAGTGTCCGGATTTGATTTTTGTGGATGGTAAGCATAAGATACCTCTGGAGTTGCCTCAAAAAGCAGTGATAAAAGGAGACTTGCTTATTCCTCAGATTTCAGCTGCTTCGATTTTGGCTAAAGTTATTCGGGATAAGGTTATGTTTAGCTTAGATAAAAAATATCCTGGCTATGGCTTTAAGCAACATAAAGGCTATGGCACAAAGTTGCATCTCCAAAAAATAAAACTATTTGGGCCAAGTCCAATGCATAGACTTAGCTTCAAGGGAGTAAAGGAATTTCGCTCAAAATGGTTGCCAGGCATATCTCTGTTGGACGAAAAGGGGAAATTTTAGCTCAAGAATATCTTATTTCAAGGGGATATTCTGTTTTACAGACCAATTTTCGCTGCTCTTTTGGAGAAATCGATATTATTTGTACAAAGAATGATTTTATTGTCTTTGTGGAAGTGCGGGTTAGAAAAAAACAAGGTATAGTTGCTCCAGGTGAAAGCTTGACCAAAGAGAAGTTCAACAAGCTCTATAAAACAGCCTGTTATTATTTAGACAGGCATAAATTGTGGGAAAAAAAGTGTAGGTTTGATTTTATAGGTATAAGTTTTAGTAAAGATAGTTGGAGTATAGAGCATGTCCCAAACGTCTGGCAGGGGGAATCTTTTTGTTGTAGCCACACCGCTTGGCAACCTTGGTGATATTACTTTTAGAGCAGTTAGGGTGTTAACTGAGGCAGATTTGGTTTTGGCTGAAGATACCCGCGCTGCTAGTAGGTTATTTCAAGCTTTAAAGATTCCCCAAAGACAAATTCAAAGCCTGTTTGATCATAACGAAAAAGAAAGGCTTGCTCAAATCAAGCAGTGGCTAGATCAGGGTTTAAACTTAGCTTTAATTTCAGAAGCAGGCACTCCTCTGATTTCTGATCCAGGTTTTTTCATAGTAAAACACCTTCGTCAGGAAAATTATAATGTTATCCCTATTCCTGGTCCTTCTGCCCCTATTACCGCGTTAGTGGCCTCTGGATTCCCTGTGCATCCTTTTACTTTTTTGGGTTTTTTACCCCGCAAAACAGGAGAAATAAAAAAGATCTTTCAGCCTCTGGCTAACTTAAATACCACCTTGATTTTTTTTGAACGAAAAAATCGAGTAATCCAGACCTTGAAACTGGCCCACAACGTCTTTGGAGATAGGCCTTTTTGTCTGGCTAGAGAACTAACCAAAGTTTATGAAGAATTTATCTACGGCAATTTGGGGCAAATTAGCCTTGACCAAAACAAATTAAAAGGAGAATTTACTGTTTTAATTGCTCCTGGAGAGAAAAATAAAACTTCTGCCCAGGAACTGGAAAAAATCGTAAAGCCCTTATTGGCTATTTATAAAATTAAAGAAATTGTTCGTAAAATAGAAGGCAAAGTGACTGGTTGGTCCAATAAAGAACTCTATTCTTTTATTCAGCAGTTAAATAGAGATAAAGAGTTAAGCGCTAAAAATTAAGAGATAAGGGGGAAAATGTCCTTAACTAAGATTTAACTGCAAAAATTATTTTTACTAGTTCGATATACGTTTAACAATAAAAAAATAATTTAGGCTGGTTACAAATTGATGTTTGAATTCCAAAGACAGAAGTTTTGTTTTTTGTAGTTTCATTTAACTAACAAAGAGTAGGAAAATGAATTTAAAAATTCTTAGCAAGTGTTTTTTGAAGACTTATTTTGTTAATAGTCTTTTTAATATAAAAGGTCTCCAGAATTTGGGCCTGTTTTACGCTATGGATCCGGCCCTAAAATTTTTATACGCTGGAGATAAAAAAGCGCTTCGCAAAGCACGTTTGCGTTATTTAAAATTATACAATAGTCATCCTTTTTGGACTCCGTTTTTGGTGGGGATTTTTATTCATCTAGAAAAACTGTTGGCCAATAATAAGCTGCATTTAGAAACTTATTCCAAACTGCGGCCAACAATTGTTTACACTCTTTCAGCCATAGGTGATTCTTTTTTTAGTGGAAGTTTACTCCCTTGTTGGGCCTTGCTCTCTGCTATTGGCCTATATTTAGGTTGGTATTGGACCACATTTTTTTTTGTGGTGATACTTTTTTTGGGATTACAGGTGTTTAAACTTTATACATTTTTTTTAGGTTATACTCAGGGGTTACAGGCGTTGCAGACGTTAAAAAAATGGAATCTTATTAATGCCAGTCAATACCTGAAGGTAATTAATACGGGTTTAATTCTGATTTTTGTGGCCTTAAATTGGCCAGTCCAATTGCCTAAAGTAGTTGCCATAAGTTATGTTTTTGCTATTTATGGATTGGTTTTGATATTTAGAAAATATATAGGTTTTAGAGAGATTTTTTGGGTATTATTTTTTATTTGTTACCTGCTTTGTTAATAGGAGAAATTAGAAAAAATATTTGGAAGATGGACAAGGTTAGGTTATTTGGGTCGAGGGTTGGCTGCATCTGATAGGAGATAAAAAATGGAAGAATTTCACAAAACAGTTGTAGTGCAAAATAATCTTGGTTTGCATGCGAGACCAGCAGGCAAACTCTCTAAGGAAGCAATGAAGTTTCAGGCAGATATAACTTTGAGTTACAAGGATATGGAAATAGACGCAAAAAGCATTTTGGATATTTTAACCTTAGGTGTGCCTAAAGGGGATACGGTACTTTTAAAGGCCAAAGGCAAGGATGCTAGAGAGGCTGTTGAAGCTTTGGCCCACTTGTTTGAAAACCGTTTTGGAGAAGAGAGGTAATGGCCAGAAAAGTTTTAAAAGGGATTCCTGTTTCTAGTGGTATAGCTATTGGTAAAGCTTTTTTTCTTAAAAGAGGACGAAATCGGCTTAAACCCAGGTTGTTAATTTTACCCGAGGAAGTCTCAAAAGAAGTTCAGAGATTGGATAGGGCTATAGAAGACGTGCGTAAAGAAATGGAGGAAGCCAAAGAGAAAATTCCTGGAGAATTAAAAGAGTATGCAGATGTTTTACATTCTCATCTTATGATTTTACGGGACGAAAAGTTATTTGGTAAGGCCAAAAAGATAATTGCAGAGCAACATATTAATGCCGAGTGGGCCATAGAAAAGGCTCTGATTGAACTGGAAAAAATTTTTACGGCCTTAGACAACGAATACATAAAGCAGAGAATGCAGGACATTCAACTGGTGGCAGAGAAAGTTTGTTCTGTTTTAATTGGTTTTCAGCAGCCTATCGCTAAAATTTCTCAGCGTGGTATTTTGTTGGCTCATGATTTAGATCCCACAGATACTATTTTACTAGAACTGGATAAAATTATGGCTTTTGCCACTGTGCTAGGGGGAAAAACATCTCATGCTGGAATTATTGCCAGATCTCTACAAATACCAGCTATAGTAGGAGTGGAGGGGTTAGAGTATAATATTCGAGATGGTCAAGTAATTATTTTAGATGGGTTTGAAGGCAAAATTCTTATTTCTCCTACTGAAGATGAGTTGGCCAACTATAATTATTTGCAATATAAATTTGAAGAATATCAGTCGGTTATTTCTCGTGATTGTCATTTGCCTGCTAGCACTACGGATGGATTTAGAATCCATGTGTTGGCCAATATAGAACTTTTTGAAGAGGTAACTTCAGTTATTGATTATGGTGGTGAAGGTATTGGATTGTATAGAAGTGAATATAGTTTTTTAAATAAAACTAGTTTTCCTGAAGAAGAAGAGATCTTTGAAGAATACAGAGATCTGGCATCTATTATGTATCCCAGACCAGTTGTGATTAGGACTTTAGATTTAGGAGCAGATAAAGTAAGTGGGTTGTTCGAACCAATAGAAGAAGTTAATCCTGCTTTGGGCTTGAGAGGGATTAGGTTTTGTCAAAAATACAAGGAAATTTTTAGAAAACAATTAAGAGCCATTTTAAGAGCAGGAGTTGTAGGTAATATTTCCGTTATGTTTCCTATGATTTCAGGACTCCACGAACTCATACAGGCCAAGAAGTTTTTTAAACAGGTCCAAAAAGAGCTAAAACAAGAAGGTCTTGATTTTAATCCAGATATGCCTTTAGGCATTATGATAGAGATCCCTTCCGCAGTTCTAATTGCAGATTTGTTGGCCAAAGAAGTAGATTTTTTTAGTATTGGAACCAATGACCTTATTCAATATGCATTAGGTATTGATAGAAGTAATAAGTACGTATCCTATCTTTATCAACCTCTTCATCCTGCAATCATAAGAAGTATAAAACACGTGTTGCAGGTGGCTAAAGAAAACAAGATTAAAGTAAGTGTGTGTGGAGAAATGTCCTCAGATCCTTTTTGTGTGCCTGTCTTATTGGGTATGGGGATAGATTCCCTTAGTTTAAGTCCTCAGGCCATTCCGGGCATAAAGAAAATTATCAGGCAGGTAAGTATGGAGAAGTGTAAGAAACTGGTAACCCAAATTTTAGAATCCGGGGACGTGTTAAAGAACAATAAAATTGTTCGGGATAATATTTTTAGTCAATTCCCAGAAGAGTTGACCTTTTTTACCTCTCTCATAGATGAGGAAAAATCGTGAGTAGTATAAAAATAGTTGCTGTTAATAAAAAGGCCAAAAAAGAATACGATATTTTAGATACTCTGGAAGCTGGTTTGGTCTTAACTGGATCAGAGGTAAAATCTCTTCGTCAGGGCCGTTTGAGTTTTAAAGATGGTTATGTGCGTTTTGACAATGAAGAGGCTTTTTTAGTAGGAGTACATATTGCTCCTTACGAAAACGCAGGCTATGCTCAGCACGATCCGGAAAGAGAAAGAAAACTTTTACTTCACAAAAGAGAAATTAGAAGTCTTTTAGGCAAAGTAGCCCAGAAGGGACTAACTGTTATTCCTTTAAAGGTTTATTTTAAAAATGGCTTGGCTAAAATAGAATTAGGATTGGCCAAAGGCAAAAAACTCTACGATCGTCGTGAAGAACTAAAACGGCGCACTATAGAACGAGAAATGGCAAGAGCAGCCAGTAAATATGCCTAATTTTGCGTTTTTGAATCAAAAACTAGCGTTAAATTTTAGAGCAAACACTCGAATGCCAGATTGACTTGTTTAAAAATTAAAAAAGCTCCTGTTTCCATATTGGCTATGAGTAAGTATATTGTTTTAGGACGCGTTTGTTTTGGTTTTAAATATAACAAATTGGCACAAGGTTTGTATTTAGAAAAAATGTGAGAGGATTTAAATTTAGGTTAGAAAAAGTACTTGAGCTTCGGGCTAGGAAATTAGAAGAGGCCCAAAGGATGTTAGAAAAGTTAAAGCAGGATTATCAGGCAGAGGTCCAAAGGGAAAAGGATATCTGTCAACAAATTGTTTTGGCCAAACAAAAGATATTTTCTCAGCCCAGGTTAGATGGCTCAATTTTGTTTATTCACCAAAATCATTTGAAAGGGCTGGAAAAAGATTTAAAAATCTGTCAGAATAGACAGCAGATTTTAAGTCAAGAAATTACTCTTTGGAGGCAGGAAGTTGTAAAAAGAAGCAAAGATAAAAAAATTTTGGAAAAATTAAAACAAAAGCAAAAGGAAGCATTTATCTATGAGCAGCGTCAAAAAGAACAAAAAGAACTTGACGAAGTGGCCACTTTGCGTTTTGGACGCACTTGCCAGGATCAAGTGGAAGACTCTTTTTAATTTGATTTTTCTGCTAGGTTTTTTAAAAATTGTTGTAACGATTTTCTTTGTGTTTGCTCCTGATTTAGAACCTTTATTTGTTCAAAAAAACATTCAAAAAACCATTCAATCTTCACCTCAAAAAGCCTTTGCCAAAGAACCCAAAATTACAAAACCCCAAAAAGTTACTCAAAAAACTCCCACCAAAACTCCCAAGCAACTTTCAGAGGAATGGGCCAGATTAAAAGCCAAAGAAAAAGAATTGGCTGAAAAAGAAGCCAGTTTAAAGGAATTGGAAGCCCATCTTGAAGCCAAGTTAAAAGAACTCAAAACTATTCAAGCCCAGATAAAAAAGATGCTGGATGAAGCCAACGTCCTGAAAAATAAAAGAGTTCAACATTTGGTCAAAGTTTATTCCAACATGAAACCTAAACAAGCAGCTCAGGTTATTGAGTCTTTGGATGAAAAACTTGCAGTCAAAATTTTGGCAGGGATGCGGGGTAGGCAAGCAGGAGCAATTTTATCTTATGTTTCCCCGAAAAAAGCAGCTAAGTTGTCTGAAGAGCTAACCAAATTACAGGTGCCTTTTTCTCAATGAGCCAATGCGTATTAAACTTACCCTTGCCTATACAGGGACCAATTATGCAGGCTGGCAAATTCAAAAAAATTCTTTAACGATTCAAGAAGTTTTAGAAAACGTTATTTTTAAAATTTGTGGCCAACGTGTGCGGGTGCACGGTGCATCTAGGACAGATGCAGGGGTCCATGCTTTGGGGCAGGTTGCTCATTTTGATGTGCCCTCTCAGGTGTCCAAGGTTAATTGGCAAAGAGCCTTAAATTCCTTTTTGCCTGCGGATATTTCCGTAATTCAGGCCCAAGAAGTAGGAACTGATTTTCACAGTAGGTTTTCGGCCAAAGCAAAAATTTATAGCTATACCTTTTGGACCGAGTCCAGATTTATTTATCCCCAGAGGAGACCCTTTGTGTGGCCCTGTGGTCCTTTACATCCAGAACAGTTAATGCAAATCAGCCCGCTTTTAGAAGGGGAGCATGATTTTAGGGCCTTGATGAATGCGGGTACAAAAGTTAAAAGCACAGTAAAAACAATTTATTGGATCAAATTTTGTCCAGGGGTTTATCCTCAAGAATTGGTTATGCGTATAAAAGGTAGTGGATTTTTAAAGCAAATGGTTAGAAACATAGCGGGGTTGTTGTGGTTAGCTGGCAACAATAAAATTGATGCCAATTTTGTCCAGGAATTATTAGCGAGTAAAAGCCGTCAACTTTGGCCGCCTACTGCTCCGGCTGCAGGCTTAACTTTAGAAAAAATATTTTACTAAACTTTAAAATCCTGGACATGGCCTCAAAAGATTGTCGACAGGGGCTGGCTAGTTTTGAACAGGCAGGTTTTTTACGCTCCCAAAGTAGAACACTTTTCCCTACATAAAGTTACGCTTATAGGTCTTAACCATTGCTAGTTTGGTTGGGTGGGGATTGAAACTAATCCGCTACGTTTCCAGAATGTAGAGATAAAGATGAGTGAAGTAAAAAGTTCTTTTTTTCCTGATTTACAAAAAAACAATCCCCTCTTGTTTTTAGGGTTGCAAGGTTGGGAAAACAAAACTCAGCTTCAGGCAAAGCTGAATTTTTGGGCTAACACCGTAGAGGAAAGGTTGCAAGCTTTGTTACATAAATTATCTGAATTTGACTTACCTCCCCAAAAATCTGCGGTCCTGCCTCATCAGGATAAGAGCAAATATTTTTTTGCTAAGCTAACAACACAGTTTACTCCATATATTCGGTTAATAAGCAATGGTGTGAGAAAAGATCAATTAAGTCTTATTTCTCCTGGCTCATATAAGATATTTATTCAACTGGGAAGTGTAGCTGATGAATTAGAAATAAGCATTGGTCCAAAAGACTTGGCTTTTGATATTTTAACAAAGTTGGCCCAGGCTTTAAATGATTCTGAATTACCTTTAGAGGCAAAGATTGTTTATCAGAATGGGCCATACTCTAAAATTCCTTCGGCAGATAAAGGCTATGTCTTGATAGTAACCACAACTATAAAGCACGCTAAAGACCCTTTACAAATACAAGCATCTAACGGATTGCTGGAAAAATTGGGCCTAATCTATGTGTCAAAACCTTTGGGGAGATTGGTCCCTAAAAGTGATTTTATTCAGATAGTTAGCCAATTTTCTCCCTCCACTTATCATAGCGCTACTTTTGATCCCAATGCCCCTTTAAATTGGGATTTAGGCAGGTATTCTTTTTATATTAATTTTGACAACACTCAGCAGGAAATCGTTCTTCAGATAGGTACAAAAGAAGCTAGAGAGGAACTAAAATTATTGGCAAGCAAAACTCAGGCTCTGGTTAAAGATACTAACGATTGGGAGGATATTGTTGCTGATTTGGGTTTGGATCCTGCCAGTATAACAGATAATACTACCTGGTATAAACTAAAGGTAAGTTTAAAAGATTTTATTTATTTGGAACCAGAGTCTAGTTATTTTGAACTATTTAAACAGTTAAAAAGTAAGATAACTACGCTTTTTAATGGACAGATAGAAAGTAAGATAGAGCAACGAAGGCTGCCTGTTTATACACAAGATAGGCAAGTATTTCAAAAACAGATTTTTCTGAATTTAAAACTGGTCCCTGAAAAAACAGGGCAACGATTTTTTTTAGTTGACGGAGAAAATAATTTGCTTTCCAGATTAAACTTATTGGCAACTGCTCAACCAGGACAGGATTTAGAAATAAAAATTTCTGGCCAAAAATTTACTTTACCTGCATCTAATTTTACCTATGAACAGGGAAGAGTTCAAATAGGTATAAAAAAGGAAAGCATTGATCCAAGGGCTTATTCTCTGAACAAGGCTCCAGAGGAGATTGTATTTAGATTAGAAAATATTTTGTCCAGCTATAATGCTGTGGTGCCAGAAATTTTAAGCAATTCGTGGCTTTGGCAGGAGAACATTATTTCTCAGTTTAACAAAGCGTATCAGGATAATAAACAAATTTTACACGATCTGGGATTAAAGGAGAACTGGGACAAATCATTAGAATTGGATTATACTAAGGCCTGCGTATTTCTTTCTCATCCAGACAATTATGAGCCCCTTTACAGGGCCCTTTTAGGGAAAAAGGGGTGGGCAAGACAGCTAAAAGATTTGGTTCAAAAAATGCTAGATAAACCTATTTCTGAGTCTTTAAAACCAGTTGAAGATCAGCTAAACATGAGTAGTTTTATCCAGCAAAGAATTTCCAATAACCTTACGGGAATGTTAATAGATCAGATTATAAAATGAGATTCCTCTGCAAAAACTAATTTAATTAGTTAGATAGAAATTTTTTAAACTGGTTACAGCTTGAGAATTTAATCAAAAACGCCAATTTTGGTTTTTTGCAGTTAGGTCTTGTGAATAAAAAATTGTTTTTTGGTAAAAAATTTGATATATTTTTAAAAATTTAGTAACATCAAATTGCCTGATGTAATTCCCAAAATAAAAAGAGAGGTGTTCTATGAGTCAAACAATTCCTTTATTTATTTCTCCTTGTAGAAATGGGTGTCCTATCAAAAGGCCTATTCAGCGCCACAATATCCTTATACATTATTTAGCTCAAGGAATTAAAGGCAAGTTGCTAGAGGACAAGGCTCTTCTTCCTGTTTTTGATGAAATTTTTCATATCAATCCTCTTTTTGGTGTGTGTGGATATGTTTGTGGGTTGTGTGAAAAATATTGTAATCGGGCCCAAATAGACTCAAATGTGCACATCAGGTTTATCGAGAGGTTTATATTTGACTGGTACAGAGATAAGGTTATTAATGGCGCACTACCTGCTTACAGACCAATCAAACCTGGCAGACGCATAGAAAAGAGGATTGCTATTGTAGGTGGCGGTCCTGCTGGTATTAGTGCTGCTTTTTTTCTAGCCAAAGATGGGTATAGGGTAAGTTTATTTGAAGCAAGGTCCAGGTTAGGGGGGGCATTGCGCTTTATTCCTTCTTTTAGGTTGCCGGATGATATTCTTAATTTTGCCATAGATCAGGCAATTAGTCCTTTGGGAATAGAAATGCATTTAAACGTTCGACCTTCTATTTCTTCCTTAAAAAAAGAATATGACGCTGTGTTAATTGCTACAGGCACCCATTTACCTAGACCTGTTCCACCATTTGCGCAGGGTTTTAAAGAAGTGGAAAATGCCATTGACATATTGGCTGCTATTAGTGAAGGTCGTTTAGATGAAAAAAAGTATTTGGATAAAAAGGTTATAGTGATTGGTGGCAGTGGTGTGGCTATAGATGCTGCTCGCTCATTACGTCGTTATGGAGCAATTGTCAGTTTGGCCTGTTTGGAATCCAAAGACAGAACATCTAAAGATGGGATCCTGGCCAATCGGGAAGATGAATTAGGGGGGTTGGAAGAAGGGGTAACATTTTATTATTCTCGAGGGTTGCAAGATATAAAAAAGGAGCAGGGTAAATTAAGATTAATCTTTTCTCGTTGTACTTCAGTTTATGATTTGAAAGATGATCAGAAAATATTTAACCCTCAATTTGATTTTAGTGATAATATTACTCTTGACACAGATTATGTGGTTTTTGGAATTGGCCAATTGCCTGATAAAAATTACTTGCAGGATTTATATTCAGAGGATGGGAAGTTGAATGTTGATCCCCATACATTTCAAGTAGCAAATCAAAATATTTTTATGGCCGGAGATGTATTTAAAGTTGGTTATGCTTCCCAAGCTATAAGTGCTGGGAAAGAAGCTGCAGCATCTATAAAAAAATATTTGCAAGACAGCACTCTTTTGCCAGAAGATAAATCTAAATACTATATTTTGTTAAAACCTGTTCCTTATAAAAAGGAAATTCTTGAAAAAAGAGCAGAGCAAAAACCTGAATGTCTGTCCGTAGAAAAGAGGCTGTATAGTTTTGCCTTGGAGCAGGCTGGTTTTTCTTTAGATCAACTAATTGAAGAGACCGGAAGGTGTCTTCATTGTGGAGGATGTGAAAACTGTAAAAGTTGTATTACGTTAGGATTTAACGTTGAATTACGTAAAGCTTATGTTTTGGCTGAAAAGTGCAATGGGTGTGGTTTTTGTGTTAATGCCTGTCCTGTAGGTGCTATAACCATAGAGGGATACAATTCTGATTGGCCTAAGCAGGTTGCTCAAGTTGATACTGTCCGTTGTAGGGGGTGTGGTATGTGTCAGGCCGCGTGCCCTACGCATGCTTGCCTCTTGGCAGGCTATGAAAGTTATAGACTAAAAGAACAAATTAGCCAAGCCTTAAGGGATAATTAAAGGCTTATCGTTAATGTTCACTTGGTTGCTAATTTTATAAAGCCTCACTTGTTAATCAAAGTTTTGTTCACAAGTGGGGCTAAATTTTTATTAACTTTGTTTAAAAATTAAGCTATGCCCCAAGAGATAACTGTTTTTGGGGATTATTATCTTTACTAAATATTTTGGGGAGTTATGAATGGGAATTTTAAGTGCTAGTGTAAGTTTTACGTTGTATAAAGTAGAAGTACAGGTGTCGGATGAGCTTTTTAAAAACATCCAAGAGAGATTAAGGCTATATGGTTTTAAAGAAATTGAGGAGCTCTCTGTAGAGAGAGGTGCTGGCTGGGTGTGTTTTGATAATTGGCTGGATAGTAGCTTTTTTACCTCACCTTTTAAAGGTCAATATGCTGTTTTTAGCTTGCGCCTTGATACAAGAAGAATTGCTCCTGCTGTTTTAAAAAAACATTACGAAGTTGCCTTAAAAGAGTTGCTCCAAAAAAAACAAGAACAGGGGCAAAAATTTGTTGCCAGAGAAGAAAAAAAAGAATTAAAAGAAAATATCAGATTGAAATTGTTAACAAAAACTTTGCCTGTACCAGCTGTTTTTGATGTGGTCTGGGATATGGAAAAAAATTTTATTTATTTTTGCTCTGTTAGAGAAAAAGTCCAGGAACTCTTTGTGGATCTATTTGTGCGTACCTTTGAATTGCAACCTATTTTGCTAACACCAGTAAATTTTATGTTAAAAGAATTAGGATTTCAAGAAGACGACCTAAAAGATTATAAACCACAGGTATTAGTTAGATAACTTGCTTACTAAATAAAGAAGTCCTGAAAGACCTAAATATGAAAAAATTGCTTATTTTAAAGCCCAAAACCTCAATAAACCAACGGAGGCCGCGCAATGAGTTTGATTTGGTAGAAATGCCCCTGGAAGGGGTGGTGGTTTATTGGTTGTCTTTGGCTAAATTATTTAGCAAAAGTGTTTTAGAACAAGAAATAAAACTTACTTCAGAGCCATACATTAATTATTTGTTAAGACTATTACAATCTAAAATTCCTCCAGAAGACTGTCTATCTTTGGCCAAGGTAAAGATGAATTCTTTTTTAAGAGATTTAGAAAAAAAATTAATCTTAATGGCTATTTCTGTTTTAGGGATGGCTACCAGAGAAAATCCTCAAAAAGTTATGATTCGTTTTATTTCTAAATACCCACTTGCGCCTATATATGAACAAGAAATTTTAAAAACTGCCAAGAAGTTTGTCCTAGAGTTTGGGCATCAAGATGAAGTTGCTAAAAAGAAATTTTTAAATATAGATCATAGGTTAAATCCAGAAAAATTGATGTTAAATCTTATAATTTACAATTGTCTGGAACGAAAATATGATATCTCTATTTTGCAAAAATGCATGCAATATATAAATTCAGTTTATTTTGCTGAAGGGCTAGCTTTAATAATAGATAATTTTGATTATGATTTTATTAAACATAGATTAAACTTGCAAAAAAACGAAATTATTTTTCATACCAAAAACAAAATGTTGGTTTCTGCTGAGCTGTGCTTTAATATAAAGAAAAAAATGAAGTATGTAGATTTGTCTCTAGTGGCCCAGGCTTATTTGTAATCTTTGGCACAGGAAATAAAATTAGCCTTAAGGTCTGATGAGCTGCTTTTGGGTGTATTCAATTTGTTTTGGATCTTAGAGATAAATAATACTTCCTTTATCTGGAATAAACACAGGAATATTAAAATTATTGTCTATAAGGTGAGAGAATTGTTTTAATGTCTTTCTTTCATTTCTCTGGATGTGAACCAGGGCTATCATTTTGCATTGGGTGGCTATATCTATTGCCTGTTTAATAGAATTATGTCCTGGTTTGGGAGCATCTATGGTATAAGTTTCTAAAATAACTAGATTAGCTAGTTTGCAAAAGTCCCGGGCTTTTTGGCCTGGAAGACCATCTCCAGAATAATAAATTTTGGTTTTCCCCTCAAGAATGCCTATTCCAAGACAATTGACTGGATGTTGACTTTGAAATGTTTTAATAAGCAAAGGGGAGAGGGAAAATTCTTCATCTGCTTCTAACTCCTGAAAAATCAAGTTAAAGCCCAGTTTGTTTGTTAATCCAGAGTAGGCATAGTCTAAAATGGTGAGAAGCTTTTCTTTTATACCTTTAGGTCCTAAAATAATTAGTTCTTTGCTCCTATTATGTTCGTAAAAACGGAGTAAAAGTTGGGGCAGGCCAAAATAATGATCTCCGTGCAGGTGAGTTATGTAGATAGCAGTGAGGTCTAGAGGATTTTTGGTATGTTGCCAAAAATAAGGAGGAACTGAAAAGCCACAATCTATGAGTAGATCTAGTTTTTCTGTACTTACCAATAGGGATGTATTGGCTAGATGTTCATCAAAGGCTTCTCCAACTGAAAGGAAAGTTATTTTCATTTGTTATTTCCTCCAGCTTTTTCTTTGGCTAAACTAAAAAATAATTTTTTTTAGCACTCCCTCTTGACGACTGCTAAAAGCGTGTTTATATGAGGCATCGTCTTAAATCAAGTCTAAGATTTTGACAACAAAAACCTTGAAGGAGGGATACGTTATGAACTTGAAGCCTTTGCATGACAGAGTTTTGGTAAAGCGTTTGGAAGAAGAAGAGGTTACTAAAGGGGGGATTATCATCCCTGATACTGCAAAAGAAAAACCAATTAAAGGCGAGGTAGTGGCTGTAGGTGATGGTCGAGTAACTGATGATGGTAAGACTATTCCTATGAGTGTGAAAAAAGGTGATAAAGTGTTGTTTAATAAGTATGCAGGCACTGAGGTGAAAATAGAAGGTGTTGAGCATTTGGTTATGAGGGAAGATGACATTTTGGCTATTATTGAGTAAATTAAAAAAATTTTTTAAGGAGGAGTAAATATGGGTGCTAAAATTATAAAATTTGACGTGGACGCAAGAGCTAAACTTAAAACCGGTGTTGATACTTTGGCTGAAGCAGTAAAGGTGACCCTGGGTCCTAAGGGAAGAAATGTGGTTATTGAAAAGTCTTTTGGTTCTCCTACCATTACCAAAGATGGTGTTACTGTAGCCAAAGAAATTGAGTTGGAAGACAAGTTTGAGAACATGGGTGCTCAGATGGTAAAAGAAGTTGCCAGCAAGACTAGTGATATTGCTGGTGATGGCACCACTACTGCCACTGTGTTAGCTCAGGCAATTTTTAATGAAGGCCTAAAGTTGGTAGCTGCTGGTAGAAATCCAATGGCCATCAAGCGCGGTATTGATAAGGCCGTGGAAGCTTTGGTAAATGAATTAGAAAAAATTGCTAAACCTACTAGAGATCAAAAAGAAATTGCCCAGGTGGGAACTATTTCTGCCAATAATGATTCTACCATTGGAAATATTATTGCTGAGGCTATGAGCAAGGTTGGTAAAGAAGGTGTTATCACTGTAGAAGAAGCAAAAGGTTTGGAGACTACTTTAGATGTTGTGGAAGGTATGCAGTTTGATCGTGGTTACCTCTCTCCTTATTTTGTAACTGATCCTGAGAAGATGGTCTGTGAATTGGAAGATGCCTTGATCCTTATCCACGACAAGAAAATATCTTCTATGAAGGACTTATTGCCTGTGTTAGAGCAGGTGGCTAAAATGAGCAAACCACTGCTCATTATTGCTGAAGACGTAGAAGGTGAAGCTTTGGCTACCTTGGTGGTTAACAAGTTGAGAGGTACTTTGCAGGTAGCTGCTGTAAAGGCCCCTGGATTTGGTGAGCGTCGTAAAGCAATGTTGCAGGATATTGCTATTTTAACTGGTGGTCAGGTCATTTCTGAAGAGTTAGGTGTAAAATTAGAAAGTGCTACCATTGAAGATCTGGGAAGAGCCAAAAGAGTAATTGTAGATAAGGAAAATACTACTATTGTAGATGGTGCTGGTAAGCCAGAAGACATTAAAGCCAGGATTAAACAGATTAGGGCAGAAATAGAAGAAAGTACTTCTGATTATGACCGTGAAAAATTGCAGGAACGTTTGGCCAAAATTGTTGGTGGCGTAGCAGTTATTCATGTAGGTGCTGCCACTGAAACCGAAATGAAAGAAAAGAAAGCCAGAGTAGAAGATGCCTTAAATGCTACCAGAGCAGCAGTAGAAGAAGGCATTGTTCCTGGTGGTGGAGTAGCTTTGGTCAGAGCTTTACCTGCTTTGGATGATGTAAAAGCTGCTGATGACGATGAGGCTGCTGGTATTGAAGTAATCAGAAAAGCTGTACAAGAACCTCTCAAACAAATTTGTAGAAACGCTGGGTTTGAAGGTGCTGTTGTTATCGAAAAAGTAAAAGCCATGAAAGATGGAGAAGGATTTAACGCTGCTACTGGCGAATATGAAGATCTGTATAAGTCTGGAGTAATTGATCCTAAGAAAGTAACCCGTATTGCTTTGCAAAATGCAGCTTCTGTGGCTTCTCTGCTTATTACCACGGAGGCCGCTATTGCTGAAAAACCAGAAGAGAAAAAAGATACGCCTGCTATGCCTGGCGGTGGTATGGGCGGTATGTATTAAATCGGATCGTAAACACATTAAACCTAAAAGAGCCATCCCTTGGGGTGGCTCTTTTTTTTGTCCTGTTCGCCAGCTTTAGTTACAAAGGGACATTTTTTGGGTTTGGTTGGTCCCAGTAATACTTTATTTTGGTTTTATTTCTTTTATGTTGTTTAAGTAAGGTCTAAGGGCCTCAGGGATAATTACTGATCCATCTTCTTGCTGATAATTTTCTAAAATAGCTACCATGGTTCTGCCAATAGCCAGGCCTGAACCATTTAGGATATGAGGATGTTTTAACCTTTTATTATTTTTATCTTTTAATCTGATGCCTGCGCGTCTGGCTTGAAAATCTTCGCAATTGGAGCAAGAAGATATTTCTCTATATTTATTTTGCCCTGGCAGCCATACTTCTAAATCATAAGTTTTAGCTGCAGAAAAGCCTAAATCTCCGGTACAAAGGGAGACTACTCGATAGGGGAGGTTTAAACGTTGTAAAATCTTTTCAGCATGCTTGACCAGAATCTCTAATTCTTGATAGGAATTGTCTGGATGGACAAAACGAATGAGTTCTACCTTGTCAAATTGATGCTGACGAATAATCCCTTTGGTGTCTTTACCGTACGATCCTGCTTCAGAACGAAAACAGGGGGTATAGGCTACATAATTTAGGGGCAATTGCTCGCTCTGAAGGGTTTCTTCTCTGTGGAGGTTGATAATAGGCACTTCTGCTGTGGGAATAAGATAATAGGGCAGATTTTCCAGTTTAAATAGATCTTCTTTAAATTTGGGCAATTGACCTGTGGCTAGCATAGAGTCTTCATTAACTATAAAGGGAGGCAATACTTCGATATAATCGTGTTCCTGTGTGTGAATGTCTAACATAAAGTTGATAAGAGCCCGTTCTAATCTGGCTGCCCAATTCCACATCACGACAAATCTACTTCCAGTAAGCTTGGCTGCTCTTGTAAAATCTAGACCTTGCAAAATTTGGCCTATTTCCCAATGGGCTTTAGGAGGAAAAGAAAACTCTGGGATATGTCCCCAGGTCCGAACTACCTGATTATCATTTTCATCCTGACCAACAGGCACTGAAGCATCAGGTAGGTTGGGAATAGTTAAAAGAATTTTTTGAAAAGCATCTTCTATTTTTTTTAGTTCACTGTCTAATTGTTTTATTTCTTTAGATAGTTCACTCAGTTTTTGCACGATCTCGTTGGTATTTTCTTTGTGTTTCTTTTTTTGGGCCACCAACTGAGATGATTTATTCCTTTCTTCTTTGAGTTGCTCTACCTTTTGAATAATGCTTCGTCTTTTTTGATCCAAATTTAAAAATTCATCCCAATTAAAGTGCATGTTTCTTTTGGCAAGAGCGTCTTTTATTAGCTCAAAGTTTTTACGCACAAATTTTAGGTCCAGCATAGATCTCGCTCTCCTTTTATAGATATATATGTCCCTTTTAGAAAAGGGGCGTTAGCATCTGGAAAAATTGTTGTAAGTTTTAAGTTGTAAGTTTTAAGTCGTTACATCTAAGCTCTTAATCAATAAGCGTCAACACTTAAGTTTCTTAGTAGTTGTGCTTGTTTTTTGTTTAGAATTGGATAGTTTTGTTTTTACAATGATGAACAGGATTTGAATGTAATGAATTTTCTTGCATCCTGACTATCTCTGGTTTATAAAAATTTATTGTTTTAGATTAGTTGGAAATGGAGGTCAGGTTGCGTTATTCTATACCTTTTACTCGGCAGGAATTATTGGTGTTAAAAGTGGTCCAGGGGGATTTGCCAGAGAGTCCGACTCCTTTTCGGGATATTGCAAAGAGTGTGGGCATCTCAGAAGAGGCTGTTTTACAGTTATTAATTCGTTTGAAAGAGCAAGGCTACATCAGGCGTTTTGGAGCAACTTTACGTCATCAGCAGGCTGGTTATAATCAAAATGCTATGGTGGCCTGGAGAGTGCCTGAGGATAAGGTTGAACAGGTGGCCAATATCTTTGTCTCTAGACCAGAGATTACTCATTGTTATGAGCGCAAAATCATACCTGATTGGCCGTATAATATTTATACCATGATTCATGCTGCAACTAAAGAAGATTGTGAACAACTTATAGAATATCTGTCTAAGCAGACAGGGATTTCTGATTATGAGATTTTGGAAAGTGTGCAAGAATTAAAAAAGACATCTATGGAATATTTTTGATTGAATAAAGTTTACCAGGAGGAAGTATGACAGATTCAAAACAGCTATTTGCAAAAGCTAAAGAACTGATCCCCGGCGGAGTAAATAGCCCTGTTCGGGCCTGTTTAAGTGTGCAAACAGATCCTTTATTTATTGCCAGAGGAGAGGGACCTTTTATCTATTCTGAAGAAGGGCGCAGGTATATTGATTATGTGCTATCCTGGGGTCCTTTGATTTTGGGACATCTTCATCCTGAAGTTAAAAAAGCACTTTTAGAGACCCTGGAAAAAGGCACGAGTTTTGGAGCCCCTTGTGCTTTGGAAATAGAACTGGCCGAGTTGATTGTAGATGCCATTCCTGGCATAGAGATGGTGAGAATGGTCAATTCGGGTACAGAAGCGACTATGAGTGCTGTAAGGCTTGCCAGAGGCTATACCAAACGTAAAAAAATAGTAAAATTTATTGGTTGTTACCATGGCCATGCTGATAGTTTTTTGGCTAGTGCTGGTTCTGGAGTAGCTACCTTGTCTATTCCTGGCACTCCTGGTATCCCAGAAGAAACAGTAGCCCATACCCTGTTGGCTGAATACAACGATTTAGATCAGGTAGAAGATTTGTTTAAGAGATACGGAGATGATATTGCTGCAGTGATTGTGGAGCCTGTGGCGGGCAATATGGGGGTAATTTTGCCCGAGGAGGGTTTTTTGCAGGGACTAAGAGAGCTTACTTTTAGGTATGGCAGCTTACTTATTTTTGACGAGGTTATTACAGGGTTTAGAGTGGACTATAGGGGAGCTCAAGGTTATTTTGGTATTGAACCTGATCTTACTTGTTTGGGGAAAATTATAGGAGGAGGTTTGCCTGTTGGCGCTTATGGAGGTAAAAAGCAAATAATGGAGCATATAGCTCCTTGTGGACCAGTTTATCAGGCCGGAACTTTGTCCGGGAACCCTCTAGCTATGAGTGCTGGTATTGCTACCTTAAAGGTGTTGCAAACCTCAGATTACAAGCTCCTTGCTGAGCAAACTAAGAAACTTGCTTTATCATTAAAAGAAATTTTAGAAAAAAAAGGTTTAGACGTTCAGGTAAATACTATTTCTTCTATGTTTACCTTGTTTTTTACAGACAAACCAGTTAAAAACTTTAGTCAGGCCAAAGCCTGTGAACAAGAAATTTTTGCTTCTTTTTATAGACAAATGCGTAAACAAGGGGTTTATCTTGCTCCTTCAGCTTTTGAAACCAGTTTTAATTCTTTTGTGCATACAGAGCAAGAATGGCAGGAGACCCTTAGGGCTGCAGAAGCTTTGGAATTTTAGTCCAGGAGAATTTGATTTTTTTGGTGGCAGTAGAATTACTTTTGTTTTACGATTTAACAATCAGAAAATTTTGACAGATTGCTTGACATGAGAAAATTTTATATTTTAAATAATACAAAAGCTTGTTCTTTTTTGAATAGATTAAATTTTTAAAGGAGGTTAGTGCAATGAAAAGATCTTGGTTGGTTGGTTCTTTGGCTGCCTTGGTAGCTGTTTTGTTCCTTATTCCTAACTTGTGGGCCATTAGTGCTCCGAAAGGGGAAATACTAATTGCTCCCCCAGCAGGATTAAAATTGAAAAAAGGTCCTGCTAAGTTTTCTCATGAAGATCACAAGGATATTGATTGTAAAGTGTGTCACCACACCTGGGATGGGAAGTCTAAAATTAAAAAATGCTCTGACGCAGGTTGTCATGACAACAAAAAGAGCTTTTTCAAAGCTTTTCACGACAGGAAAAGTAAGAGAAGCTGTGTAGGCTGTCATAAAGCAGACAAAAAGGCTGGCAAAAAGACTGGACCTACTTCTTGTAACAAGTGCCATTCTAAAAAGAAATAAAAAAAATAAGGGTTGGGTAAATTCCCCCAACCCTTATTTTTTTAAGTGGCTAAGAGCTTAAAATAAACTCGTTTTTGAAATTAAAACTGATCGTTTTATTAGGCAGAAAATAGGCCTTTATTCAATTTGTTTATATTTTTTCAATTAGTTTATATTTTAGATTTTTGGTAACCTCATACAATTAAGTCTGTTTCAGGCTTTTTAATTCCCTAAAGAGTGGAGGCTTGGATGGCCGACAAAGATAATAAAAATTTGGAAGAAGAGATTATAGAGTTGACCGAGGTTGTTGAGGAAGCTTCTTCTGGTGAGTCTTTTCCCAAAGAAGATGCTGTTGACGATGATGATTTTGCTTCAGAATTGGACGATCTTTTTGAAGTAGAAGAAGATAGCGGTTCTAAAGAGGCCAAGAAATCAACCAAAGAAGAAGAAAGTTTAGATTTTGATGACTTATTTGAAGACGATGGACTAGACGAATTGGATGAGTCTGAACCCACAACCTCTACACCTAAAGAAAGCCCGGAAGAAAAGCAGGTTGAAGGCCAGGTAGAATCAGATGCATCAAAACAAGAGCAAGATGAGCCTGAGTTAGAAGCAACAGAAACCTCTCCAAAAGAAGAAATAGATATCGAAGATCTTGAAGAAGGTGTTCAACCAACGAGTCAGGACAAAGATGGAGAAAAGCTAGTTGAAGCATCTCAAGATACCGCCAAACAGAAAGCACCTGTTGAGCAGGAACAAGAAAAATCAGACAAAACAGAGCAAACCCAGAAAGAACAGCAAGTTCAGCAATCCATTCAGGAGCCGCAAGTATCAGATGAAATCAAAGCAGAGGACAAAGTTGAAGCACAAGATACTATCCAAAATATCACAGAAACTATAGAAACAATTGTTAATGAAAAATTATCTGATTTACAGTCATGTCAACAGGAGTTAAAAGAACCTATTTCTAGGTTAGAAGAAAAATTAGCCTTTTTGGAAAAAGAGTTTAATACCCTAAAACAGGATGTTCAGAATACAAAAGATGAATTAGATCAATTGTCTGCGGAAAAACAGGAGCAAGTTAAGTTATCAGAAATTGGGCAAAGAATAAGTGAGTTAGAACAAAAAATAAGTGATTTAGAAAAGACTATAAACACTGCTCAAGAACAGTCAATACAGCCAACAAAAGAGAGTTTAGATAGCTCGGTAAGAGAAATTGTGAATGAAATTTTGGTGCAAAAAGATTTTATTAATAGAGAAGATTTAAAATTGCTAGCCAAGCAAATGAGACTTGAATTGGAAGATTGTCTTACCCATAAGGTGCCCAAAGAAGCAGCTAAAGTTATCCGAGAAGAAATAGCCAAAATTATTGCTAAAAAAAGAAAAAAGGATAATACTGAAGCTTAAGGGCTGGCTTACAACACTGTGTTTTTATTAAATCAACATAAACAGGCTAAATATCCTGTCTAAAGTTTTTTATCTGTAACGCTTTTAAAAGGGAGGGCTTTTTTAGGTTCTTCTTTTTAGCCGCCCGGCCAAGACACTATATGTAAAGTATAGGTCAAAGCCAATTCCCCCACCCGGGCGGATTTTTTTAATTTTTAGCTGGTAATAATTATGGACAAATTAGAAAAGCAAGCCTTACAAGTGGCCAAAGAAATAGTGGTAAAGTTTATAGAGGTAGGACGTATTTCTCCCTCTAATTTTCCTGATAATTTTGCCTTGATTTATAAACACATTTTAAAAACTATTCGGGATAGCAAATCCTGTGCAAACTCCCAAGAACAATCAGAAAAAATTAGTTAAAACTCTTTTTAGCCATATTGCTCCCTGGTATGATTTTTTGAACCGCACTTTAAGTTTAGGGATAGACATTTATTGGCGAAAGCGTCTTATTAAGACCTTGGATTTTCCCCAACAAAAAAAATTTTTAGACCTGGCCTGTGGCACGTTTGATATAGCCATAAATATTGTTAAACAACAACCATCCTCTTTTGTAGCAGCCTTAGACTATACTTTGCCCATGCTTTTGGTTGGTAGGAAAAAGATCCGTGATTTTCAGGAACAAATTGCTCCTGTGCAGGCCAATGCCCAGATTTTACCTTTTGCAGACAATACGTTTGACGCTGTAACCATTGCTTTTGGTCTGAGAAATATTTCTCCACGCACTTTGGTATATGAGGAGGTTTTACGGGTATTGAAATCAGGTGGAAGTTTTCACGTTTTAGAATTTGGAAGTAGTAAGCAAAAAATTTGGGCAGGAGTATATAATTTTTATTTGCACAAACTTTTGCCCTGGATTGGTGGAATTGTCTCAAAAAATAAAGAGGCTTATAGCTATCTTGCTCAGAGTGTCCAAAATTTTCCTTATGCCTGGCAACTAGCTTTGGAAATGAAGCAGGCAGGTTTTAACAAAGTAACTTATTTCCCTCTAACTTCAGGGATTGTTTATCTGCACATAGCCACAAAAACCTAACCTCTACATAGGTAGAGGATAAGTAGCCCTAGCAAAATGGAGGTAAAGCCCATTTTGCGAAGATTTGCAGGGGGTTGCGAAGCAAGTAAATTTAGGATATTTGGCATTTTTTCAGCCCAGAGAAAATAGGGAATGCCCTCAAAAATCAAGGCAAGACCTGCTGCTGATAAAAAAAGATTCCAATCCACCTGCATAAAATTTATGTAAAAAAACTTTTTTTAAAAGTCCAGCATTAGTAATTTTTTAGGTTCCCCCACTATATGTTTGGGGCAATAAGGGGAAAAGGAGAGAAAGCATGTTAGATTTTCAGAGTTTAAAACAAAAAAAAGAAAAGATAGCCGTGATTGGGCTTGGATACGTGGGATTACCTCTGGCTGTGGCTCTTTCACGTCATTTTGAGGTTATTGGCTTTGATATTAGTGCCAGGCGAGTGGAGGAATTGTCCCGGGGGATTGATGTAACCAAAGAAGTGGAGGATAAAGATTTACAACAGACCAAAATATATTACACCTGCGAGGCAAAAGATATTCAAAAGGCAAAATTTATCATTGTGGCTGTGCCTACTCCCATTGATAAATATCGCACGCCTGACTTAAAACCTATTTTAGGGGCAAGTAAAACTGTGGGAGAAAATTTGACCAAGGATAGTGTTGTGGTTTACGAATCAACAGTTTATCCTGGTCTTACAGAAGAAAAATGTGTCCCTGTTTTAGAGCAGTATTCAGGTTTAACCTGTGGTCAAGATTTTTGGGTGGGGTATTCGCCTGAACGTATTAATCCTGGAGATAAAAAGCATACTTTAGAAAATATCGTCAAGGTGGTAGCAGGACAGACAAAAGAAGTAACAGATTTGCTGGCCCAAGTTTATGGCGCCATTATTAAGGCCGGTATTCACAAGGCCAGCTCTATAAAAGTAGCTGAAGCAGCTAAGGTGATTGAAAATACCCAAAGAGATCTTAATATTGCCCTGATGAACGAACTGGCTCTCATTTTTGATCGTATGGGCATAGATACGTTAGAGGTGCTTGAAGCTGCGAAAACCAAATGGAATTTTTTACCTTTTTATCCTGGGCTCGTAGGGGGGCATTGTATAGGAGTGGATCCTTATTATCTTACTTTTAAAGCAGAGGCCCTTGGTTATCATCCAGAAGTAATTTTGGCTGGCAGGAGGATAAACGATTACATGGGTAAGTTTATTGCTGAAAAAACAGTAAAATTGCTCGTACAAAAAAAATGTGAATTAAAACAGGCCAAAATAGGAGTTTTGGGTTTAACTTTTAAAGAAAACGTGCCTGATTTACGAAATACAAAAGTGGTTGATGTGGTAAGAGAATTGGAAGACTTTGGCTTGCAGGTGCTCGTTCACGATCCTTTGGCCAGTGCAGAGGAAGCTAGGCAAATTTATAATATTACCTTGTGGCCTTTTGAAAAATTAACCGATCTAGATGTTTTGATCCTAGCAGTTGCTCACAATATATACAAAGAACTTCCTTTTTCTAGGTTTTTGACTTGTTTTAAAGAACCCAAAGAAGGTCTTATTATTGACATAAAAGGCATGTTAAACCGAGAGGAAGTATTAAATTTGGGACTTACTTATTGGAGACTGTAACCAGTGCCCAAGAAACTTTTGGTCTTTGCTACCAATAAAGAATTAGAAAATTTTTGGGGCGAAAAAATTAGGCTCCAGCAAGGACAATTATTTAAACTAAATGCTAAGGTATATTTTTTGGTAACAGGTATTAGTGTTTTAAACAGTGCTTTTTTTTTGCCTCTGGCTTTACAGGAGCACTGTTTTGACTTGGTGATAAATCTTGGATTGGCTGGCAGTTTCTCTGAACAGATTCCCTTAGGAGATATTGTCCTGTGCAAACAGGAGATCTGGCCAGAATTTGGGGTTTTGACTGAGCAAGGAGTAAAAAAAGAACTTTTAAAGTTTTTTCTCTGGGAGCAAAAACAAAAAATTGACAATAGACTGGATCTTCACCCCAGTCAGGTGTTAAAAACAATGTCCCTGGACTTGCCTTCTTGTAAACAAGTAGTTAGCCTTACTGTAAGTACGGTCACTGGGACCAAAAAACAGGCACATTATTTGAAAGAAAAATTTCAAGCAGATATAGAAAACATGGAAGGTTTTGCTCTGGCTTATGGGTGTGCTATTTTTAAAATACCTTTTTTGGAGTTAAGAACCATTTCCAATTTTGTAGGGCCGAAAACAGATAAAAGCTGGGATGTCCAAAAAGCGTTTAAGAGTCTTGGAAGATTGCGAGAATTTTTGCTATGAAACACTTTAAAATAGCTATCTCTACCTGTCCCAATGATATTTTTATTTTTGCTCCTTGGATTTTGGGACTTGTTTCGGACTTAAAAGAGCAAATTAGCTTATTTAGTTTTTATGATGTAGAAGAACTGAATACGTTTGCCTTTAAAGAAAAATTTGATCTGCTAAAAGTTTCGGCAGCAACAGGATTGCGCCTTGCCAATAAGTATGTTATTTTATCCTGTGGTGGTGCTTTTGGTGTGACAGATGGTCCAAAGCTGGTATCGTTAAGCAAAGATAGTTCTCGCATAAAGACTATAGCTGTGCCAGGTTTGAATACTACTGCTTATTTTTTGTTACAAAAGGCTTGGGACAGGAGCTTTGAAGCTGTGCCCATGTTATTTTGTGATATTCCAAAAGCTATTGAAACAGGGCAGGTGGATGCAGGTCTTTTAATTCACGAAACTGCCCTGGTTTATAAAGAAAAGGGGTTTCATTTACTTTTAGATTTAGGTCAGTGGTGGGCAAATTATACGGGCCATTTACCTCTTCCTTTAGGGGTTATCTTACTTCACAAGAAGTATAGTCCTGTCAAGCAGGAGGTGCAGAGTAAAATTCAAGAGAGTTTGGAGACAGCTCATAAAAAAACTGGGGATGTTCTCCCTTTGGTTAGCTCTTTTGCCAAAGAATTGGATGAAGATACTATTAAAAAGCATATAGATGCTTATGTGAATAGATACTCGTTTGATTATGGGGAAGTAGGTAGGCAAGCGTTGGAAACTTTAAAAACAATTATGGGAAAGAAATTTGTCTTCTAACAATTTTCAGCTCCTTCAACAATATTTTAAACAGGAAATACCCAAAATAAATGCCTGTCTAGAGGCAGAGGTAAAATTTTTGCCTCCTTATATTGGTGCAGTGGCCAGACATGTGCTGGATGCAGGGGGAAAACGGCTGCGGCCCATTTTAACCATTCTTGTGGCCAGGGCTCTTGGTTATAAGGAAGAAGACATTTATCCTTTGGCATGTGCTTTGGAAATTTTTCATTCAGCCACTTTAATTCACGATGATATTTTAGACAATGCGTGTTTACGCAGGGGACAAACTGCGGCCCATTTGGTCTTTGGAATAAAAAAATCTGTTTTGGCGGGGGATGGACTTTTGGCTTTGGGGAATATGATTGTTGCCCGTTATAATAAGCCTGTTTTAAATAAAGTGGTTTCTGAGGCTATCTTGGCTACTGCTTATGGGGAAATTCAAGAGATTGCTGTTGCAGGACGATATATTGACGAAAAGACTTATCTGGAAATAATTACTGGCAAGACAGCTGTTCTTATTCAGGCTGCTTGTGAATGTGGGGCTATTGTCAGTGGTCAGGATGTTTGTTTTTGGGAAGCAGCCAGAACTTATGGATTGAATATGGGCATTGCCTTTCAATTGATAGACGATGCTCTTGATTATTTACAAGTGGAGGAAAAACTGGGTAAACCAAGATATGGGGATTTAAAAGAAGGCAAAATTACCTTACCTTTAATTTTGTACTTAAACTCTTTGGATGGAGAGAACCGAGACAAGTTATTGGGAAAAATTTTGGAGCAACAACTAACTTCTAACGAATTAGAAAGTATTATCTTTACTATATCTGAGCGGCAAATAGGCGCAAAGGTAAAAAATATAGCCCAGCAGTATATAGCTCGGGCAAGAAAGGCCTTGTTAGATTTTCCTGAAAATCAAGAAACAGACTTATTGTCTGCGATCTTAAATTATATTGTAGAAAGAGAGAAATAATGCCCAAAGGTAAGATTCCAGCTAAATTAAAAAGAGCATTAAGAGATGCTATGGAAACCATATTTCCTCCTGCGATGTCTGCTTTATTGCAGGAGGTAAGTTCTGCGGAGCCAGATTTTAATCGCATGGCTAAGATTATTGCTACTGATCCTGCTTTAACTACTACTATTTTGAGTTTGGTAAACTCTCCTTATTATGGCTTTAGTGAGCAGGTGCAAAGTTTAAAACGCGCCACGGTCCTGCTAGGAACCAAAGAAATTTTAAAAATCGCCCTTTCTGTTACGTTTCAAAAAAATTTAGAAGGGAAATTTGAATATTGTGATGTGCTTACTTACAATACGTGGAGACAAATTATTTGGGGGGCTGTTAGCAGTGAAATTTTAGCCCAATACTTGAGTCCAAGCGAAACAGAAAGTGTTTATCTTGCGTCTTTGTTAAAGGATTTAAGTCTGTTAATTATTTGTTGTCTTAAAGACGATGAGGTTAAATCTTTTGTTGATATTTGCTATGAAAGGGAGAATTTAATTTCTTTAAAACAAGGACAGTTAGAAAGAGAAAGAAAAATTTGGGGAGTAACTCATCCAGAAATTAGTTTGGCTCTGTTAAAAAGCTGGGACTTTCCCCTAAATGAAATAATGTTAGGCATAGCTAAGCATCATGATTACGAGCATCTAGAAGAGCATTCCCCAAAAGTGCAAGCCATTATTTTAGGCACTTTGTGGGCTGAAGCAGAATTTGAAAACAGTGTTACTTCTGGACTTTTTAAATTCAGAGAAATGTTGCGCTTGATTTTGCATATAGATGATAAAGAGTTTATCCAGATTAGACATAAAGTGCAAACTAATTTTGCCTCATTGTGTAAGACGTTAGGCTTTGAAGCAGAAAATCAGAGTAATAAACTATATTTTTACTCGTTACCTATAGAAAAAATCCAAAATTTTTATCACTTATTGCACGAAATAGATATTGCCAAAGATGCTGCAGAAGTGGCTCGTATTGTGGCCAGACATTTATTTTGGCTTTGGAAAATAAAAGATTTTTGTTTAGCTCTTATTTCACCGATAACTGGGAATTTTATTGTCTTTGAATTTAAAGATGGTCGCATAGAAGAGATAAAGGAAGAAGAGTATATAAATGCAGTCTGTCAGAGTTCAAAAGAGCAGTGTTTTCACCTGGATTTTAAGACAGAAAATATTTTTTTAGGTTGTATATGTCTAAGGGAGGAGGATTTTTCAGACAAAGAAGGTTTACAACTTTATTGTTCTCTTTTTATTCAAAATTACAAAAAGTTTTATTTTCATTATCTGGAAGAAAAGAGCAAAGCTCTAGTTTTAGATTTACTTCCGGTGGGAATAGTTCGTTTGGACAAAAAGGGCGCTATTTTGCAGGTCAATGATTTTGCCCAAAATATTCTTCATCTAAAAACGGAAGCTTCTGGTTTGTATTTTGATAATGTTGTAAAAAAAATGTTTGGCATAGAGCTTGGGGATAGTTGGCAAGACTTTTTGCAGAAAAAGATTTCTTCTTTTACGCGCCTATATTGTCCATTAGCTCCAGAAGATTCTTTGGAGGGTAAACCTTGTTTTAATCTGTCTGCTTATTGGCGAGTGTTAGAAGGCACAGAGCAAATTTTGGTGATTCTTCAGGATATTCAAGAAATTTTAAATTTAAAAAGTGAAATTGTTTATCAGCAAAAATTTTTAAAGGCTCTTATTTCTTCTATGCACGATCTGGTGTTTACTGTAGATTATTCTGCTAGAATTCTTTTTACTTCCCCTAGTTTAGAACAACTAAAAAATAAAAATTTTTTTGCAATTAGTTCCCCTTGTTCCAATTTAGGACTAAATTGGGGTCCTGAAGTTTTACAAAAGGAAAATACTCCCCTTGAAATAAGGCTATTTATAACAGAGCAAGAACATAAACTTTTAGAGATCTTAATTTCTTCCATAAAAGGAAATCAGCATTATCTTATTGTAGGACGTGATCTGGGGAAGATTAAAAGGTTGGAAGCAAAGATCAGAGATCAGGCCGTGTTTGATCATTTATCCAGGGTGTTTAATAGACATCAATTTGCCTTGTTTTTAGAAAGAGAGATAAAAAAGGCCAAAAGGTGCGGCACATCTTTGGGAATAATCTTTTTTGATCTGGATAAGTTCAAACAATACAACGATACTTACGGCCACCAACAAGGCGATGAAGTTATTCGAAGTTTTGGTTTGATTCTAAACAAATATTCCAGACAGGGTATGGACTTTCCTTGTAGATATGGAGGGGACGAGTTTGTGCTTTTGGTCACTTCGATTTCTAAACAAGGACTGGAAACCCTTGCCAGGAGAATAAAAAATCACTTTAATAAATTGTATAAGGATAAAATAAGTTTAAGTATTGGTTTAACCATGTTAAAACCAGAGGATACGGAAAAAACTTTTCTGGCCAGGGCAGATGAGGCCGTCTACATCGCTAAAAGAGCGGGTGGCAATGATATGGTTTGGAAATAAGGATAAAAATATGTTGCCTGTAAAAATAGAATTGGGACTTAGACCAGAGGTCAAAGACGTTCAGGGAATTAGGGTTTGTCACAAAATTAATACTCATCTTGGCTTAAAAGTAGAGCAGGTCAAGATTATTAAGTGTTATACTGTAGTAGGGCTTAACCCTCAGGACTTAGAGCAAATTTTGGATAAACACCTGCTGTTTGACCCTGTACTGCACGTAGTAAGCACAACACCTTTGGCCAGAGATTTTGATTGGGTGATTGAAGTGGGTTTTAAACCTGGAGTAACCGATAACGAAGGTCGCACAGCTGCAGAAATTTTAAAAAGAGTTTTAAATAACCAAAATATCCAGGTTTATACTAGTGAACAATACTTGTTAAAAGCTCAATTGAATAGAAACCAGGTAGAGCGCATTGCCAAAGATTTGTTAGCCAACGAACTCATTGAGCGTTTTTACCTGAAAAATTATCAAGAATGGCAGCAAGAGCCAGGATTTCCCATTGTAGAGCCCAAAGTGACAGGAGAGGCTGTCTTAGAAGTAGAAACTATAGAACTAGTTGGCCTTACTGACGACCAATTGTTGTCTCTCAGTAAAGAGAGGATACTGGCTTTATCTTTGGAAGAGATGAAGGTAATAAGGGAGTATTATTTACAACCCAAGATAAAGGCTGAGCGTATCAAACTAGGTTTACCTTTATCTCCTACGGACGTAGAGTTGGAATGTTTGGCTCAGACCTGGTCAGAGCATTGTAAACACAAGATTTTTAATGCCCAAATCGTTTATGAAGACAGAGACTTGGGAAAAACAGAAATTATCAATAGTTTGTTTAAAACTTATATTGCAGGCAGCACGGCTCGTATTAGAAAGGCCAAAGGCCAGCATGATTACTGTCTTTCTGTATTTAAAGACAATGCAGGGGTAATAAAATTTGATGAAAATACAGACGTGTGTATAAAAGTAGAAACTCATAACAGCCCTTCAGCTCTTGATCCTTATGGTGGAGCTTTGACAGGCATTGTGGGAGTAAACAGAGATCCTATGGGCACTGGTCTTGGGGCAAATCTTATTTGTAATACAGATGTGTTTTGTTTTGCCTCCCCTTTTTACGATAAGCCACTTCCACCAAGGTTGCTTCATCCTAGACGTATTTTTGAAGGAGTAAGAGAGGGGGTGGAGCACGGAGGAAATAAGTCTGGCATTCCCACTGTAAATGGCGGCATTATTTTTGACGAGAGATATTTGGGCAAACCTCTGGTTTTTTGTGGTACTGTAGGCACCATCCCTCATCAGATTTTAGGTAGGCCTGGGTATGAGAAAAAAGCACAGGTTGGAGATTTTATTGTGATGACCGGAGGTAGGATTGGCAAAGACGGTATTCACGGGGCAACGTTTTCTTCTGAAGAATTGCACGAAGGTTCTCCAGCCACAGCTGTTCAAATAGGAGATCCTATTACCCAGCGCAAGATGTATGATTTTATTTTGCGAGCAAGAGATCTTGGGCTATACAATGCCATTACAGATAATGGAGCCGGTGGATTGTCCTCTTCTGTGGGGGAGATGGCAGAAGATACTGGTGGTTGTGATTTGGATTTAAGCCAGGCACCTTTAAAGTACGATGGCTTGAGACCGTGGGAGATTTTGCTTTCTGAAGCTCAGGAAAGGATGACTTTGGCCGTGCCCCCAGAACATCTGAATCGTTTTTTGACTCTAGCTAGGGAAATGGATGTAGAGGCTAGTGTTTTGGGTAAATTTACAGATACAGGCAAATTTTTGGTGCGTTATGGAGAAAAAATAGTTGCCTGTCTTGATCTGGATTTTTTGCACCACGGGTTGCCTCAGATGAAACTCCAGGCTGTGTGGCAAAAGCCTTGCTTGCCTGTTGTGGACACAGAAAAGACAAAAGTGCAGGATCAGGCTGGTTTTTTAAAAAGAATGCTTGGTCGTTTAAATATTTGCTCTAGAGAATACGTTATTCGTCAATACGATCACGAGGTACAGGGTGGCAGTGTTATTAAGCCTTTGGTAGGGGTACTAAACGATGGTCCTGCTGATGCTGCAGTGATACGGCCTGTTTTAGATAGCCTTAAAGGACTTGTGGTAGGTAATGGGATTTGTCCCAAGTTTAGCGATTTTGACACCTATTGGATGATGGCCAATGCCATAGATGAAGCTATCCGCAATTGTATTGCTGTAGGAGCAAACCCGGATTATATGGCAGGTGTGGATAATTTTTGCTGGTGCGATCCCATACAGTCTGAAAAAACTCCAGATGGACATTATAAATTGGCTCAATTGGTAAGAGCTAACAAGGCTCTAGCTCATTTTTGTCAGGCTTTTTTAGTGCCCTGTATATCAGGAAAAGACTCTATGAAAAATGACTATACCGGCGGTGGCCAAAAAATTTCTATTCCTCCTACAGTTCTTTTTTCTATAATTAGTGTGATAGACGACATTACCTGCTGTCAAACTTCGGATTTTAAAGCAGAAGGAGAATTTATTTATATTTTGGGACTTACCCGCAAAGAACTTGGGGGAAGTGAATTTTTGGCCGAATTGAGCCTAAAAGGTGGTGAGATACCGCTTGTAGATGTGCTTTCTGCGCGTAAACGTTATAAAACACTGTATCAGGCTTTAAAACAAAGGTTAATTACTGCCTGTCACGATTTATCAGATGGTGGCTTAGCAGTGGCTTTGGCTGAAATGGCTATAGGTGGTAGAATGGGAGCAAATATTGATCTTGCTCACGTGCCCGTGTGTGGAGATTTGAGTCTGGAAGAAGTGTTGTACAGTGAAAGTGCAAGTAGATTTTTAATAACTATAAGGCCCGAACATAGAGCCCAGATAGAAAATCTGTTTGCTGGTCAAAAAATAGCCCTTATTGGCCAAACCACTTCCCATCCAGAAATAAGTTTTTATTATCAACAACAATTATTATTTCGCTTAGGTGTTGAAGATGCCACCAAAGCCTGGCAAAGCACGCTTAACTTTTAGTCTATTGACACGGAAAATAATTTAGAAAATGTCTTATACCTGGAGTTATTATCTAACCTGTGAAAAGGTAAAACAGGGTATTGGTTTTTGTAGAGTTTATCCAGTCCAAAAAGACCTGCTCCAGGTGTTTGCGTATCTTTGCGCTCATCCCTTAGATTGGTTTGCCCACAAGTACCTTTTAGAAGAGTTGCAAACTAAGTCTAAGGAGGAAGTAAAAAAAATATTTTTGCAATTTTTACACCCAGAGCTTTGCTCTATTTTTGCGCTGGAATTGATGCGTTTAAAGCCAGAGTTAGAACCAGTTTTAAAAGATTTTGCCACCAAAATAGATAAAAATTATACCCCCTTTTTAACTCTTTACCAATTGGACCATTTGCCAGATCACGATTTGCACCAGCAGTGGTTAGATTACTTAAAACAAAGACAAATCCTTCCTGAAGATAAAGTTAATCCTCCAGAATTTTTGCCATCCCAACCAGCTGGGCAAGAGCATCTGTTCGTTTCTCCCCAATTTATCCCTTTAGCAAAATCTTTTACAAAGCCACGTTCTTATGGTTCTTATGAGTTTTTAAAGACAGTTTATAATAAATTAAAAGAGCAAAAAATTTTTAAAAGTAGTGAATTTCAGCACGAGCAAGGTTTGTGTCCTGTTAATTTGTGGCGTAAATGGAAATTTAAAAAACGTATTCACACCCAAAAGTTAGACTATGAGTTTTGTGCAGAGCAAATATCTTTTGGGCGAGGATTTAATTTTGACGAGGCCAGACTGCGGTTGTACATGGAAATGGCCGAGAGGTTTTCCGCTTATGCCAATATTTGCGATAATGTGTTAATTGATTTAAAAGAGAAAAAGAAACTGTATGTGGGAAGTTATGCCGAGATAAGTAAAAAACACCTGGCTTTAGATCCTGCTCAGCTCCATCCCGATCTCCCCTATACCAATGAACCCTTGTTTTGGATAAAAGGTGTTCAAAAAATATCCCAGCACAGATTCCAAGAGATTTTTTTGCCTGCCCAGCTTGTATTTTTATTTTTTAATCCAGGTGAGGTTCAACTTGCGTCTTCTTTGGGGTCTACAGGCCTTGCTGCAGGGAAAACCATAGAACAAGCCAGACTAAATGGCCTTTTAGAAATTATAGAAAGAGACAGTGAGGCCTTGTCTCTTTTCAGCTGGGATAAGGTGTTTGAAGTAGATTTTAAAGGATCTAAATGGGAAGATTTTTTTGCGCGTTTAAAAAAACGTAAAATTTTTGTGTATTTTCAAGATTTAAGTGCTGTTCACGGTGTCCCTTGTTTTAAAGCCTTTATCGTAACTAAAGACAATAAGTTTATAAAGGGATGCGCAGCTCACCTAAATTCCCTCAGGGCTTTATTAAGTGCGGCCACAGAAATTCCCTATGGTGTAAAAGCAGAGGTGACCCAGCAGTTAGAAGTGGGTAGAAAAAAATGGTCTGATTTTTTAGATTTTTCTAGCAACGAGACAGGATCTGACCTTGATGCTTTGGAAAATCATCTTCTGAACCAAAAACTCTATCCTATTTATGTGGATTTGACCCATGCTGATTTAAATATTCCTGTGGTGCGCTCTGTTTTACCAGACTTAGAGCCTTTGCCAGATTTTGATTTTACCTCAAGGTTGAGTAAGCGCCTTTACTCTTTGGCTCAATCTGAATATTTTAGAAATATTTAATTTTTAAAAATCGGCTATTTCTCGCCCTAAAATTTTATCTCAGGTCTTAGAGCCTCAGAATATGTTCTTTTGTAAGTTGTAGAAACTGTATCTAGGCTGCCTCAATAGGGGAAGGGACATTTTTTAGCAAGAAAAGCGTATTGAACATTTTAGTATTACAGTCTACATTAAAATTCTTCAGCCAATTGGTTTGAGCCTTTTAAGAAGAGATGGCGAATTAAGCAAAACATTTGGTTGACAAGAATAACTAAACAAGATTAAATAGAAATTTCTTTTTAGCGAGAGTGGCGGAATTGGTAGACGCACTGGACTTAGGATCCAGCGGCTTGTCCGTGGGAGTTCGAGTCTCCCCTCTCGCACCATTATTTTTAAGGAGGTCTTTGCAATTATGCAGTATCAGGTGGAAGAAATTTCAGCCGTAGAGCGTAAGGTAAATGTGCAAGTTCCCAAGGAAGAAGTAGAAGCTGCTCTTTCAGCTACTATAGCTTTATATCGTCGTGACATAGATTTAAAAGGTTTTAGAAAAGGCAGAGTGCCTACTTCTGTAATTGAAAGTCGCTTTAAAAAACAGATTTATAACGAAGCCAAGACAGACTTAATTAACTTACATATAAATGAAATTTTAAATGACTTAAAGATAACCCCTCTTTCTAAAATTGACGTAGATGCTGGAGAGTTGGCTAGAGGCAGTGATTTTAATTATTCTTTTAGTTTTGAAGTAGCTCCTGAGTTTGAATTGCCAGAGTATAGAGGCCTGGAAGTTGAAGAAGAGGAAGTGGTTGTCCGTGAAGAAGAGATAGATGCTGTCATAGAGCGTTTGCGAGATAGAGTAGCCGAGTTTGTTCCTATTGACGAAGTTAGAACTCCTCAGCCTGGAGAGATGGTGGTCGTGGATTTTAAAGCCTTTGATGGAGAAAAACCGCTAGAAGGCATTGAGGCCAGCAATTTTCAGTTGGTATTAGGGCAGGGACAGGCTTTAGAAGATTTTGAAAAGATTATTTATGGATTAAAGCCAGGGGAGACAGGTTCTGGAGAGGTTAAGTTGCCTGAAGATTTTATTAATAAAGACTTGGCAGGCAAAACTATTCGTATGGAAGTTACTTTACACGACATAAAAAAGAAACACTTGCCAGAGTTAAACGATAAATTTGCTAGCCTGGTTGGTAATTTTAAAAATTTGGAAGAGTTAAGGAAGTCTATTGCCAAGTCTTATGAAGCTACCAGAAAAGAATTGGCCAAGAGTGTGGCTCAGACAAAATTACTAGAAGATTTAAAGGCCAAGGTGAGTTTTGACTTACCTCCATCCTTAGTGCAGTTTCACATAGAGCAGAAGGTTAAAGAATATATTGATAAATTGGAGAAAACTGGGAAAAGCCTGGAGTCAACAGGCAAAACTTTAAAGGATTTACAAGAAGAGTTTCGCAAAGAAGCTGAAGATATCGCCAAGTCTGAAATTTTGCTTTTAGCTGTGGCTACTAACGAAGGGTTAAAAGTGGATCCTGCTGAAATAGATGCAGAGTTGCAAAAAATAGCTACCTATACAGGACAGCCTTTTGAATCTGTACGAGAGTTTTATGAGAAAAATAACCTTTTGCTGGCCCTAAAAGATAAGATTTTGGCAGATAAGGCTATGGACCTAATTTATTCTGAGGCCAAGATCAAAAAAGTTTCTCCTAAGACAGAAAAAGAGGATTTATCAGAAGAAGCAAAATCTGAAGAAAAGCAGGATTAGCGGTCTCAAAAAAACCCATCGCTAGCAAGTGCTTCCCGTGCCCATCAACTTTTTTAGGAAGCAAATGAGTGCCCAATTTGTTTGGGACCTTAACCCTGGACAACCAATTTAGATATTGCCTTTTTTTTATATTTATTTATAATTTTTATTACCTATGCTGGCTATAAAAACTCTCTGCAAAAACATGTTTTTGCAGAGAGTTTAAATTATAAGTTGCCAATAGGGTCTAAGCAATAGATGCCTGAACTTTGACCTCTTTTAGGTAGATCCCTTTGGCCTAAAGACCAACAGGTTACAAGTAGAAATTTTTCTAAAAAAAGGGGGGCTTATGTCCTATACTATTCCTATGGTAATCGAAACCACTGGAAGGGGTGAAAGAGCGTATGACATATTTTCTAGGTTATTAAAAGATAGGATTGTTTTTTTGGGCACAGCCATAGATGATCATGTGGCCAATTTAATTTGTGCTGAGTTATTGTTTTTGGAATCAGAAAATCCAGAAAAAGAAATTAATTTTTACATAAATTCACCTGGTGGGTCTGTGACTGCTGGTCTAGCTATTTATGATACCATGCAATATATTTCTGCCCCTGTAGCCACTGTATGTGTGGGGCAGGCAGCAAGCATGGCGGCCTTGCTTCTGGCTTCTGGTGAAAAAGGCATGCGTTATGCGCTTCCGCACAGTAGAATTCTAATCCATCAGCCTATGGGGGGATTTCAAGGTCAGGCCACAGATATTGATATTCAGGCCAAAGAAATTATCCGTTTAAAAAGCATCTTAAATGAGATTTTAGCCCAACATACGGGTCAAGATATAAAAAAAATAGAGCAGGATACGGACAGAGATTATTTTATGGGAGCAACAGAGGCCCAAGACTATGGACTTATTGATAAAGTTTTGGTGTCCAGAGAAAATTTAACAACATAGAGAGGTTTTAGTTATGTCAAAGAAAAAGAGCTCTGTGTACTTAAAAAATATAAGATGTTCTTTTTGTGGAAAAGGTCAGGATGAGGTAGAGAGGTTAATTGCAGGTCCTAATGTTTATATTTGTAATGAATGCGTAGCCCTTTGTGAAGAGATTCTTGCTCAGGATACAGACAATGTTGTGTCTGCAGAAAATAAAGATATTTTGTCTCCTGCCAAAATAAAATCAGCTTTGGACGAATACGTTATTGGACAGGAACAGGCCAAAAAAGTTTTATCTGTAGCTGTGTACAATCATTACAAACGAATTCATTATAAAGATGCTGGTTTGTCCAAAGATGTAGAGCTGGATAAGTCTAATATTTTGTTAATTGGCCCTACTGGTTCTGGAAAAACTTTACTGGCCAAGACCTTGGCCAAAATTTTAAATGTTCCTTTTGCCATTGCTGATGCTACCACTTTAACAGAGGCCGGTTATGTAGGAGAAGATGTAGAAAATATTTTAGTGCAATTGGTGCAAAATGCTGATTATGATCTGGAAGCAGCTTCTAAAGGTATAATTTATATCGATGAAATTGATAAAATTGGGCGTAAGGGAGACAATCCGTCTATTACTAGAGACGTGTCTGGTGAAGGAGTACAGCAGGCTTTGCTCAAAATTATTGAAGGCACTATTGCCAACATTCCTCCCAAAGGAGGTAGAAAACACCCTCAACAGGAGTTCCTAAAAATAGACACTTCTAATATTTTATTTATTATGGGTGGAGCTTTTATTGGATTGGAGAAGATTGTTCAGCAAAGAGTGGCCGGAAGTGGACTTGGGTTTGGAGCCAAAATCGTGCACAAAGACCATAAAGTAGAGCAACTACTTTCTAAGGTTATACCAGAGGATTTGATCCATTTTGGTTTGATTCCAGAATTTGTGGGCAGAATCCCTGTGATTACCTATTTGGAAGAATTGACTGAGGACGATTTGGTAAGGATATTAGTAGAGCCCAAGAATGCTTTAACCAGGCAGTATCAAAAATTGTTTGAATTGGATAATGTAAAGTTAAGATTCACCAAAAATGCGTTAAAGGTCATTGCTCAAAAGGCTTACTCTAATAAAACAGGAGCAAGAGGTTTACGCAGTGTAATGGAAGAGATTATGCTCGACATCATGTACAAATTGCCTTCCTTAGAGGGAGTGAAAGAGTGTTTGGTCAACAAAGCTGTAGTAGAAAATGGTTTAGAACCCATACTGATTTACGACCAGGAAAGTAAGAGTGCCTGATAGAGGTTAAAGGTGATGGTTGGAAATGACGGTTAAAAAATTGCGGGATGAAGTTGCAATTATGCAAGGGAGGTAGATGGTTTTATGGAAAATAGGTCGTTTGCGTATTTTGCCCCAGAGTCTGAAGTGTTGCCAGTAATGGCTTTACGAGAAGTGGTGATGTTTCCAAAAGCCATTATTCCTCTTTTTGTGGGTAGAGAAAAGTCTGTTAAAGCCATTGAAGCCGCGATTGAAAATTTTGATAAAAGAATTTTTTTGGTTACCCAAAAAGATCCAGAAATAGACGAGCCAGATGTAGAGGAGCTTTATGATGTAGGATGTGTTTCTCGGGTCTTGCAAGTTTTTAAAATGCCTGATGGCACGAGAAAAGTGCTTTTTGAAGGTATTTACAGAGCCAGGATAGACAAAAAAAATTTTAGAAAAGGAGACTTTTATCAGGCAAAAGTTTTTTATTATCCTGACGTTGCTGATTATGATCAGAAAAAAGCCGAGCCCCTTATTCATTTAGCTCAAGAAGCTTTAGAAGAATTTGCAAACTTAAATCCTAAACTTGCGAAAGAATCTCTTTTGACTCTGGCCAATTTAAATGATCCGTCTTTTTTAGCTGATGGGATTTTGCCTCATCTGGTGAATGTAAGTTTTAAAGAAAAGCAAGAAGTATTGGAAATAGACGATCCTGTAGTCCGTCTGGAAAAAGTTTATGGCTTTTTGCTTGGAGCAATTGACGTAGTTGGGCTGGAGCGCAAGATAAAAGAGCGAGTTAAAAAGCAGATAGAGAAAAATCAAAGGGAATACTATCTTTCTGAACAACTAAAAGCCATTCACAAAGAAATGGGGCACGATGTAGATCCAAAGGCTGAGTTAGATAAGTTGAAAAAGAGAATAGAAGAAAAGAATATGCCTCAGGAGGCCAAAGAAAGGGCCTTGGAAGAGCTGAAAAAGCTTAAATTAACGCCTACAAATGCAGCTGAATATACTGTTGCCTATAATTATATTGATTGGATATTATCCTTGCCTTGGTTAGACTTAAAAGATGTCAAGATAGACTTGAAACAAGCAGCTAAAATTTTAGATAAGGACCACTATGGTCTGGAAAAACCCAAAGAAAGGATTCTGGAGTATCTGGCAGTTCAGAGTCTGGTAGACAAAGTAAAAGGACCTATTCTTTGTTTGGTGGGACCTCCTGGAGTTGGTAAAACTTCTTTAGCCAAGTCTATAGCCCGAGCCATGGGTAGGGATTTTGTTCGTTTGTCCCTTGGGGGAGTGCGGGATGAGGCTGAGATTAGGGGACATAGACGTACTTATGTAGGAGCCCTGCCAGGAAAGATTATTCAAAGCTTAAAAAAGGTAAAATATAATAACCCTGTCTTTTGTTTGGACGAAGTGGATAAAATGAGTACAGATTTTAGGGGAGATCCTTCGGCTGCCCTTTTGGAAGTATTAGATCCAGAGCAAAATTACGCGTTTAACGATCATTATCTAGATTTAGATTATGATTTATCCAATATATTCTTTATTACTACGGCCAATAGTTTACATACGATTCCACTGCCTTTGCAGGACAGAATGGAAATTATTCAATTATCTGGATATCTGGAAACAGAAAAAAAGAAAATAGTGCGTTATTTTCTTTGGCCTAAACAATTAAAAGCCCATGGGCTAGAAAACAATCAGATTAGGATGTCAGAAGGAGCTGTGGAAAAGATTATTCAAGAATATACCCGAGAAGCAGGAGTGAGGAACTTGGAGCGCCAGATAGCAGCTATTTGTCGTAAGGTGGCTAAAAAAATCGTAGAAGATAAGACAATAACTCAAGTTCAAATAAATAAAAATAATCTTTCTACTTATCTGGGCGTGCCTAAAGTAAGGCACAGTGAAAGGGAAAAAGAACCCCTGGTTGGTGTTACTAATGGCTTGGCCTGGACCGAAATGGGTGGAGAGATTTTATTAGTAGAAGTTTCTATTATGCCGGGCACGGGCAAATTAGAAATTACTGGTAAACTGGGAGATGTGATGCAAGAAAGTGCTAAAGCTGCTTTTAGTTATGTTCGATCTCGTTCTGAGTTGTTTGGTTTGCGCCCTGATTTTTATAAAGAAATTGATGTTCATATCCATGTTCCTGAAGGGGCCATCCCCAAAGATGGACCATCTGCTGGCATTACCTTGGCCACCAGTCTGGTTTCAGCCCTGTTAAACGTTCCGGTGAAAAATAATTTGGCCATGACTGGAGAAATTACTCTGCGTGGTAGGGTGCTAGCCATTGGCGGATTAAAAGAAAAAATTTTTGCAGCCAAACGAGCAGATATTAAAGAAGTTATTATTCCCTGGGAAAATGCTAAAGATCTGGAAGAGATACCAGAAGATGTTTTAAAAGGTTTAAAGATAATCAAAGTAAAACACATGGACGAAGTAATTTCTAAAGCTTTATTAGGGTATAACGAGAACATATTTGGTTATGACCAGGATATTTATGCTCACCTGACACAACGTTTGCTCAAAGACAAACCTCATACTTCTCCTCAATAGTTAAGTCAGTTAGTATTGGGGAAATTCGTGCCCCTCTCAGTACAAACCATCACGGAGAGACAGGGGCAGACACTCAGTCTGCCTCTAGCAGCATTTTGTTCACTATTCATAGATTACAGTTCACTGCTCACAGTATTATCCTCAAACGTTTGCCTCTAACACTTCTAAAACCTTTATCACATCTAAGACCTTCCCCGCCTCCCATCCCCTCAAACACCAACTACCAATTACAAATTACAAAATTCTCTCAAACGCTTTTACGTATATTCTACTATTGGCGGTGGTGATGTTTTTTACTGGGTTGTAAAATAATATTTCTTTTTCACAAAAAAAGTCTATTGCTTCTTCATCTTCTTTTGAGTCTCTATTGCTATATCCTTTTTTAAGAATATCTTTTACTATATTTTTAAAAGCGTCTATCAGGTAATCTTTATTTGACTTTCTTGCTTCTTTAAAAGTGAATTTTATTTCGTTTTCCGCCATTTCTGTCATTTCTTCTAACTGCTTTTTTAAAGAATTATATCTGAATTTATAATCAATGAGTTTTTTTATGTGGGCCACACTGCCGCCTAAATAGTCATAAATAAGATCTACGTCTTGTTGTGTAAATTCTAAATCCTTTTTAATTAGCCAAGTTTTTATATCTTC
>JAUZRP010000042.1 GCA_030950395.1 Desulfonauticus sp. | reverse complement strand
TATCCTTCCTTGGCGAGTGCTATAGCGTATCTGCCTGGGCCTCCGCCAATGTCTAAAATTTTAGCTGGAGGTTTTGGAAGATAGTCTCGAAGGGCTCGCATTGTAACAGCAAATTCAGTTCTATGTCGCTCTAATCTTTCTCATTCGGACACGACTTTAGTGTCATAAAACTTCTCTATTTTTGACATAGCTACTTCTACTAAACCTAATTGCAAACTGGGAAAATATAAGTTGGCTTTCTTCTTTGCTTTTAAATTGAGAATTCCCACTTGCACCATAAGTTTTTAGGATGTTTGTCTGGTGGACAGACCAAACAGTTTACTTTAACCTTCGGGTTTAGAGTTTTTGCAAAGTTTTTCAAATAGTTAAACCGTACTTTTTTACAAGGAAACTCGCCTAGTTCCTTCTTTAAACGTGCTTCTTGAGTTCGGCATTTGTCAATTCTTAATATAGCTCGAGTATCACTAATTTCAACTTTTTTGAAGGGCTGATCTAAAGCCCAACTTGACTTCCGCAATAACTCTATAATTGTTGCAATATCCGGGCTTTCGCCTACCTGAAACATCTTCTGCAAACTCTTAGCTTCAATTTTAGCCATAATCTCCCAGACCCCTGCATCAATTTCTGTGGCAGCATCGGTTCCAAATTTTTCCTCTATACCCAAAAAGTATAGTCCGTCTACTCTCCACAAGTTTCGAATTTGAAGAAAGAAAAAATCAAGCAGCCTTTCCATAGGCATTTTGGTCAACATTTCCCGGTCTTCACGACTTCCAGGAGGATATTCACTCATACATCAATCGCCAACCTTGAGAATCTAACATTTTAGTGAAATAGTCTTTTAAATCTAACCAAAAATAGAATGCAATAAAAAGGTGTAAAAATGTGGAACGATCTGCTTAAGATATTTGTCTTAGGCTTAATCCAAGGATTAACAGAGTGGTTGCCTATATCAAGCACTGGACACCTCAAAATAGCTGAACACTTTTTAAACCTAAACGTTCCCATCCTGTTCGATGTCACATTACAGGTCGGCACATTACTCGTTGTTTTAG
>JAUZRP010000041.1 GCA_030950395.1 Desulfonauticus sp. | reverse complement strand
TTGTACCAAAGAACCTCTCAAGTATAGGAAAAATATTTATGTTATACAGATATGTCACAAAAAAAGCTACTTATGCTCTTCCAGTAAGAGCTTAATCAGTTTTTTCTACTCCGGAAATTTTCAGTTTCTTTTTTCTATAATCTTTGTTATACATCTTTTTAAATCTTCCACCTGCCTCAGTGTTTTTTGTCTTTTCAAGACTTTTGTTAGTTATATCAAAACGTTACCCATAGGTGAAGAGCTTTTTTATATCAAAATCGCTCAAATTAGGTCAAAATAGTTCAACGATATTGAACAATGTCGAAAGCGGCGCGAAGAATATCCTAAATTAGCGATTTTGTAAAATCCTTTAGTATAACGTTGTGCACATGTCCTAACACTTTTTCTAAGCAAAACGCCAAAGGCTTCTGAATTTATGCAGGAAATATTTATGGATAGGTATGACAATGACACCAAAATTTTATGGATATTTTAACTAAACTTCTCAAGATGTGGCTATAAAAGACAAAATTGACGTTTTTGATTAAATTATTAAATTGCAACTAGTTTAAATTATTAAAATAATTTTCTTGTCAAACGTATATCTAACTAATTTTTGCAGTTGGATCTTGTTTTGAAGTATTTTGATGGTCATTTTCTTCTATTTTTAAAAGAAAAAAGTTGTAAAGCTTTATGGCAAAATCAGCCTGCTTTACTTGCCATGTCTCATGATCTTTTGACAAATTTTGCAAAAAACTGTCTTTATCTTTATTGCTAATTCTTTTATTAATATCTTTATTCAAAAAACTAACACTACTTTATCTATTTGATATACTATGGAATACTCTTCTCTTTAACCTGTTTTGTATTTTTGAGGTATTTATAGAATCTATCGAACATAAAAATGAATATTTTTATTAAAAATTATTTAATTGCATTTATTTATGGAAAATTATTTAATTATAAATACAAATATGCGTTGGCATCAATCAAATTTTCATGAGAATGTTGTAAAAAATAAAGAAAAATTTAAAGATATTGAGAGTGTAATAGGTTAAGCTTAAAGACTTATAAGTGATTATAGCAAAAAAAATAAAAAGACTAAATGTAAATTATGGAGTAATAATTGACATTAAAGGAAAGATATGGTAACGAACAAAATTAAGGAGTAAATGGGCAGGGGAATAAAATAAAGTTAGGCCAGATAGGAGAAGATTGATGGAAAGAAAAAAATATGTTTATTGGAAAGATGGTGAAATGTGGTTGGGATACCTGGAAGAGTATCCGGATTATCTCACTCAAGGTGCAACATTAGAAGAACTGAAAGAGAATCTCAAGGATATTTATCATGAACTTTCCAGTGGAGACATTCCCTGTGTTCGACGCGTTGATGAATTGGAAGTGGCATGAAAAGAAAAGACCTGATCAGAAAGTTGGAAGATATGGGATGTATTTTAATCCGACACGGTGGCAAACATGATTGGTATCATAATCCTACAACAAAGATGTCACAGCCTGTTCCGAGACACAAAGAAATCAATGAGTATTTAGCCAAACATATTATAAAAATGCTGAAAAACCCGACATAACAAATGGGTGCACCAGACCGCCATTCCGCTGCGCCCTTCGGCCTTGTTCCATGTCGGCAGGTGACCCTCGATGTTGGGCTAAGAAATGGATTGTCATAGCATGAAAACCGTGCTATCATTACAGTATGATATTATCGTTTAAAAATGTTGGTACTGAAGATATCTTCAACGGAAAAAATACTAAAAATGCCAGAAGGATATGCCCGGAAAATTTGTGGAAAATAGTAAGAAGGAAATTAGATCAATTAGATTCAGTAATAGAATTAAACGAATTGAAGATTCCTCCTGGCAACAGACTTGAGGCTCTATCAGGAGATCGAAAAGGGCAATACAGTATAAGAATAAACGATAAATATCGAATTTGTTTTATATGGTGTAAAAATGGACCATCAGAAGTAGAAATTGTTGATTATCATTAGAGGTGAATAAAATGATTAGAATACCAACTCATAGAGAGCCGACACATCCAGGTGAGATGTTATTGGAAGAATTTTTAAAGCCGATGGGAATAACTCAAAAAGAGCTATCTAAAGCAATACGCGTTCCCTACCAAAGGATCAATGAGATAATAAATGGTAAAAGGGGGATAACCCCAAGTACTGCCTTAAGACTGGCGAAATTTTTTGGAATGTCTGAAGATTTTTGGCTTAATCTTCAACTTAGGTGGGATCTTTACCGAGCAAGACAAAAAGAAAATAAGATATTGCAGTCTATTAAGCCAATAAGTTTGAAACAAGAGGTAGTGTCGGTATAATTAAAAAATATAAGCCCAACAAGTGCGTGCACCCGACCGCCATTCCGCTGCGGCCTTCGGCCTTGCTCCATGTCGGCAGGTGACGCCCAACGTTCGGCCTAAAAGATAAAAGAATTCATTTCAAAAAATACAACAAAAAGATTTTATGAAAAATTATTGTAATGAAAACAACTCAATATACTTTAAATACACTAAGAAAAGACCTGATCGAGCACAGATCAAAGAAGAATGGATAAAGTATGTAATAGAAAATCCACAAAAGGTAGTTATTCAGTCTGACGGAAGGATTAGAAAATGGGCAAAGATTTCAGAAGTGGATAGATATCTTAGAGTAATTTTATTGGCAGATGGCAAGACGGTACATAATGCTTTTTTTGATAGGTCTTTTAAGGAGGATTGAAAGATGAAAGTTAAATATTTCCCAGATACTGATACGGCTTTAATAGAATTTACTGATAAAGAAGTCTATGAAACAAAAGAGATCGGTGAGGACATTTACATTGATTTGGATCAACACGGCAATCTCGTAAATATGACTATTGAACATGCAAAAGCTAAAGCAGGATTGCGTGAATTTTCATATCAAGAAATGGTTCCTCCTTTAGAAGAAAAGGCCGAACAAGTCGCTTAAGCTGATCGACAAGCCGTTGCGGACTTCGGGCTTGCGTTTTGTCGGCAGGTGAGCTCTACCTTGGCATACTAAAATTAAGGAAATCGCTGTGAAATTAGCAGAGCATATACAAAAGTTGCGGAACGATTTAAAAGAAGGAAAATTTACTTCAGAGGCTGCTGTTTCCCAAGGTATTTTATTACCTACTTTGCATGTACTTGGATGGCCCGTATTTGACACTTCGATATAATACCAGAATATACAGTTGAAGGTCGAAGGGTTGATTATGCCCTTTGCAATCCCCCTAACAAACCTTATGTCTTTATTGAAGTAAAAAAGATTGGTCTATATGATGGTGCAGATAGGCAATTATTTGAATATGCTTTTCATCTAGGAGTTCCAATTGCTATTCTTACTGACGGTCAGGAATGGAGCTTTTATCTTCCAGGAGAACAAGGGCGTTATGACGAACGTCGAGTTTATAAACTTGATATTTTAGAACGAGATATTTCTGAGGCTGAACAAAAATTAAAAGAATATTTATCTTATGAAAATATATGCTCCGGCAAAGCCTTGGAATCGGCCCGTGCAGATTATAAAAATGTCGCAAGGAAAAGAATTATAAATGTGAATCTTCCAAAAGCATGGGAAGCGTTGCTAAAAGAACAAGATTCACTGCTTCTGGAACTCCTATCAGAAAAAGTAGAAGACATATGTGGGTATAAACCAGATTTAGATACATGTAGCAATTTTCTAAAAAAACAGGTGATAAGTAGTAATATCATGCAACCGACTATAAAAGAAAAACCTCTTCCATCTTCACAGCTTGAGTCACAAAAAAATGCTCATGTAGCCTCTCATTTGAATAGGTTTTCTTTCACCTACAATGGAAAGGAAATCACTGCTCAATCAGCACGTGATTTAATGACAAAAATTTTTGAATTATTGCATAAAGAATATAGTAGATTTTTTGAACGATTTGCTTCCAGAAAACATGGTAGGAAAAGGAGATATTTGTCACAAGATAAATATGAACTGTATCCTGGTCGTCCTGATTTGGCAGAACAGCATTCAATTGAAATAGCTACTGGTTGGTGGCTTGGGACAAATTATAGCAGGAAAAACATAAAAGATATTATTGATCTTGCGCTTGAAGTTGCAGATTCACGCTTGAGGAAAGTAATCAAAGTAAATTTTGAATAAATCTTGCCCAACTAGCCAACGAGGTTAGACTTTACGCAGCCCTTGGGGGAGGAGGAAGGAGATGATCCCTCTCCCCTGATTTGGGTGGGAGGGCTAGCTATTTGCTTGTTCCACTTGCAAAAGCACCAGTATTTTTTTTAGTTCTTCTGGGTTTGCGTATTCTAAAATAATTTTTCCTTTATCTTTAGTGCCCCGGCATTTTGCCTTTATAGGTAATGATTTTTGCAATTGTTTTTCTAAATTGCTGAGCAGCTCGTCAACTTTTTTATTTTGTTTGCATTGGCGAACTTTTTTCTCTACGTCTCGAACAGTTAAATTTTTTTCTAGTATTTCCTGCACTAGATTTTCTAATACGTTAGGATCGTCTATGCCTATTAAAGCCCTGGCCTGACCTGTGCTGAGTTTGCCTTCCAGGAGCAAATTTTGGATTTTTTCTGGCAAAGAAAGCAATCGGATGAGATTGGCCACCTGACTTCTGCTCAAGTTTACTTTTTGGGCCAGCTCTTCTTGAGAGAGGTCAAATTCTTTTTTTAATTTGAGTAAGGCCTTGGCCTGATCTATAGGATTTAAATCTTCTCTATGGATATTTTCCACTAAGGCCAGAAGGAGAGCCTCTCGATCGCTCAAATTTTTTATAATGGCTGGGATTTTTTCCAAACCAGCGATCTGAGCAGCTCTAAATCGCCTTTCTCCTGCTATTATTTCGTATTTTTCTCCTTTGGGTCTGACCAGGATAGGTTGGAGCACTCCTTTGCTTTGAATAGAGTCTGCAAGTGTTTTGAGTGCTTCGGAATCAAAGACCTGCCTTGGTTGGTGCGGATTTGGACTAATTAAGGCAAGATCTAAAAAAGTCACTTCCATGTCTTTTGAGGACTCCTGCCAGTCTCCTAAAAGAGCGCCTATACCTTTACCAAGACCCTTTTTTTTGTTCATTTATTCCCCTATTTATACAATTTAAAATTTACAGTTTGAATAAAATTAGTTATCCTAATCAGTGCTTTTTTGTTCCATTATGTTGTAGAACACACCACGAAAAGGAGTGTAATATGATTAAAAAAGATATTCAAGGTTTTTACGACCAAACAGGAAATTTAATAGGGGTATTTATTTCTGCAAAATTATGGGAAAAAGTGGCCGAGGAAATTGATCCAATTCTAGAAAAGGCTTTGTCTCAGCTAAAAACACCAGATGTTTGTCCGGGCCAAAATTTTTCTCAGCCACCAGTAGAGCCCATAGAAGATTGGGAAAATTTTTTAAAATTTTGGGATTTTCGCTATCCTGTAGAAAAAAAAGTTATTTGCAAAAACTGTGGACTTTCTACAGAAGACTGGACCCTTGATTCTCCAAGGAAATTTATCTTAAAAGCAGCAAACCTTGGAGGCTTGGTCTCTTTTTTGTGTACCAGATGCCAGGCAAGAGTCATAAAACGCCACTTTAAAGACAAGATTCAATACGAGGTTCAACCCTTTACTGATAGAAAAAAATAAGACCACGCCCCAAAATATAATTTCAGACCAGGACAAGGTCCAAATTGAGGGCATAGCAACCTTATACCAAAGAGCGAAAAGAACATAAAAGAGATGTTTTGGGTTATAAAATTGGCAAAAGGGGAAATTTCACTATGCCCTATTTTTATTTTGGGCTAGTTTTGAGCATAAACTTCTTGTAAAATTTCTCGGGCTCCCTGATCTAGAATTTTTTCTGCAAGCTGTACTCCCAATTTTTCTGCTTCTTGATAAGGACCTTGTAGTTTATCTTTTAACATAATCTTGCCAGAAAGATCAGCCACCATCCCATGGAGTAAGATTTCCTTTTCCTTAAATGTCGCATAAGCCCCAATAGGTACCTGACATCCTCCCTCTAGACGAGTTAAAAAGGCCCGTTCTGCTAAAACCTCGTATCGGGTTTGACAGTCATCCAGGAAAGTTAGCAGTTGATCGAGATCAGAGCGGGTTTTTAAATATTCTAAACCTAGGGCACCTTGAGCTACTGCAGGGAAAAATTGGGGGGGGCCAAGTTCCTGCATGTATTTTGTTTTTAGGCCAAGACGCTTTACCCCTGCTGTGGCCACCACAATAGCCTGGAAATCTCCCTGACAAAGTTTTTTTATCCTGGTGTCCAAATTCCCCCGTAAAGAAATAATCTCTAGATGAGGATATAAGCGCAACAACTGGGCCTGACGGCGCAAACTAGAAGTCCCTACTCGTGCTCCTCTAGGTAAGGAAGCTAGATCTTTAAAATTTTGAGAAAGAAAAAGATCCGTATTTTTTTCTCTTTTGGGAATGATGCCTATTTTTAGGCCTTCTGGCAAATAAGTAGGCACGTCTTTCATTGAGTGTACGGCTATATCTGCCTGATCTGTTAACAAAGCCTCCTCTATTTCTTTTACAAAAAGCCCTTTGCCCCCCACTTTGGCTAAAGGAACATCTAAAATTTTATCCCCTGTAGTTGTGATCTTCACGAATTCGACTTTTATATGAGGATATTTTTTTTGAATACAAGAGGCAATAAATTCTGCCTGCCATAGGGCCAGCTTGCTTTTTCTAGTAGCTATTCTGATTGTGTTTTTCATTCTCCCATCCTTATAATCCACAAGACGAACAGTTGCCACCACTACAGCCTGCACAACTAGAGCTGCTAGATTTGGAACTGGAGTTAGTAGAGCTGGAGCCTAACACAATGGGTCCGCCTGTTCTAAATTTGCAGACAGACATTAATTTTTCTACCTCTTTAGAATGACAATGAGGGCAAACAATAGAAGTATCGTCCTTTAGGACAAGTTCTTCAAATTCTTCTCCACATTTTTTGCAACAAAATTCATAAATAGGCATTTAACAAACCTCCTGCATGTATTTTTCTAAAGCATCAATGTCTTCAAACAAAAAATAATCTATTAAATCACAGAGCACATGTCCAATAGTGATATGAATTTCCTGAATTAAAGGTGTGTTTTGGGAATTTACTAAAAATAGATAATCACAAAAGTCTTGCATTAGATTGGGATTGGCTCCGGTAAGGCCAATTGTTACCAGAGATTTTTCTTTGGCAGTTGCAAGGGCAGCCACAATATTGGGACTTTTCCCAGAAGTAGAAATGGCTATTAAAACATCTCCTGCCAGTCCTAACGCCTTTATTTGTTTAACAAAAATATCATTAAAAGAATAGTCATTGCCCACAGCAGTTAAAATAGAAGTGTCTGTGGTGAGGGCTATGGCTGGCAGAGGAGGACGCTCCATTTTGTATCTATTGACGAATTCCGCTGCAATGTGTTGGGAATCTGCAGCACTCCCACCGTTGCCACACAAAAGCACTTTCCCACCTTGAGTTAAACTAGCGGCAATCACCTTTGCGACCTTGAGAAGCATTTCTTTGTATTTTGCAAAAAAATCTTTTCTTAAACGAACACCATCTAAAAAATGCATCTCTATTTTTTGATATGCTTTATCTGCCATTTTTCTCTCCAGTTTGCTAACTGCCTGAAAACAAGAATTTTTGCAGGCCCAGCGTTGGAAAAATTGCATTTTTGGTTCAAATTGGATTAAGGCCAACTTAATATTTTTTATGTTTTTGGCAAGTTTTTATTGAGATCCTGTGGTCGATTAAGATAGTCTGGATAAGTGCTAAAAATAAGGTGTTAAAGGTTCAAAAAGGCATAAAAAACAGATGTCAATATTTAGTGACTATGTCTTGACAGATGAAAGTATGGACTTATTTTAATAAGTCAATGCAAGATCCGACAACAATAATTTTAGGAGGAAAAATTAAATGTTAATTAAAAAAAAGGCAGCTAATTTAATGCTTGAACTATTACACTCAGAAGACAAAACTATAGTTGTTAATACTGAAAATCGAAAGCAACTGGAGGAACTATCCTTGTCTTCTCTAGTGAGGTTTCCATCTCCTACTGTAGCAGAGTTGACTTATGCTGGGAGTATTATTTCAAAAGTATTAAATACCATAAAGGATAAGATAGAAGCTATTGATTTATGGAAAGATAATTTTAGGTGGATAGGTAGTGAAATAATAGCAATGATAGATTGTGCAATAAAAAATAAAAACAAAACAACTCCTATCTCTAATACAGAGTTGGAAAAAAGAGGATTTGCCTTTAATGGAGAGTTAACTAAAGAGGCTATAGAAGTGTATGATGCCTTTAAAATAGCCAAACCAGAGTTGGTTATTGATGCAAAGCTTGCAGAATACATTCGCAAATCTCCTATGGGCCCAACAGATGCACATTATCTTCCTTTAGAGGGCAATGCTAGAGATTGTCTTGAAGCGATGAGGCTCATTGCCTACTCTGTGCCAGAAGGTAATTTTTTTGCTTTTACAGGCTTGGGTCAGGCCGTGAAGCGTACTTTGGACTGTGGCGGTTGGGCAGAGGAAGGAAGTGTGCTTGATTTGTCCATATTAAAAAATATTGCTTTGGTTGCAGATGGAGAAGAAGTTAGCATGGAAGCCCTGGAGCAGTTAGAAAGTTTGGGATATGTAGTGAATGTAGATACATTAACCAAAGCAGGAGAAAACGCCCTTGAGGTTTATAGGTTGTATAATGATGAAAAGGAAGTGTTATTAAAGAGTTTTGCCCTGTCTTTAGAAGAAGTGGTGACCTTAAAAGTAATCAAAAGGATTTGGGATGAGCAATTGTCCCAGCATACGGACAGGGTTGCGTCTTTTGAGGAAATAAAAAAAGAGCTTTTGGATAGACAAGTAGCTGAGTATAAAAAATTAGTAGAAAGATATGGCAAAAAATTAGATAGCATGCCTAAGAAAAAACAGGAGATTGCTAAGCGATTTATGGAATTAGAGGACAAGAAGCAATGGTTTGAAGAAAATTTTGATTTAAGGGTTTATCTTTATGGTTTGGAAAGTTTTGGACTTATCTCAGAAGGTATAGATGAAGCAGGCAACGACGTGTATTTTATTACAGAAAGGGGAGAAAAAGTTTTGTCTGATCAGAATCAAGATGAAAGGGCTATTCATAGTTGGGCCATAAAAACTCTTACTCTTTCCAATAAAGTGTTTTCTGCTCCCAACAAAGAGTGGATAGAAGAAGCTCGAAAAGAAAGAGTTCTTGGTAATTATGAGCCCACCAAATCTGGACTGCTTTATGAAGAAATAGCCTTGCAACCCAAACTTCCTTTTATGTCCAAATATGAAATGCAGGTCTTTAAGAGCATACCTGCAGAGGGACTGCTATATCAGGATTTGTTAAAAGATAAGGACGAGCTAACGAAGAAAAAAATGGAAGATGCTCTCGATAAACTGGAGGCAAAAGGATTTATTGAAATTTTGCCTGACGGATTTATTGTGGAGACAGAGTACGGTCAGATGATGGACGAAGCCATGTCTGGAGTGCCAGAAGGCTTTGGAATTCCTATTAATCCAACTATCTATAGAGTGGTAAAGGCCATTGCAGAAACTGGGAGCATGTATGTAAAAGAGGAAAAGGTCAGGATTTTGCCCAAAAATATGAAGTTGGCTTTGAAAAGATCAGGTTTGACCAAAGAAGTCTTTGATGCTTATTACGCGAGCGCAAGAAAGGCCAGGTATTTAGGACGTAATAGTGTGACTAGAGCAGGGTTGTTAATGCTAAAGGCTGTGGAAGTATTGAATCAATAATTTAGTAGTTAGTCCTTTTTAAGACTTTGATTTGCCCAAATGTGCTTTTTTGGGAAAGACACGTTTGGGCAATTTTTTTGTCTAAATTAACCCTAAATTTTATTGTGGTTGATGTGGGGAGGGAAGATCTGTGGTGAGAGAAGATGTTATTTAAGCTCTTGAAGCACACTCCGTGCTTTTACATTTTGCATTATTATTACAGGGAAATTGGTTTAGTTGATTTTAAGTAAGGCTGCAGTTTTTTGTCTGGCTCCCCGGGACGGACTCGAACCGCCAACCTAGTGGTTAACAGCCACCCGCTCTGCCGATTGAGCTACCGGGGAGCAATAGGTAAAAAGAGCTTTTAAGTAATTTTATTGAGATAGTCAAGTATTTTTTTTAAATTTTTGCAGCTATTGGCATTCTCCAGCCTGTGCCAAAGGCTCTTTTACTTACTTTTAGACCCACTGGTGCTTGTTTTCTTTTGAATTCTGCAATTCGAACCATTTTATAGACTTTTTGGACCACTTCGGGATTGTATCCGAGGTTTATTATTTCTTCTGGCTCAAAGTTTTTTTCTATAATAAAGGCTAGAATTTCGTCTAACAGATCATAAGGTGGCAAACTGTCTTGATCTTTTTGATTGGGACGTAGTTCTGCTGAAGGGGGTTTTTGGAGTACTCGTTGGGGGATAAGATCCTGCTTGGCGTTTATCCACTTACATATTTTGTAAACCATAGTCTTGGGTATGTCGGAGATTACAGCTAGGGCCCCGGCCATGTCTCCATAAATAGTGCAATATCCTACAGCCAGTTCAGATTTATTGCCTGTGCTTAAAAGCAGGGCCTGAAATTTATTGCTTATGGCCATGAGCAGATTGCCTCTAATTCTGGCCTGAATATTTTCTTCTGTAACGTCAGGTGGTAGGTTTTTAAAAATGGGCTGAAGCGTTTTTGAAAACGTATGGCGCAGATCTTCAATGGGCAGGATATAGGTCTGGATACCTAGATTGTGGGCCAGGGCAAGAGCGTCTTCATTACTTTCTGAACTAGTGAAACAAGAAGGCATAAGCACCCCCAGGACGTTTTTGGCCCCCAAAGCAGTTGCGGCGATAACAGCAGTGAGGGAAGAGTCAATGCCTCCAGACAACCCTAAAACCACTTTTTTAAAACCACATTTATGCACGTAATCCCTAAGCCCCATAACTAAGGCATCAAAAATCTCCTGTTCTGTGTTGGTGTTACAAAAAGAGATTTTTTTTGTATTAGGTATTTTTACCAGCCTTATATCTTCAGCAAATTCTTTGGCTCTAAAAACGAGAGTTCCTTTTGCATTGCAAACTATGCTTCTGCCATCAAATAATAAATCGTCATAACCGCCCACTTGATTTACGTAAACTATTGGCAGTTGATACTTTTGGGCCAAAAAACAAAGCCTTTTTTCTCGGATTTTTTGTTTACCTATAGAAAAAGGAGAGGCAGACAGGTTTAAGACTATGTCCACATTTGCTGCTGACAGATCTTGAAGGGGATTATGGGTATATTGGGGATTGGTCTTAAATTCTTTCCAGATGTCTTCACAAATGGTGATACCTATTTTTTGGTTGTTGATTTGAATAAATTTGTCTTCTAAATAGGAAATAAAGTAGCGTTGTTCGTCAAAAACATCGTAGTTGGGAAGTAGAGTTTTGCCTATCCATTTAAAAATTTTGCCTTCATAGAGAATTACTGCTGCATTAAAAAGTCTATTATTATTTTCCCAGGGGCTGCCCACTACTAAAGGTGGGTAGCCCTTTAAAAGCCTGGCCAGCTCCTTCAGTTTTTCCCTACAACGTTGGATAATTTGTTTTCTGAACAATAAGTCTCGGGGCGGATAACCCAATAATGCCAGTTCAGAAGTTAGGGCAAGATCTGCCCCCTGATTAAAAGTTTTTTGGGCAGCGCTTAGAATCTTGGCAGCGTTGCCTTCTATATCGTTTATCCAGAAATTAAGCTGTAATACTCCTATTTTCAACTTAAGAATTCCTTAATTTTTTTCTCCAGATCTTCTGTTGTAAAAGGTTTGTACAAGATATCACTTACGCCAGCTTTTAGAGCTGCTTCATTGTCTGTAGCTTCGTTTTGGGTAGTTACCATGATTATAGGCAGTTCATTTTTAGAGTAGATTTTTCTAGTTTCAGCTGTTAATTCTATCCCTGTCATTTCGGGCATGTTTAGATCCGTAAACATAATGTTAGGTTTATTTTTCTTTAACCATTCCACTGCTTTTTTAGGATTGGGAAATAAAACTGGTTCAAATCCAAGTTCAAATAACTTGGACTTATAAAGAGAGAGGATCATTTTAGAATCGTCAACAGCTAGGGCAATAGGTCTTGGTTTGTCTTTTTCTTTAGATTTGATCTTATCTACTAAATCTGCATAGCCATATTTGCGCAGCAAATCACAATAGAAATCGCGCACGTCGCTAGGAGCTTTATTTTTTAGAAAATCTATGGCAATTTTTTGAAAACTTTCTTCTTCTAACAGGTTCAAAAATAGATCTTTGGCCTGAGCTGTTAGAACGGCTTCCACGATCTTTTTAGTTTCTTCATTTTCTTCTTTGACCATATTTCTAATGCCAGCCACAAGGATAGGGTTGATATTGTGCTCTACAGCAGATACCGCAGCTACCCTCACGTGCTCGTCGTGATCTGTTAGACCTGCAGCCAAAGTGTAGGCTCCTTTTTCCACAGGTAACATGCCGAGAGCTTCATAGGCTGCAAACCTTACATTGGCGTTAAGAGGGTGCGAATTTAGGAGCTTGCGAATGGGTGTTACGGCAGCAGGATCTCCAATTTCTCCCAGTACGTTTAAGGTGTGGATCAACAAATCAGGGTCGTCATAAGTTAAATTTTCTATGAGAAAAGGAACTGCTTTGCTGCCTATTTTGACTAGTTTGTTTTTGGCATAATTTCTTAAGTGAGCATAATGAGAACTCAAGGCTTCGTTTAATTTGCTTAAACTAAGACTATCCTGGATATTGGCAAATATATCCAAAATTAAGATGTCCAGATTGGGGTCCTGTCCCATTTTTTCGGATAACCTTTTTATAGCTGTGGGCGAGCCAATTTGGCCCAGGGCTTTTACAGCTGCCAGCATTAGTCTCCTGTTGTTGGAATAGAGAAATTCGCTTACCGGAGTGGTGGCCTCTGGATCTCCAATTTGGCCCAGTGCCAGGATAGCACTTTCCAGAACTTCTTCGTCCTGAGAAGAGGTTAAAATTTCTATCAGATAATCCACAAATTCTGGTAGCCTTGTTTCTCCTGCAAATTTGATTAAAACAGTTCTGGGTTCAACTCCATTTACCAGCATCTCGCCAAATAAGTGAGGATCTGCAAACACAAGTTCTAAAAAAGCTGTTTTAAAGTCTGAGTCGTTGATAAGAGATGGATCTTTTTGTAAAAACTCTATAAAAAATGGTAGACTAAATTCAGGATTGCCTGAGGCCAAAATTCTATACACCTGCGTTCTATGTTCTTTGTCTAACTTCGAAAGATAGGACAAAACAACCCCGGCTTTTATTTTGTCCCTCTGGCGGACGTTAAACTCTATCTCTTTTATGAGATCCTTGGGATCAAAATCCATTGGTCTAATCCTCCCTCTTGTTTTTATTGTAGAAAAATTTAATATTAACTATTTAAATTAATTTGACAAGGGCTTATAGTATGAGCCATGAACTAATTTTTTACATCTCAAACTAAAATGATAAACAAATCGTTCTTACCCAACCCCAATTACTAATTACATTACGAATTACAAATTTTGAATAAAATTATCTAAAAACAGTTTTAATTTTTTATTTGTTTTTCTGGCCATATTTAGAATTTCTTCTTCAGAAGTAGGCGACATGCAGTCAGGTAAATTTTTATTGGTTAAACAGGAAATGCCCACAATATTCATCCCCATGTGTTTGGCTGCTATGGCTTCTAAAACTGTGGACATGCCTATAGCATCCGCTCCTAAAAGCCTAAAGACCCTTGTTTCTGCTGGAGTTTCCAAGCTAGGACCTTTGATTTGAATATATATTCCTTTATATAGAGGCAAGCTTATGTCTAGAGCTACTTTTTCTGCCAGTTCTTGCAGTGTTTGGGAATAGACTTGGCTCATATCAGGGAAACGTGGTCCAAAATCATCCCAATTTTCTCCTATCAGAGGGTTTTCTCCACTAAAGTTTATGTGATCTGTAATCAGCATTAGTTCTCCTGCCTTAAACAGAGGGTTTAGAGCTCCTGCTGCATTGGTAAGGATAAGAGTCTTTACCCCCATTAGGCCTGCAACTCGAACCCCATAGACCACTTCAAAAGGAGAGTAGCCTTCATATAAATGGAATCTTCCTGAGAAGACCAGAATGTTTTTGCCGTGTAGATTGATATGAAATAATTTGCCCGCATGCCCTGGAGCAGTGGATACAGGAAATTCTGGGATATCTTGATAGTTAAAGACTTGCTTTACGTTTGTTGGATCAATAAAATCACCTAATCCACTCCCCAAGATGAGAGCAATGCTTGGTGTAGGAGAGATATTTTTTAGTAACCACTCATAAGACTTGCATATTTTTTGTTTTTGCATCATAACGGTCTCGTGTTTAAGGGAGTTTTTGGAACTATATTTTTTTATCATACCCCAAAACATTAACTAAATTGTAAAGGTAAATTATGGACATTGCAACTTTTTTTGGTATATTTGCCGGATTTGCCTTGATTATAGGCGCTATTTTTTTGGGAGGAGCTACTGACGTATTTATTAATATACCGGGTATGATGATTGTGTTAGGTGGAACTATTGCTTCTACTTGTGTGAATTTTCCCCTTTCTGATATTTTGAAAGCCTTTAAGGCCGGATTTTACATCTTTACCAAAAAAAAAGTGACTCCAAATCAGGTGGTAAATTCTATAGTTAAAATTGCAGAGATAAGCAGAAGAGATGGGCTTTTAGCCTTAGAAAACATAGAAACAGACAACAAGGTTCTTAAAAAGGCTTGTCAGCTCATAGCGGACAATGCTGATGCCAATCTGATCACAGAGACCCTACAGATAGAAATAACTTCTCTTCGAAATAGACATGCTATTATCCAAGACGTCTTTAAAAAAATGGGCAATTATGCCCCTGCCTTTGGAATGATTGGGACCTTAATTGGACTTGTCCAAATGCTAACACAGTTACACGATCCAAAGGCCATTGGTCCTGCTATGGCCGTGGCCATATTGACTACGTTTTACGGAGCATTATTGGCAAATTTATTATTTCTTCCCATTGCAGGTAAGTTGAAAAGTAGAACCATGGAAGAAATTTTGCATTTAGAAATTATTTTTGAAGGAGCCAAAAGTATTTTGGAAAACAACAACCCCACGTTTGTTTATGAGAAATTGTCTTCTTTTGTAGCTCCTGGAGAAAGAAAATATGATCGAAGATAAGAAAGATAATATCTTGGATGATGACGACAATGATGCTCCTTGGCTGACCACTTTTGCTGATCTGTCCATGCTTTTGTTGGTTTTTTTTATTTTGCTTTATTCTATGTCTAGTCTCAACAAAAAAAACTTTGAGCAGGCTATTTTATCTGTAAGACAGGCTCTTGGGCGGGGGCAAAAAGGAACTATTCAAACCCCCATAGGGGAGGATTTAGAAGGAGTATCTGTAGATGAAATTCGGCAGTATCGGGAAATTTTAGAGGGACAAAAAAAAGTCTTTGCTGATTTACAATATTTTTATACTCAAAAGGGGTTGGAAGGTATTGTTGGAGCCTATCTGGAGTCTGGCAAGATTATTTTAAGACTTCCTGCAGACGTATTATTTCCTTCAGGACAGGTTACTTTAACTCCTGAGGGGAAGAAGATTATTCGAGAATTAAAAGATTTTTTTATTACCCATCCAGATCAAAAGATAAATATTATTGGTTATACAGATAACGTCCCTCCTAGAGCGGGCAGCAGGTTTAAAGATAATTGGGAGATTTCAGCTTTGCGAGCTGTAAATGTACTTCGTTACTTATTACAACTTGGCATTGAGCCTCAAAGGCTTATGGCAACTGGTCTGGCAGACTTAAATCCTCTATATCCCAATAATTCTCCCCAAAATAGAGCCAAAAATAGGCGCGTGGAATTTGTCCTGGAAAAGATGATAGCTCCCTAACTATAAAAGGAATTTAATATGGACGTGTTTTTAGATAATTTTACGATAAAATATAATCCAAAGCACCAATCTAAACGCAGGTGTTTTAGAATAAGGGCCAACAAATTTAAAATCGTTATAGATAATCATACTTATCAGGTTAGGGACCTGAGCAGTACAGGGGTTTCTTTTTGGAAAAATGGTTTTCCTTCTTTTCAGAAAGGAGCTAGCCTGGAAGGTATGTTGTTAATCAAGGACAAACCTCTTTTAAAAGCAAAGCTCAGAGTGGTGCGTGAAGATAAGGATTTTATTGCCTGTGAGTTTGAAGGCTTAACTCGAAGGGACGTGTTGAAGTTGGATAAAATTGTATTAGAAGTTCAAAAGAGATATTTAGCTAAATTGAAGATGAAAAGATTTAAGGAGTTAAAACAAGAAGATGAAGAAACATAAAGTACTAATAGCCAATCGTGGTGAAATAGCTATTCGTATTTTAGAGGCCTGTAGGCGTTTGGGTCTGGATTTTGTGTGTGTTTATACCAAGGAAGATAGAGCCTCCATGCATTGTGAATTGGCTTTAAAGTATGGAGGGGAAAAGAGTTTGTACAGGATAAGCTCATACCTGGATGCCAATGAGATTTTTGCCGTGGCAGATCACAGTCAGGCCACAGCAATTCATCCAGGATATGGTTTTTTTGCAGAAAACTATCGCTTTGCCAGGCGGGCTACGCAAAGGACCCGTCCTCTAATTTTTATAGGTCCGAACTGGAAGATTGTAAAAGATTTAGGGGACAAGATAAATACCAAAAGACTGGCCCGAATGCTAAACGTGCCTACAGTTCCTGGGTCTGATAGACCTATTTATGACGATCTGGAGGCTGAAGAATTGGCCAGGAATTTGTTTAATTTCCAAAAGGAGCAAGGCATTGAATATCCTGTAATTTTGGTAAAAGCCTCTGCTGGTGGAGGAGGTATGGGCATAGAAGAGGTGGGGGATCTGGATAGGTTTAAAACCGTGTTGAGAAGATTACGTAACTATGCCCAGCGCCAATTTGGCAATGACGGCGTGCTTATTGAGCAGCGTATCTTTGACTTTAATCATCTTGAAGTGCAAATCGTAGCGGATAAGTATGGCAATGTGGTGCATTTTGGCACCAGGAATTGCACTATTCAATCTACAGGAAGGCAAAAAAGAATAGAAGTGGCTCCAGGTTTTTATCCTAAAACCATATCTTATGCTTTTGATGCCAACAAGGTATTGAATGATATCGTGAAGTATTCTATTCGCATGGCCAAATATGTGGGCTATGACAATGTAGGGACCTGGGAGTGGATTGTTAGTCCTACAGGGCAGCCTTTTCTTATGGAGGTTAATACTAGGATTCAGGTAGAAAATGGGGTCTCTGCAATTATTTCTAGAGTGAAAGGAAAAGATGTGGACATAATAGAAGAGCAGATCCGCCTGGGATTGGGAGAAAAATTAACCTATACTCAAAGAGACATTACTTTTACTGGAGTGGGCATAGAGTATCGTATCATTGCAGAATCCCCAGAAGAAGATTTTCAACCCTGGGTGGGTACTATTGAGAGGTTTTCCTGGCCTAAATATGAATGGGCCAAAGTATTTACTCATGTGCCTCAGGATAGACCTTACGAAATACCTACAGAGTTTGATCCTAATTTGGCTATGGCCATTGTCTGGGGCAAGAATCTGGAAGAAGCCAAACGAAATGGTCTGAAGTTTTTGAATGAAGTAGTGTTGGAAGGTAAAAACAAACGGGGAGAACCTCTTAAATCTAACCTTAAATTTCTAAAACAAAAAACAGAAAGTATTTTAAAATTTTAAATTAAAGTCTATGAAATTAGCACTTAATTTACTCTAATAGCACTAATGACAACAGTAAGGGATTGTATTGGTTTGTGATTTTGCCGTTGCGTGACACTGCTTATTTGAGTACGGGATGTGATTAAGAGTGGAGATTAGCTTTAAATATTAAACGTTAAGAAGGAAAAATGGGTTATGGGTGTCCAATAGGTGGGGTAAAAAATAGATGCTAGAAGAAAAGCTGCCAATAGCATTGGAAGGAATAAGAGGAAATTGGTCAGATATTTGTCGTTCTTACGAGATAATCCATAGCCTGTATAAGTGGTGAGATAGTTTTTGGGAATGGGGTTAAAAGGAGAGGGTGTATGATTTTATTAGATGTAGAAAAGGAAGTTCAAATTTTGCAAGAAAGGTTGGATTACATAAAGGATATTTTTGCCCATAAAGAAAACGAAAATATTGTTTTGCTGCAGACAAAACTAAATGATTTTGTTAATTCTTACAAACAATTGAGTTTGAGTGAAAGTAAACAAAAATTAAAGTCTTTGAAAGAGCTATTTACTTTTTTGGAAAATAAGTTGGATAGAAGGCTTACCCCAATGGACAAGGTGCGTATAGTCAGACATCCTCAGCGCATCTGTCTTAAAGATATTTTGGAAAACGTGTATGATAATTATACAGAAATAGGTGGTCAGGATGAATATAGTATAGATCCGGCTATGCTTATTGCCAGAGCTTACATTACCAGAAAAGTGGGCAACAAAATATATCATCAACCGGTAATGGTTATAGGTCAGGAAAAGGGACATGGAGAAGAATTTAGAAATGGTGGTTCAGTAAAACCCTGGGGTAATGCTAAGGCCCTTCAATATATGAAAGTGGCCGAGCGAGAAAATATTCCCATTCACACCTATGTGTTTACCCCAGGAGCTTATCCTATAGAAGATTATCCTGGCGCAGCTCAACAAATTGCCAGAAATCTTTACGAGATGGCGGGTCTAAAAGTTCCTATTATAGCCGTATTTTCAGAAGGTGGCTCTGGCGGCGCAGAAGCCATAGCCCTGGCAGATACCAGACTTATGCTCTCGCATGGATATTATTCTGTTATCTCTCCAGAGGGAGCTGCTGCTATTGAGGGCAAGATCAAGGCTAAAGGCAAGATTACACCTGAGTTGGTTGAAAAATGTGCAGCTCAATTAAAAATTACAGCAGATGATAATTTAATTATGGGCTATATTGATAAGATCATCAAAGAACCCCCTTTGGGAGCCAGACCCGAGCATTATGATTTTTTTAAGGTGCTTAGAAATGAAGTTATCAGAGCTACCGATGAAGTGGTTTTAAGAGTTCGAGGGATTAATTTGTTTCGCTCTCTTGCCTTGAGAAAGCTAAATAGCCCCAATATTTATGTGCGCTGGAGTCTAACTGCCAAAGCCAAGGCCAGACTTGTGGAAGAACGTTATGCCAAGTTTAGGCAAATGAGTAAACATGCCTATATTGACAATAGTTCCTGGATAGATCGCCTAAAAGAGAAGAGCGAAGAAGCCTTGTGGGGGATTTACAGTCTGTTACGGTATGATTTTTTTAAAAGAAATAAACAAAAAATAGTGCACTTGTGGGAAGATCTTAAAGGAGAAAGTTTAGCTGTTATTGATAGGTTACAGAGAAAAGTAAGTTTTTGGGTTTGTAAGATTCCATTGTGCAAAAAATATAATCAAAAGACTTGTGAATTAGTCAGTTTGTCCAAGTGGCAGGAAAAAGAACCCAAAAACAGGTATATTAGTCCTCAGGCGAGAGTTGATAGAGCCGTTAGTTGTCCTAATGCAGAAAAAGAAGGTTGCCTGGACCAATGGGCGCCTGATTTGTTTGGAGATATGGCCGGGGTATGTGCCTATTGTGGGCATCATTTCCCTATGGAGCATGAATGGTACTTGCACCACGTTTTTGATCCTGGTTCTATCAAGGAGTTTAACGCGCACATAGAAGCTGGAAATCCCTTAGATTTTGAAGGCTTCTCTCATAAATTAGAAAAGGCCAAACAACTCTCCGGGCATAAAAGTGCTTGTCTTACTTTTGAGGCTTCGGTTAAAGGTATAGAAGTAGTAGTGGCAGTGCTTATGGCCAAGTTTAGAGGAGGCACAGTGGGAGCAGCAGAAGGAGAAAAATTTATTCGGGCTGTGGAAAAAGCTAACTTAAAACATCGTCCTTTTATAGCTTATGTCCACGGTACGGCAGGTATCAGGATTCAAGAAGGCACTAACGGTGTTATTCAAATGCCAAGATGCACCATGACAATTCGTAATTATCTGGAAAAAGGTGGTTTGTATATTGTAGTTTACGATACCAATTCTTATGCAGGCCCTGTGGCGAGTTTTTTGGGTTGTTCTCCTTATCAGTTTGCTATTCGCTCCTCAAATCTGGGATTTGCAGGTCCTGGCGTAATTAGAGAAACTACGGGAATTGAGATACCCCCAAATTATCACAAAGCCTACAATGCCCTTAGTCGGGGTCATATTCAGGGGGTCTGGGATAGACGATTTATGAGAGATAATTTGTACCAGGCCTTATTGACCATGGGAGAAAGAAAATTGTATTCTTATTAAACCTTATTTAAGGAGTCGAACTTGAAACAGCGAAATATATCTGAATTTTTAGATAAAATAAAAGAAAATCCTTATAAAGAAATCGTGGTCAAGGCGCCTCATTGTGGTTATGTGGAATTCGTTGTTACCCAGAAAGGCGTTCCTGTTTCTGGACCTGAGGGTAAGTACAAAGAAAAACCAGGCACGTTATTGGCGTATATTGTCAGAGAAAACAACAAAAAACCTATTTTTGCTCTAGAAAATGGAGCAATAAGCGAAATCTTCCCCTTAAAAAATAAAGAGTTTGTGCAGGCAGGTACCCCTTTACTGAAAATAAGACATTATTTAACCAAACAAGAAGTTATTGACCTTATTTTGCAAAAGACCTTATACTTGGTGAAGGCTCAGGAGAAAGGTAAATATTATTTTGTGCCAGAAATAGATAAAAAAATAGGCACAAAAGGGTGTCAAAGTGTGCTTCTTAGGCCAGGAGAAGAAATTTTGATTTTAAATGTCATGAAAAGAGAGAAGTATATCAGTTATGAGGGGCCAAAGGGTTTGATTTATGCCATTTACTTTAAACAAGGCCAAACCCTAGACTGTGGAGATATTTTGTTTGGAGTTTGTCCTCAGGAGGATCTGGAAAGCATAAAAGAAGTCATAGTTAAAGTGCAAAGCGAATGGGAGGAAGTAAGGATTGGCTGAAATACTTCAGATTAGAGTAAGTGCTTATACTTTTAATCCTCTGGAAGTGGAGCAAAGGTGGCCATCTCTGTACAGGATAGCTAGTGGAGAAAATTATTTTCAAAAGAAACCACTGGGGGTGCTAGAGCTAGTAATCACTTTGAACGATAAAATTCAGTTTTCAGATACCATATCAAAGGACATAAAAGATTTTTTACGAGAACCTGTGCAAAAAGCTTTTGCCCTAAAAAAGCAGTTGGATGCTGCTTTATCCAATTGGGAAGCAAAATTGGCAGATAAAATAGCTTATGAGCTAGAAGATGCTTTGGATGAAGCAGAGCAGTCAATAGGCGATAGGTTATAATTGAGAGAGTTTGTTGATGTAAATCTTCTAAACTTAAAAGGGAGCAAAACATATGGCAGCAAGTTTAAATAAGGTGTTTTTGATTGGCAGATTAGGTCAGGACCCCAAGTTGGCTTATACTACTTCTGGTATGCCTGTGGTTAATTTGTCTGTGGCCACGGATGAAGGATACACTAAAGATGGCAATAGAGTGGAAAAAACTGAGTGGCATAGGGTAGTAGTATTTAATAAGCAGGCTGAATTTTGCTCCAATTATCTTTCCAAGGGGCGTTTAGTTTTTGTAGAAGGTAGGTTGCAGACCAGACAGTGGCAGGATCAACAGGGGCAAACTAGATATACTACAGAAATAATTGCTTCTAGAGTTCAGGCCCTGGATCCTAAAAATACTCCTTCTGATTTCCAATCCCAAAGAACAACATCTGTTGATGAACCGGGTTCAGAAAATCAAGAGGATTTAGGGCCTACTTTTCCTTCCGAAGTAGCAGGTATGGATGAAACTCCTTTTTAGAGATAGAGCACAATAGGGAAGGTAACAGGATCTCTATCCAAGATTTTGCGAAAAAATCTTTTCAGCCGAGAGCGAATTTTGTCTTCTAATTTTTGAGGTACTGGGTGGGCGTTATTTTCGTAGATATCCAGGACAATGTCTTTGGCATCTTCTAAAATGTGATTAAAATGTTGTTCAAAGACAAAGCCTTTGGAAATAATTTCTGGTCCGTAAAGCAACTTGCCTGATGCTCGCTCCACTACCAAAACGCAAATAACCAGGCCTTCGCCGGCAAGAATCTGTCGTTCTTTTAAAATACTATTGCCTACGTCTCCAACACCTTTACCATCTACGTAAACTCGCTCCAGGTTTAAATTTTCTGCTTTTTTCAATCCTGTTTCGCTTAATACCACACACTGTCCATCTTCTACAATTAAAACATTATCTTCTGGCAGACCGCATTTTATGGCTAATTGGGCATGCTTGACCAGATGCCTATATTCTCCGTGAATAGGGATAAAATATTCTGGTCTGACAGCATTAATCATTTCTTCCAATTCTTTTTTGTGGGCATGGCCTGAAGCATGAATAGCCCCTACTTTTTCGTAGATCACTTCTGCGCCTAATTTGTAGAGATCGTTTATTACTCGGGTGATAGCTTTGGTATTGCCGGGGATAAAACGTGAGGACATAATTACCAAATCCCCTGGCACGATACTAAGCTGTCTGTGTTCTTGTCTGGCCAACCTGGCCAGAGCAGATAAGGGCTCTCCTTGGGAGCCAGTTAATAACAAGACCATTTCTTTGTTAGATAAACCCTCTGCCTCTTCAATGGAGAGATAAGTGTCTGGCTTAAATTTTAAAAAACCTAATTCTTTGGCTAGTTCTATGTTGACGAACAAGCTTTTGCCACTGACCACCACTTTGCGGCCAAATTGCTCTGCCAGATCAAAAATTTCTTGGATTCTTTGGATGTGGCTGGAAAATAAAGTCACCAGGATGCGGCCTTTGGCTTGAGAGAAAATGTCTTGTAGGTTTTCTAAAATTTCTTTTTCACTAAGGGCACGTCCTTCTCTTTCTACATTGGTAGAGTCAGACAAGAGCAATTTTACTCCAGAAGAACTAAAGTGCTTTATGGCCTCCAAATCTGTAAATTGGTTGTTGATGGGATTTAAATCTATTTTAAAATCTCCGGTATGTACTATTTTGCCAATAGGAGTTTCTATACCTAAGGCGAAACCTTCTATAATAGAATGACATACAGGAAAAAAAGTAACAGAAAAGTCTTTTAATTTAAGGCAGTCATATTTTTTTACAGGTCGCAAATAGGCTTTGTCCAGAAGATTAAATTCTGAGAGTTTATTCTCTAAAATTTTTAAACTAAAAGCAGAGCTGTAAATTGGGACATCTACATAAGGCAACAACCAGGGCAAGGCTCCTAGATGATCTTCGTGGCCATGAGTTATGACGATAGCTTGCAATTTATCTTTTTTGTCTAACACATAGTTGAAAGAGGGGATAACCACGTCAATCCCAAATAAGTAATCATCTGGAAACATTAACCCGCAATCTATCATGAGGAGGGAATTTTTTGTCTCCAGAAGTAAACAGTTTAAGCCAATCTCGCCGAATCCACCTAAAGGAATAAGTTTTAGTGCTGTGCTCATCTAAAATCTGATGCTCTAGTTTAAATTAACTTTAAGCCTACAAAAAAAACAGAGAGAATACAAGCCATTGTTTGGGTGTTGGGTAAACTTATATTTATGAAAGCAGCAGCGAAATAGCAATAGGTGGAGTGATGAGCTAAGTCTATTTAGCTAGTTAGATAAGATAGCCAGTATTTCTTTTAATTCTGTTCGAATCTCTAAAAACACGTCCAGCCATTTGCCCTCGGCCTGCAGTCTTTTTTTTGCTCCTTCTAAAGTCAGTTTTTCTTCATAGAGTAATCTTTTTATTTTTCGTACCAGATCCAAGTGTTCTTCTGTATAAAGCCTTTGTCCTGTACTACTGCGCACAGGCTTAAATTCTTTAAATTCCTTTTCCCAGAACCGAAGCACATAGGGCTCTACTCCTACTATTTTGGCTGCTTCGCCTATTTTGTAATAACGTTTTTTTTCCTTGATCATGGATAATATGCAATATCTAAACGTGAGTAACTAAAAATGATGTAAAAAAAAAAAGCGAACTTTTAGGCTTTAAAAGTTCGCTTTTGGGAGTTGATTTTTGGATGCACTACTAGCCATGGTTTTTAGGGAAAAGTCACCTTTAGCTCTTTAACTAAAATGTCAGCAATTTGTTTATGCATCTTATCTACTTCTTTATCTTTTAATGTTTTGTCTTTGGCTCTATATGTTAGTCGCAAGGTCACGTGCTTTACTTTTTTGTCTTTGGGAAAATAAATGTCGGTTAGACAGGTGTCTTCTAAAATTTTACACTTGACCTTTTTTATAACTTTAAACACATCTCCTACACAAAGGTGTAAGGGGCAGACCAAAGTAATGTCCCTTTTGGTGGCAGGGAACTTGGGCAACTCTTGGAATTTTAGAGTGTACTGTTGAAAGGTTTCAAACACCTTGTCCAGATCTACACTTGCATACCATAAGTCCATATTTTTTACGTCGTATTGCAACGCAATTTCGTCTTTGACCAGGCCGAGAAAACCATAATTTTCCTTTTGAGATACGATCTCTACTGCAGGTTTTAGAAAGGGATGCTCTTGTTTTTTGACAAATTCTACTTCTTTACCCACAAAGATAGTGAGAAAATGGTCCAGGATTCCTTTTAAATCCGTATAATCCATTTCTGTTTCTTCAAAAGGCCATTTTGAGGGATATCGTTTTCCTGCCAATACAATGCCCAGTCGATTATTTTCTCTGCACAGGGTCTCAGAGTTTTGGTCTTTAAAAAAAGTCTTGGCGATTTCAAAGAGTTTGAAGCGTTCTTTATTGGCATTGACTTGGACAGAGTGGAGCAAGCCAGCTAATAAATCTGTTCTTAATACGTTTTGTTCTTCGCTTAAAGGATTTAAAACGTATACCCTATTGTCTTCAGGTAAGCCCAGCAAATTTAAGACTTTACTTCCTACAAAGCTGTAATTTATAGCTTCTTTCAAACCGACAGATTTACTCCAGTGTTTTACCTTACGCAAAAAGGCTACTTTGGGATCTCCCGTTTGGTCCAAGGTCTTAGAAATTTTGGGCAGTTTGGCCTCAATTTTATCCAGACCATAGATTCTGCCCACTTCTTCCACCAAGTCTATTTCTCTTTCTAGATCGTGCCGAAAAGAAGGAACCAGGACTTCCCAACCAGTTGCTTTGGACTCAATCTTGCAGCCCAGTTTGGTTAGGGCCTCGTGACAAAATTTTTCTGAGATAGAGACTCCCAATAACTGACTGACTTTTGGGGCACGGAAGCTAACGTATCTTGGGGCATAAGGTTTTGGTTCGCAAGCAGCTAGGCCTTTTAATACTTTGCCCTTAGCCAGGGTTTGGATCAACGCTGTGGCTCTTTGCAAGGCAAAAGGAGATAATAATTGATCAATCCCACGTTCAAATCTATAAGAGGCTTCACTGCTTATTCCTAATCTTCTGGCAGTTTTTCGAATGGTTATGGGATTGAAAACTGCACATTCCAAAAGAACCCTGGAACTGTTTTCTCTAATTTCTGAATTTGCTCCACCCATAATGCCAGCCAGAGCGACCGGTTTCTTAGCATCCCAAATAAGCAGGTCTGTTGCTAATAATTTCCGGTTATTGCCGTCTAAAGTAGTGAAACTCTGTTTTTGGCCAGCCAGAGCTACCCGTATTTTGTTGCCTTCTAAAAAATCACGGTCAAACGCATGTAGGGGCTGTCCTAATTCTAGGAGAACGTAGTTGGTTACATCTACTACATTGTTAATGGGCTTAATCCCGGAAGCTAGCAGGCGAAAACGCATCCAGGAAGGACTGACTTTTATTTGACAATCTTCAATTAAGCGGGCCTGGTACAAATAACAATGCTCTTTGGCTGGGATGTCTATTTCGTAGTCCAGAGATTGGTCGTCTTCTGTTATCTCTACCTTGGGCATGGACAGGGGTAAAGAAAATAGAGTAGCTATTTCTCTTGCCAGACCAAGTACACTTAAACAATCTGCCCTGTTAGGGGTAATGCCTATGTCTAAAACATACCTATCCAGTCCAAGGGCAGAAATAAGATCTTGTCCTGGGGTTAAAGAGGAGAATTCTTGATCTAACACCCAGATACCTGACTGATCGTCTCCCAGCTCTAGCTCTTTTTGAGAGCAAATCATCCCACACGATACTTCACCGCGGAGTTTGGCTTTTTTTATGGTGAAACCAGAAGGCATACAGGTGCCGATCAAGGCTACTGGGACAAATTGCCCTTGGGACACGTTAGGAGCACCACACACTATAGGTAAGATCTCTTTACCTACATCTACTCTACACACAGAAAGATGATCGCTATTTGGATGAGGTTGGCACTCCACTACTTTTCCAACTACAACGGTCTTGAGATAAGAAAAAGGCTCTACTATTTCTTCTACTTCCAGCCCCACCATGGTGAGGCGATGGGCAAGCTCTTCAATATCTCCTTCAAAAGGAACAAAATCTTTTAACCAATTCAGACTAAGCAACATAATCCCTAACCCTTAAATTGCTCTAAAAAACGCAAGTCATTATCAAAAAAGATCCGTAAGTCACCAATGCCATACTTTAACATAGCCACCCTTTCTACTCCAAGTCCAAAAGCAAAGCCAGAAAATTCTTCAGGATCATAACCCACCATGTGAAACACAGCAGGGTCTATCATCCCACAGCCTAAAATTTCTACCCAGCCAGTTTCTTTACACACTCTACAAGGCACGCCATTTATCTGTCCCTTACCTTTACACAACACGCAACTTATATCCACTTCTGCACTGGGTTCAGTAAAAGGGAAAAAACTCGGTCTAAATCTTACTTTGGTCTCTTTTCCAAATACTTGGTGTAAAAATAAGGTTAAAGTGCCGCGTAACTCGGCCATGGTTACGTTTTTGTCCACCAGAAATCCTTCTATCTGGTGAAACATGGGACTGTGAGTCAGATCAGAATCACGGCGATAAACCTTGCCGGGAGCAATAGCAGCTACAGGCGGCTTGCGAGAGAGCATGGTTCTTATCTGCAGGGGAGAAGTATGGGTGCGCAGCAAAATATTTTCTGTAATATAGAGGGTATCTTGCATGTCTCTGGCTGGATGTTCTGGTGGTATGTTTAAGGCCTCAAAATTATAGAAGTCAGTTTCTACCTCAGGTCCCTGCACTACATCAAAGCCCAAAGAAGTAAAAATGTCTGAAATTTCTTCTATGACCAGAGTGATGGGATGAAGAGTCCCAAAGTCAGGGATCCTTCCGGGAACTGTGGGGTCAAAAGTTTTTAATTGCTCTTCTTTTTGTTTGGTTTCAAAGTAAGCTTTTTTCTCCTGCCAGAGGCGAAGTAATTTGTCTTTGATCTCATTGGCCTTTTTACCGGCCACAGGTTTGTCCTGCTCAGAAAGGCTTTTTAAGCCTTTCATGACTTCTGCCAGACGCCCCTTACGGCTCAAAAATTTTACCCTAACCTCTTCTAGACCAGAAATTGATTTGGCCTCATTCAGGTCTTTTTCCAACTCCTGAACAAGGCCAGATAATTTATTTAAAAAATTGTCCAGACTCATAGCTTTAATTGGTGCTTTTAGCTAGTTCTATCAGGCGGGCAAAAGCTGCCTTTTCCCTTACAGCCATGTCTGCCAGACATTTGCGATTTATGGCAACGCCTGCTTTATTGAGACCAGAAATAAACTTGCTATAAGATAAACCATATTCTCTGGCTGCTGCATTAATTCGCATAATCCAAAGTTTGCGAAACTCTCTTTTTCTTTGTTTCCTGTCTCTATAAGCATAACAAAGAGACCTTTCCACCTGTTCTTTGGCTATACGATAGAGTTTACCTCTAGACCCCGTATAACCTTTGGCCATTTTTAATATTTTTTTATGTCTTTTATGACGAGTTTTTCCAGATTTAACACGCATACTATTTATCCTCCTTACGTTATGACTGCAAAAATAAAAAGTTATATTTTTGTTTTCAAACCTAAAATTATTACCTGTAAAGCGCCCCTAAGAATTAGGCATAAGGCAATAATTTTTTAACTTGCTTTACATTAGCAGCATCCACTAAAGCACTTTGACCCAGTCTTCTTTTTCTTTTGGCATTTTTTTTGGTCAAAATATGGCGTAAATTTTGCCTTCTTCTTTTGAACTTGCCAGATCCCGTTTTAGAAAAACGCTTGGCCGCTGCTCTGTTGGTTTTCATCTTAGGCATAATGTTTCCTCCTTTTGTGTATCTGCCACACCCTTATTTCTAAATTTTTCTTCTCCTCTAAGAGGATTGAATTTTACTCTCTTAATTTTTTTTAACCACTTTTTCACACAGACACATGGCCTTATTTATCCCTACGTAAGAGAAATTTTTTATTTCTTTTTGCTGGATAAAGGTGAGAGCAACATAGACATGGCTCTACCTTCGAATTTTGGTTCTTGCTCTACCTTTGCTTCTCCTAATTCTTGAATGATCCTGTTTAAGACCTCCAGACCTTTTTCTTTATAAGCCAATTCTCTGCCGCGAAAAAATACAGTAACTTTACAACGATCGCCATTGGCTAAAAAACGTTTAATGTGTCTTATCTTGGTCTGTAAGTCATTTTCATCTGTCTTGGGACGGACTTTAATTTCTTTGACTTGAATCTTTACCTGTTTCTTCTTTGCTTCTTGCTGCTTTTTTTGTTGTTCATACAGATATTTACCATAGTCCATCACCTTACATACTGGTGGATTGGCATTGGGCGCAACTTCTACCAGATCCAGCCCCACCTCTTTGGCATAATTTAAAGCATCCTGCAAAGAAACAATCCCTGCTTGACTCCCATCCTCTTTAATTAATCTGACTTCTTTCGCCCGAATTTGGGAGTTTTTTCGGGCACTAGTAGAGGTACCTATAGCTAATTCCTCCCTGTTTAAATGGTTCGTCCATGTCGTTGTAGATTAAATCTACAACTTCCTTTAAAGTTTTAAAACCTATATTTTTACCGCCGCGTAGGCGAACGTTTACACCCTGATCCTGAACTTCTTTTTCTCCTACCACCAAAATGTAAGGTATTTTTTCTAGCTGGGCTTCTCTTACTTTGTAACCTAATTTTTCTCTTCTCAAATCTACTTCCACCCTAAGACCTGCCTGTCTCAGATGGTTATATACTTTGCTGGCATATTCTGCCTGATCGTCAGTAATGGCCAAAATTTTTGCCTGTACAGGAGCAAGCCATACCGGAAACGCACCCGCATAATGCTCTATTAAAACTCCCATAAAGCGCTCTATGGCCCCCAAAATAACCCTGTGTAACATGACAGGTCTATGTTTTTCGCCGTCTTCACCAATGTAAAACAGGTCAAAACGCTCTGGCAAGGTAAAATCACATTGAATAGTAGAGCACTGCCATTTCCTACCTAAAGCATCTTTTAGCTTGATGTCAATCTTAGGGCCGTAAAAAGCACCTTCCCCCGGGCAAATGTCATAATTGAGGTTTAAACTTTCCAGAGCATTGGTAAGAGCTAAAGTTGCCCTTTCCCAATCTTCATCAGAACCAATGGACTTTTCTGGTCTGGTGCTAATCTCCAATTCGTACTCAAAGCCAAAAATCCCCATTACATCTTGAACAAATTTCAAGACACCTATAATTTCCTCTTGCAATTGATCTGGACGGCACAAAATATGAGCATCATCCTGAGTAAATTGCCTTACCCGCAGTAATCCGTGGAGCACTCCAGACTTTTCGTGCCTATTGACCGTGCCTAATTCAAAATAACGAATGGGCAAATCCCTATAACTACGCAATTTGGACTTGTAAATGAGCATGTGAGATAGACAGTTCATAGGTTTTAGACCATATACCTGACCGTCTATTTCAGTAAAATACATGTTTTCTCTATAGTTATCGTAATGTCCAGATCTTTTCCATAATTCTTGCCTGAGCAACCTGGGACCTCTTACTATTTCGTAGCCTCGCCTTAAATGTTCTTTGATCTCAAAATCTTCTAGAATAGCTCTAATCAAAGCCCCTTTAGGATGAAAAATGGGCATGCCAGGTCCTGCTTCATCAGAAAAACTGAATAAATCCAGCTGCACTCCTAATTTGCGATGGTCCCGTTTTTTGGCTTCTTCTAGTTGAAAGAGATACTTTTTTAAATCTTTTGGCGAAGCAAAGGCCGTGCCGTAAATGCGTTGCAACATGGGCTTGGTTTCATCTCCTCGCCAGTAAGCACCGGCCACAGAAGTCAACTTAAAGGCCTTGATGTAGCCCGTACTAGGTAGATGTGGACCTCTACATAGATCTACGAATTCGCCATGCCTGTACAAAGAAACAACAGGCTCTCCTATATCATCTATAAGTTCCAATTTGTAAGTTTCGTTTAATTTTAAGAACAGTTTTTTGGCTTCTTCTGCAGATACTTCCTCGCGCACAAAAGGTAGATCTGCACTAATGGTTTTGGCCATTTCCTGCTCTATTTTTTCTAAGTCCTCAGGAGTAAAAGCACGCTCGTAATCAAAATCATAATAAAAACCATTTTCAATTGCAGGACCAATAGTAACTTTGGCTGAAGGAAAAAGTTTTTTTACCGCATCAGCCATTACGTGGGCAGCACTGTGCCGCAAAATCTCTAAACCCAAAGGACTATCTATAAACACTGCCTCTACTGTTTGACAATCTGGCGGAATAACTCTTTGTAAATCAAACACTGCAGTGCCTGTTTTAAAGGCAATAATTTTTTTGGCCTTTTTACCAGAAAATAGATCTAACAACTTTTGAAAAGTGTCCTTGGGACCAAACTCCACACTCTTTTCTAAATCTTTTATGGTAATCGTGCTCATAATTTCCCAAAAAAATAATGTAGTTAATTAAAATCTCTGGACATCCCTATGTCGACCCTGTTCGGGCAAATCCAGATGCGGCTTTGCATAATTTTTACTCAAGTAGGATACCCTCCAGCCAGAAAGAACAAAAATTCTTTAGAGCTGAATAAAAATATTTTTTCAGTTAGCGAAAATCTAGCTAGAATTTTTTAATAACTGCCCCAAAGTATTTTGAGTTTAAACATTTTAGGGAGGCCAAAAGCCTCCCTTTATCAGCTTTATGGTAGGCGCGAGGAGATTTGAACTCCTGACCCCTTGCGCGTCAAGCAAGTGCTCTCCCCCTGAGCTACGCGCCTAAAAATAAAAAAAATATCTAACAAAACATCTTGAAGTCTGTCAAGAAATTAGTAATCAATGCTTAGAAATTAGTGATTGGTTATGGAGAAAGTTGTTTTTTGGCCTTGAGCACAAACACCACCTCAAAGTGCCAGGTTTGGGGGAACATGTCTAATAAGAAGAGCTTTTCAACTTGGTATCCGTGATCCAGCACAAAAGGGGTGATGTCTCTTAAACTATTTACAATATCACAAGAGACCCAGATGATTTTTTTTAAGTGAGTCTGTTTTAGGATGTGTTTTAGAAAAGGGGCTCCGGATCTTGGTGGGTCTATCACTACTGCTTCGGGTTGGAACTGGTGAATTAGATCACAATTTTGGTTTAGATTGGCCTGGTGAAACTGCACTTTTAGGCCGTGGAGGGCAGCTGTTTGTTGACCAAGTGTAATGCTAGCTTTGTTTTGCTCTAGAGCCAAGACTTTTTTCTTTAGCCAGGCCAGGGGGAGGGCAAAGTTACCTGCTCCTGCGTATAAGTCTATAATTTTTTCCTCGTGCTTTAAGTTATTGCAAACGATTTCAATTAGTTTTTGATTGAGATGCCAATTGGCTTGAAAAAAATGGTCTGCAGAAAAGAAAAAAGTCAAAGGAAAAGCAGTGAGTTTAAAATCCAAAATTTTGTTGTCTCCAGCAATAGCGACTTGATTTCCATTGGAGATTACAGTGTATTTGCCATTTTTTTTAGAGGAGGCCAAAGTTTTTAAGTTAGTTCCCAATTGTTTTATAAATAAAAGACAATCTGAAATAGGTATGTTTTGTCTAGAAGACATTTTTTTTAAACAGGGAAGGCCGTTTTGAATAAAAATTTGTCCTCTATAACGGTATCTCCAGCTTTTGGCAGCATTGATCACCTGCACGGGCACGTGTTGACAAATTGATCTTAATTTAGAGCGAGATAAAGCGTCTTGTAAAATGGAGTATTTTAGTTTTAGAGCTTGTTTGGCTTTAATATGTCCAAAAGAGCATCCTCCACATGTCCCAGCATACGGACAGGGGTGTTTTCTTCTGTCAGGATGAGAGGTTAAGATAGAAATTACTTTGGCCTGAGCATAATCTTTTTTTACGGTATGTAGATTTACCTGTACCCGTTCTTTTGGAAATACCGGTGGATCTACTAGGATTATCTGCCCATCTTTGCTTTTGGCCAGTCCTCGTCCTCTCCAGATAAGTTTTTCTATGTAGAGTTCCAAGCTCTATCCTTCCTCAGGATATAACCATCTATCCCAAAGGATTTTACCCCTAGTTTTTTTATATTTTCGCAAAAGTACGTATATGGCTCCACTTCCTCCGTGTTTGGGTAGAGCAGAACAAAAAGCAAGCACTATGCGTTTTAAAGGATCGCGGGTGAGCCAGAATTGGACTTCTCGTTTGAGCAAACTTATGCCCCCAGGCGAGTTTAATCCTCTTCCTGTTACTATCAGAAGACAACGTTTATTTTGAAAGTAATTGTTTCGAACAAAATCCAAAAGGGCAAAATTGGCATCGTCTAGAGTGAAACCATGCAAATCCAGGTGGGCTTGAACGCTAAATTCTCCTCTTTTGAGCTTATTTAAAATTTTTAAATTTACCCCCTTTACAGAGCCTTGCACATATTCCCCTGTATATTCAACCGAAAATTCAAAGTCCCCCTGTAAAAATTTTTCCAAGGCACTGTCCTTATTTTTGGCTCTGGGAGGAGATTTTTTGACTACTACCTCAGGTCCTTTTTTAGATAGAGGCTTTACGTCAGACACTGCTTGCAAAAATAGTTCAACATCTTTATCTCGATCAATTTTTGGGCCACCTTTTGAGAACGTAGCCCTTTTTTCTGGAAATTTATTTTTAGGTAATTTTTTAAAAGGATTGTCCATACTACGTTTTTGTTTTTTTGTCTCTATTTGTTGGATATAGATTATTAAGAAATATTTATTTTCTCACCAGAAAAATGTTCCGTCTAGTTTATATGCGCCCATTGTCTTGCTTTTAGCTTAGAGCTATTTTGTCTATTTTACCTCCCCATTTTTTATATCCTTTTGTTTCAAGAAAACAAATTCTAGAGATGGATAACGGTTTAAATTATTACGAATTTTTTAATAATGGACACTGCTTCGTCCACGTCGTCTACTACCCAGAATAGTTCGAGGTCTTTTGGGGAAATACATTTTTTTTGTAATAGGGTATTTTTAAACCAATCTACCAAGGGGTTCCAAAATTCTTTGTCAAATAAAATAATGGGAAAAGGTTTAATGCGTTTGGTTTGAGTAAGCACCAGAGCTTCGCTTAATTCGTCTAGAGTGCCAAATCCTCCTGGCATCACTATGTAGCCCATGGAATATTTAATAAACATAACTTTGCGCACAAAAAAGTACTTAAATTCACAGCTGATAGTAGCATAGTCATTGGGCTTTTGTTCAAAGGGGAGTTGAATGTTTAGACCTACGGCTACTCCTCCAGCATCATGAGCTCCTTTATTTCCTGCTTCCATGATGCCAGGACCGCCGCCGGTGATAACTGCATAACCACTTTTGGCTAGTTTGTGGGCTATTTCATAAGCCTGCTTATAGCTTTTGTCCTCAGGGGAAACTCTGGCTGAACCAAAAATTGAAATAGCAGGACCAAGTTCGTTTAGACTTTCAAAGCCGTCTACAAATTCGGCCATAATTCTAAACAATCGCCAGGCCTCTTTGTTGGATAAGTCGTCAATTACATATTGTTTGGAGCTCATACTTTTACCTCATTTTTCGCTTTTACCCACTTGTAGCCACTTCTTGAGCTTAACGCAAGTTTTTTAGTTTTTGTAATTTGTAATTGGTAATTGGTGATTAGTGATTGGTGGGTTATTTGTAATTATGTTCAGTTATTTGGGATAACTATGGAAAAACAAGTTGTAGGTGGGAACTTGGGAGTGTGTTTACGGGCGGTTAGAGTTTTAGCCACATAAAGTCAAATCTATCTAAAGAAACATAGAGGACTTTATCTAGGCACAATAGTTTTTTTTGGGTGAGCCATAAAATAGCCTCTTGCACTTGAAGGGTGGCTATAAGATTTACAGAGGTAACAGGAGTGCCCAGAGTATTTTCAGCACTTTTGGTTGAAACACCAGAGAAAAAACTTAGAGGTGATTTTGATGTTGCAGTAATGCTGCTAACAAATCCTTCCCACCCAGCAACTGCCCCTGTAATGAGTGTTTGTTGATGTTTTTGGCAGACATGAATGAGCTCTGCTTTAAATTCTATTCCACCTACGCAATCTAAGACCAAATCACATTTTGGTAAAATACGAACCACGTTTTGCAGGCTCAGATATCTAGGAATGGCAATCCCTCTACACAAAGGAGCGATTTGCTTAAGTCTTGCTTGAGCTACTTTGGCCTTGTTTTGCCCCAGATTAGAAGTAGAAGCATAGAGTTGTCTATTTAGATTACTTTCTTCAAAACGATCGCCATCTGCAAAAATAAGGGTCCCCACGCCAATTCTGGCCAACATTTCTAAGACAAAGCCGCCTAGCCCCCCACAACCTACCACCAATACTTTGCTGGAAAACAAACAGGCTTGTTCTTTAGGAGAAATAGCCTGAGAGTTTTTTATCCACAAGTTAGGCAGGTGCTGACTTTTTAACTCTTTTAAGATTTTTTGTCTTACACTTTTGTTAGGAAGAATAGACTTAACCTCCACCTACTGCAGGGAATAGGCCTAGGCGATCTCCATCTTGAAGAGACGTGTCCAGATCCTTATACTCTCCATTTACAAAGACCACTTTTACTTCTTCTTCTGGGATGTCAAGCATTTTTAACACGTCGCGAACTGTTAGGCCTGGACGATAATCTATTTTACCCCCCTCGGGCGTATGGTCCTGTAAGGTGGCAAAACATTTTACTTCTAACATATAAAACTTACCTTACAATAGTATTTAGGGTAAGCGTTAAGCACTACCTAAATCTAATTTTTAACACTTAACACTTACCCCTATAATCCTTTATCTTTTGTAAAATTTTAGTTTACCTTTGCAGCTTGTAGTTCGTCAATGGAAAAATCCCAGACAGTGTTATGAGGAGGAAGTGGTTCTTTGCTAAAGAACTCAGGTAATTGATCTTGGGCCTTGGTAAAACCAGCGTCTTTATTAAAAGCAAGCTCGTCTTTTAAGGTGTTTATTCCTAGATTTACGATGTCATCCACAGTGAAAGTCTTGCCAAAACGGGCGCTAAGCAGTTTGGCGATCGTGTCCATTGCGTCTTCTGTGTCTAACACAGCAAAAGCTACAAATAAACAAAAACCAGTGGCATCAATAGCAGCTGTAGCGATTTGCAGATTTTTGGACACTTCAATATTGCCTTCTTTTTTCAGAGGATTGATGTCTCCTCCTACTTTTAAAATGTTTTGACACACGGCATACCCTGCAGTGTGATCAGCGCCCATGGGACTGGTGGCATAAGTAACGCCAACTCCTTTAACAGATCTGGGGTCATAAGCTGGTAGAGCCTGTCTTTTGACTACAGGAACCCGGTCTATGCCAAAAGCTTCTCCGGTAAAGGCAGAGCCATTGGCAATGATTCGCCCTAAATAATCATTGGGATCGTAAATCCTTTTTAATAACTCTATAGCAGCTTGACCATCACCCCAGGAAAGAACTCCAGCTTCCATAGCTACAGCTATGGTGTTTCCGGTTTCAATGGTATCTAGGCCCAAATCATCACATAAACGATCCAGTTGGGCTAGTTCGTCCAAATTGTCTATTAAGGTGTTTGGTCCTAAGGCCCAAATGGTTTCGTATTCAAATCCAGAAGTAATGTACTCTCCATTTTCATCTACATAGGCTTGAGAGCATCTGATAATACAGCCAGGATGACAACCTTCAGCGACTACCCCACCGCGTTTTTGAATGAGCTCAGCCATTTTTTCTCCACTCACGTCTGCAGCTTTCTCAAACCTACCAAAACGGAAATTTTTGGTCGGCAAGGCGCCAGCTTCATTTATAATGTTTATCAAGATAGCAGTGCCAAAAGAAGGCAGGCCTTGTCCTGTTACTGCATGTTTTTGTAAAATTTCTGCCCATCTTTTAGCCGCAGCCTTAAAGGCTTCAGTATCGGCTATTTTGACTCTTGGGGCATCCTTGTCGTCAATGACGATAGCTTTAATGCCTTTTGATCCCATTACAGCTCCAAGGCCACCACGTCCAGCAGCCCTGGCAGGACGACCTTTTGGATCTGTAAATTGTATAGAGGCCGCAAGGCGCAAATTTTCCCCTGCAGGACCTATGACCAGGATACCCACCTTAGAACCATATTTTTCAAACAGCTTATTGCTGGTTTCATAAGTGCCTAAATTAGCCAGTTCTGGCATGTTTTCTATTTGCACGCCATCTTTGTTGATATAGATTACCTTTGTAGTTTTTTCCTCAGGTTTATCTTCCAAAACAAGGCCTCGCAAACCCAATTTGGCCATTTTTTGAGAAAATACTCCACCAGAATTAGCTTCTTTAATTCCGCCGGTAAGAGGGGATTTGGCTCCTACAGAAATACGTCCAGAATTAGCCAAAGGAGTGCCGCTAAGCATACCTGTAGCTATTACTAATTTGTTGCTTGCTCCTAAAGGATGGCAATTGCCCGGCACTTCCTGACGAATAATTTTAGAAGTTAGAGCCCTTCCGCCAAGTAAACTCATCTCTTCACTTAAATCCTCAACCACCACCTCGTTTGTCTTGGTATTGATCCTAATTAATTTATCCATAAAAAACCTCCTGTTTAAGTTGCTAAAGTCCCAAATCACATTTAACTGAACGATACGTCTAAATATTTTTTAAGTCAATTAGGTCAAAAAAGATATAAGCTTTAACGCGATTGCAAAGATTAGGATGTTGTATTTTGATTACATTGATTAAGACCGTAGGGAAAATTTTTTTATTGAAGTCTAGTAGGTAAAATTTGGATAACTCGTTGGGAAAATTAGTTTTTGTTGTTCTAGAGAAATGTGGGTTGGATAGCTATTTTTATAGTCAACTTAAGTCCTTTGTGTGGCTATTAAAGTCTATGTTTTTCCAATTAGGCAGAGATATAATTGTTTTGTCTTGTAGTTTAAGACAATAAGCGTGTAGGTAAAATGTAGAAGAGGAGCAGGTAGGGTTAAATTTTTTATCGCCCACGATGGGGTGGCCTAGAAAGTGGAGTTGGGCTCGTAGTTGTCTGGTTCTTCCTGTAAGGAGTTTGATTTTTAAAATAGAACAATTTTTAGTTTGAGCTAACAAGTGAATGTAACAGGAGCATTTTTTTCCTTGGAGTTTGTCTATAACGATTTTACCTTTAGTTTTGTATAAGTAGTGGGTAAATTCTTTTGGCTTTGGATAAGGCCACTTTCCCCATACTTTTGTTAGATAATATTTGTGCACGCAAGACCAATGAGCTTGTAGCTCTCTCAGTGTCTTGAAACTTTTGGCCAAAATTAACAGACCAGAGGTGTCTTTATCCAGCCTGTGTACAGGGGTAGGCAAAAAACCTTGTTTACCATAATTACTAGCTATTATGTCCATAAGAGAAAAGAGATTTTTACTACCCTTGTGTACCGGCAAACCACACGGTTTATCTATTATTAACAAATTTCTATCTTCATAAACAATGTTTAGTTTGTAAGTTTTTTCTACTTGGGGTTGGAGGTAAGTTTTTTCTGCTGAATAGGGGGGAATTCTTATCACGTCTCCTTCCTGAAGGCGATAAAATGGAGACGTCCTTGACTTGTTTACCCGCACTTGACCTGTCCTTATCCACTTCATCAGGCCAGAGTAGGGTATAGTTCCTTGAGTTTTTTGTTTTAGAAAGGAGATAAGTTTTTGCTGATTATAACTAGCATCAACTTTTATGTGTTGAACCGAAAAATAAGGCATAAAGAGACGGCTTCCTTTTTGGCCTGATCCTTTCCAAAAAAAAGCCTAGTGAGCTGTGGATTCTAAATCTCCTCACTAGGCTTAACAAGGTTTAGAAAATAGTTCACTTATTGGACTGTTTTTTGGTGCAAGGTGTAGCTAATGATGATTGTTCGTTTATGGGACAGACCTGTAGCTCCTGGATAGGTATTAATACAAACTACCAGTTCTTTTTTTCCATCTCCATTTAAATCGTACAGCCCATAGTCCATAATAGATCCTTTTATTCTCCTGGTTTTCCAGAGTAAATTAAGTCCTACTCCATCCCAGAATAGGCAGTGCATTTCTCCTTGAGGAAAATTTCTATACCTGGCAAAGAATTGGGAAGATATGGAAATGGGTCTGCTTACTAGCAGTTGAAAATTTTCTTCTTTTGTCAAGTTTATAGGGATCAACCTTGCAGAAATATAATACATGTAGGGCTCCATAGTCTTGCTTACCCCAAGCCCTGGAGTAGTTTCGTAATAAGAAAATCCTATATTGGTGGCAGCGTACATTTCTTCTGTTTTGGCCAAAAGGCCTTTAGTGGAAGTATAGACGTAGAGATGATCGTTGTGATTGACGATGATTTTATAGTCTTTCCCCTGGGGTAGATAAGTAAAATTAAACACGTTGGCATGAGGTGGTAAAGATAGGTGTCTTGCAGGTTGGTAGGAGCCATGCATTTTTACTAATTCGTAAACGCTATCAGGATCAAAGAGACGATGTAAACCAAATTTTTGTCCAATAAGAGTAGGTAAAAAATAGGGGGGAGTTTTTATCACGTTTAGAAAATAAGGAATATTATCTTGTACGACTTTAAAGTGGTTATTTTTAAAGTTTAACATAAAAGAATGAATGGAGAGATCTTGTCTGGCAGAGACTATTATTTCTGGATAGCCGTCTTTGTTGAGGTCGAGAAGATTGATGTTGAGACATTGGTAGGTAAAGGGTGTTTCGTAGGTAGCTAGGGGTTTTAAAAGTCCCTTGACCCTTCTATAAGCGTGCACTTTATTTTTTTCTAAAATAAAAATTTCAACCTGGCCGTCTTTATCTGCATCTCCAGCCACCATTCCTACAGCAGCAAAAGGTAGCGTTTGACTGCGCCATTTGTTGGGATTGTGCATGTTACCAGCAAAACTAAATTCTGGGTTTAGGTAAAAAGAACCTGGTTGTCCTGTTTCGTTGTAAACGAATTCTGAGTTAAGGACTACTGTTTGTTTGGGTTTGTTTTTTTTGACCTCTGGTTTAAAAAATATCTTTTGGTTAATTGTTTTGGCTACAGTCTCTAAGCCAGCAATTAACCCGTCTAGATTTGTTTCCAAATTAATAGGCATGTCTTGTCCCGTCTTACTTAAGGCATGAACACTGAGATTGCATTTATTTCCGATAATGGTAAGGGTACCATAGATAAGATAATCTGTGTTGACTTTTTGAATAAGACTTTTAGCTTGAGCAAGGTTTTGAGGCACGGAATGGATGTCTGTGTTGACAGGTTCGAAGTGGTTGGACCAGGTTAGCCTAGTCGCTAGCATAGTTTGGGCGGCTGTAGAAAGATATTCGTATTCAGAAGGGGCATTGATTTTAAAAGGTAGTACACTAAAGGTTTTAACTGGTCCTTGGGCATAAGCCAGGTTTAAAATCAATAAGTATGCGCCTAAAAGTATAATTAATTTCTTTAAACAAGATAACATCTCACTCAATCTCCTTTTGTCTCTTAATATCTCTTATCTCAAAGAGTTCAAAACTTCTTTTTGACATAAAAGGTTTAGACCCATATGTAAACATTTTTATTGATAGTTATCCGTCGAATACACCAAAAAATTGAGGCAGGCATTAGATTTTTGGGCGTAAAAATTGTCCCTTTGAGCACTTGGTCTGTGGAAGTTAATTTTTTAGGCAATAAACCTTGCAAACCCTTGGCGGACACATAAATAGAAGCAAATTTTTTAAACAGATGCGTTATTTTAGAATCACTAGGCCCCGTTATACCAGAGAGATAATCGAACTGCTCAGAGAAGAAGGTTTTGAGCCTGAAGAGAGTTTTTGGCCTTTTATTTTTAAAGTAAAAGAAGAGCATATGCTGCTTGGTAGTTCTCTGGCCAATTGTTTTGGCCTGATTTATATTCAAGATAAATCCTCTTTTCTGCCCCCTTTGTTTTTGAATCCTTCTAAAGGATCGGTGGTGCTGGACATGTGTGCAAGTCCTGGCAGCAAGACAGGGCTTTTGGCCACCCTGGTGGGGCAAAGCGGTCTGGTCATAGCCAATGAGCCTAATTCCAAACGAGCGCAGACTTTGAGTCACAATCTGGCTCGTTGTAATCATTTTAATGTAATTACCACGCAATATAGAGGAGAATTATTCCCTGACTTTAAATTTCCTTATATTTTGTTAGACGTTCCTTGTAGTGGCTGGGGAACGGGAGAAAGTAGGAGTAAAGTTTTTTGCTCTAAAAATAGTCTTAAAAGGTTGATTAACATTCAACAAAAATTACTTTCAAGGGCCAAACACTTACTAAAACCAGGTGGATACATTGTGTATTCTACCTGTACTACCAATGTTCAAGAAAACGAAGAACAAATAGAGTGGGCCATAGACAATTTAGATTTAAAACCAGTGCCTTTTGGGGGACACATAAAGGAAGTTTTTTGGGAAACAGGATTAAGGCCCAATACCTATCGAGTGCCCTTTGTAAAAGGAGAAAGTCAGGGTTTTTTTATTACTATTTTAAAACCTGAAATAAAAGAAAGTTTTTTGAGCTCAGAATTATCCACTGGGTTAAAGAAACAGAAAAAACGCCATCTGCAACCATATCCAACCTCTATTAACTTTTGTTGTCCTGGAAGTACGTTTTTATTTGGACAAAAGATATTTTTTGTGCCAAAGCGTGCCCTTTCCTATTGGCCTGATTTAAACTTTCGAGGCACAGAGATTGGTGTAAAAACGGGTAAGACAATAAAATTTAAGTCATATCTAAAAGAACCAGAACTCCAGGGCAAGCAAAAAATTTGTCTTACTGACCTAAATCAATTAAAAAAAATGATTCAGGGAGAAATAGTTGCAGTGGCCAATGGGCAAACTCACCAGACCAGCCTCCTTTACTACAAAAATCTTCCTCTGGGCTGGGTCAAAATTAAACAAAATCGATTACTCTGGAAATGAATAAAAAATAGTTGGGAGTGCTTATGTTAGGTATTTTTCGCAAAAGAAAACAACTTTTTAATCCTAAAAGTCAAAAAACCGTTTTTTTGAGTTTGGATTATGGCTTTAATGATGGCATGTTTAACAATTTAAATGACGTAAAAGAATTGTTTGGCCTTTTGGCCAGAACCAGGTTAAACGGACTTATTTTGCCAAAAGGGTTAGCCAAAGAATGGGTGCATTTTGTCCCCCTGGATTTTAAAATAATTATTAATCTTTCTGCCAGTACCAAACATGGGTTGCCTTATTACAACAAAACCATAGTTTGCTCTGCAGCAGAAGCTCTTCGGCTTGGAGCGGATGCTGTAGCCATTCACCTGAACATAGGAAATGATTTAGAAGACAAAATGCTTCAAGATTTTGGTTTGGTGGTAGATGAGGCCCATCAACTAGGATTGCCTGTTTTGGCCACAATTTATGCCAGAGGTGGGCAGATCGTAAATGAATTGGATCCTTCCTTAGTGGCTCATTGTATAGGCCTGGGAGCTGAGATAGGAGCAGACTTAATTGCCGTGCCTTTTCCTGGGCGAGAAAGTGTTTGTACAAACGCCGTGCAATCCTGTCCTGTGCCCGTACTTTTTGATAAAGGAGCGAATAAGACAAATTTTTCTGACTTTCTGGCAATGCTTAAGCAATCTTTAGCCAATGGCCTTGTAGGATTAAAAATTGGCCAATACCTTTTTAAACAAACCAATCCCTTAAAATCCTTAGAAAGTATTCTCAAATTAGTTCATGATAATTAAATCGCTGGAGATTGTTTAAGAATAATTGCATAAAAGAGGAATCCTTTATTTGGGAGGTAAAATTATGGATTTTTTTAAGGTGCTATCTATTTCCGAAGCCTATAATATCTTTCAAGGTATGGAATTTAATAGGTCAATAAGGCCTATAGATTTAAAAGACTCTCTTTTTTACGTATTGGCTGAAGACATCGTAGCTAGGGAAGATTGGCCTCTTTGGCCAAGGGCCACAATGGATGGTTATGCAGTTAGGGCCAAAGATACCTTTGGAGCCAGTGAACAAAATCCTGCTTATTTAACCTTAATAGGAGAGCAAAAGATAGACGATTTGCCACAACAGGAAATAGGTGCTGGTCAATGTATGTCGATTGTTACTGGGGCCTTATTGCCAAAAGGGGCAGATAGTGTTTTGATGATAGAATACACTGCTCAAGCAGGGGACGATTTAATAGAAGTTAGAAAGTCTTTATTCCCTCAGGAAAATATTATTTTGCAAGCAGAAGATTTTGCCAAAGGACAGGTGGTGGTCCCAAAAGGTACTAGAATTTCTTTTAAAGAAATAGGGGCCATGGCCACCCTGGGTTATGCCAGACCAAAGGTTTATAAAAAGCCTAAGATAGGCATTATCTCTACAGGAGATGAGCTTGTGCGCGTAGAAGATAGACCACGTTTAGGTCAGGTGCGAGACGTAAATTCCTTTACTCTATATAGTTTGCTGGAGGCAAATGGATATAAGGCCAAGGTGTATCCTTTTGTCAAAGATAATAAAATAGAGTTTAAACAGGCCGTAGAGGAAGCTTTGTCTGAACAGGATTTGCTTTTACTTTCTGGTGGGAGCTCTATTGGCACGCGAGACCTTACCTTAGAGGTCTTGGAGCAGCTTGAGGGATCTAAGGTAATCTTTCACGGGCTGGCCATAAGTCCAGGGAAGCCTACTTTATTGGTGCAATGGCAGGACAAGTTTATTTTTGGTTTACCAGGCCAAGTAACGTCTGCCCAAATTGTTTTGATGGTCATTGTTTTGCCTTTTTTACGCATCTGGAATGGGGAAACACAAGTATTAGACAACCTATGGCCCAAAAAAATACAGGCGGTTTTAAACAGAAATATTGCTTCCCGTTACGGAAGACAGGACTTTTTACGAGTAAAGTTAATCCAGCAAGGTACAAAATTTTTGGCCAAGCCCATTCTTGGCAAGTCCGGTTTAATCAAAACGTTGTTAGAAGCAGATGGATTAATACCCATACCTGACAATTGTGAAGGCCTTGAGCAGGGGACAGTGGTGGATGTTTGGCTTTTTTAGTTGCCTACGGGCTGACAAGTGTCTTCCTGGACTAAAAGGGGAGTGCAAAGGGGAACTGTTTTTAAAAAATCCAATCTTACTCCTATAAAACTCCCACAGAGCACAGGATAAATAAATTTGTGCGCAAAATTATAGATTTTTTTGTCCTGCCAGATACAGGTGGGACCGGGCAATACAGAGCGAGCATAGATAGATTCTGGAGCAAGAGTTGCAGTAAGCAGTTTTTTCATTTCCAACCAGCTATACCATCTGGCCTGGGCCAGTGGATTTCCTTTGGACAGGACTTTTTTTTCTAGATAATAAAAAGAATATTTGTTTAAAAAACCTACGAGCAGGCCTTTTTTGACTATTCTTTTAGCTTCTTCTAGGACCCTTTGAGGAGCTTTGGTAAATTCCAGGACCAGGATAAGAGATCCAAAATCAAATTCGTCGTCGTCAAAGGGTAGGTGGGTTAGATCCCCTAGGGTAAGGGGGATTTTCCCTTTAGTTGCTTTTCTGGCAATTTTCAGCATTTCTGGATTTTTATCCACTCCGTGTACTTCAAAACCACACTTCCAGAAAAAATTTAAAAAACTCCCTGGACCACAACCAAGATCAACAAAAGATTGTCTGCGTCTGGGCCAGGGAGAAAGTAAGTGACTCAAAAGTTTTTGTTCTTGCTTTAAAATAAAGCTCCCTTGTTTTGAGTAAAGCCACTGCTCATATTTTAAAACCTGCTCTTTGGTCCAGGTATAATCAGATTCAGGGGTCATCATCTTTCCTTGTCAGGTAATCACCATTCACTAACCACTAATCATTAATTACTAACAAACCTTGCTCCCTGGCTAGCAGATGTGGCCTGTTTTTGATATCTGCGTAAAAAAGGAGAGCTTATGTTTTTTTGCACTGGTTTAAATTGGGCTTGACGTTTTTTTAATTCTTCTTCGCTAATTAACATATCTAATTTTCTATTGGGGATATCTATGAGGATCTTATCGCCATCTTGAACAAGTCCTATGGGTCCTCCTTCATAGGCCTCTGGAGATATGTGCCCAATAGCTGCTCCTCTTGTTCCCCCACTAAATCTACCGTCTGTAAGCAAAGCCACGTCTTTATCCAGCCCAAGACCTGTTATTAGGGCGGTTGGGGTAAGCATTTCTCTCATGCCAGGACCGCCTTTAGGTCCTTCGTAACGAATTACTACAATATCTCCTTTTTTTACTTTACCATCTAACAGGTATTTGGTGGCCTCTTCCTCGCTGTCAAATACTTTGGCCACTCCAGTTCTTTTTAACATACTGGGATCAATTGCAGATTGTTTTACTACTGCACCTTCTGGAGCAAGATTGCCATACAAGATGGCAATGCCACCTTCATTGGAATAGGGATTGTCAATGGGGCGAATGACATTATGATCCAATACTTCTACTTGTTCTAGAATTTCTCCTACTGTTTGGCCAGATACTGTCTGGGCCTCGAGATGCAATAAATTGTTTTTGCTTAGTTCTTTCATTACCGCATAAATCCCTCCTGCTAAATGCAAATCTTCCAGATGATGGTGACCTGCAGGAGATAATTTGCACAAATTAGGAGTCTTGCGACTGAGTTCATCAAATACGCGTAAAGGCAAGTCTAAACCTGCTTCGTTGAAAATGGCAGGCAAGTGCAATACAGTATTGGTAGAGCAACCAAGGGCCATATCTACACTAACGCCATTAAAAATATTTTCCCTTTTTAAAATATCCCGAGGACGGATGTTTTGTCTAACTAGGTCCATTACCCTTAGGCCTGCTTTTTTGGCTAGGTGGATGCGTTCGCTACTAATGGCGGGTATGGTTCCATTGCCGGGAAGGGCAAGACCTATGGCTTCGGCTAAACAGTTCATGGAGTTGGCCGTAAACATACCAGAACATGATCCACAACCAGGACAGGCCTTTTGCTCTAACTGTGCCAATTCCTGTTCGCTCATTTCGCCTGCCCTAACTTTACCCACTCCTTCAAATACGGTGATTAAATCTACAGACTGTAATTTATATTTACCTGCTAACATAGGACCACCACTAATGAGTAAAGAGGGCAAGTTTAAACGCAACATAGCCATAAGCATGCCCGGTACGATTTTATCGCAATTGGGAATAAAGACCAGACCGTCAAAGGCATGGGCTGTGACCATAATTTCTATAGAATCTGCGATAAGCTCTCTTGAGGGCAGGCTAAAACGCATGCCTTCGTGATTCATAGCAATACCGTCACACACTCCAATCACAGGAAATTCCAGAGGTACTCCTCCGGCCAAACGAATACCTGCTTTTACGGCCTGAGCAATTTGATCTAAATGAATGTGGCCAGGCACTACTTCATTGGCCGCATTAATTACTCCAATAAGGGGTCTGTTTAATTCTTCTCTGGTCAGACCTAAAGCGTGAAGCAAGGCTCTATGAGGAGCTTTTTCTAAACCTTGAGTGATCTTTTTGCTATTCATAGTTTTTCTCCTCCCATTAAAAAAAAGGGCTTTGTTCGTGAATGTGCGTATGGTATGCCTTTTACAATAGAAAGTAAAGACAATCCCATAAAGGTTGCCTGAAAAATTGTTCAGGCTGTAACTTACGCTGCATTCTCAAGAAGCTAAAAATTTCCTGTTTTCGGCTTTTTATCGTCTTTTTTGGGGTGGGTAGTTAAGATAATTTAGGGAGTAACTGCAATGTTGTAAGTTTTGATTAAATCAAATGTTTTATTGTTTCTAACGGAGATCTGATGTGCTCCCGGAGAAAAGTAGATGATGTCTTGATTATAATAGGGAATGGGATTTTTATCCAGGAGAATAAAAAAACTGTCTGGATAGATAGTTATTTGGTAGTGGCCAGATTTTAATTTTGTGTTATTTATGGAAAAGATATCATTTTTATTGGAAAAGATTATGGTGTTTAATTTAGGTTCTTTTACTTCTACAATCCATTTGTAGGGTGGAAGATTTTTTGTTTCTCTGACGATTTCAAAACTCCAGGCTTTATTTTTTAAATTTTTTATATACTTAGGCAAAAAAGCTGCTTTTAACAGATAAATTGGTTCGTTTATATCCTGACCCGTGTTTGAGAGGGCATTGATAGGAGCATATCCTTTGATATTAATGACTTCACCTGTATTTGGCCATAAACCATAGACTATCAAAGTTTGTCCTTTGTATAATTGTATGTGTTCTTGGGGAAATGCATAATGAATTTTCCCATCAACGCTATAAAGCAGGATAGGATATTTACTTTTGCGAATATTAAATACGCTACGTTTTAGTTTATATGTTTTTACAACTTTTCCATCTATAATAATTTTTATAAACTTATCCTCCCAGGGAAAAAAAATGACCTCATTATTGTTTAAGTCTATATCTATATCTCCAAACTGGAGTCCAACTTGGGACATATTGTTGTGATCAGACTCTTTAACAATCTTCAATTGATATACATATTTATTTTTAGGAATTATCTTTAAACTAATTTTTTGTTTAAACCAATTTTTTACTAAGGAATCTGTTTGTTTATCCCAGCATATAAATATATCCACTCCTAATTTATGACAAAATTTTTGCACAGTTTTAAGCATGTACTTTACTTTCCAATCCAATTGCTTTATGTGTTTACTGACTTCTATGGCAAAGGCTGGTTTGGAATAATTTTTTAATACATTATAGGTAAGAGATTTTTTTTGTTCTGGATAAAGAGTATTGGGGGAAAAAGTCATCATGTTAAACAGAGAAAATTTATATTTTTGTGGCAAAACTATAGGATTTATTTCTTTTAAAACATCTTTAGCCAGGTTGGCTAAATTAATATTGTTATAGTTTTTATCGTCAATAATTACTGCTTGGCCATAACGTTTTGGATTACGGAGTTGATTGATGTAAACAGCAGAGTAAAAACCACTGCCTTCGTGGAGGTGAATTAGGCCTTGACTTAAACTAGCTAAGTAAAAAATGGCCTTGGCCAGGGTATCTTCGTAAAAGGCTGCATAATGTTTATCAAAACGCCTGTTTAGATCTACGTTTAATTGGCGTTTAAATAAAAACAATGCTGGCCAGTTGGCTCTTGGGACGATAATTAAATTCCCTTTTTTAACTTTGGCTCTGGTTAAAAGTTGAGCACAAATTATTCCGCTTAATTCATCTCCTTGAATACCTCCCTGAATCATTAGGGTAGGGCCTGGGTTTTCCCCTTTTAGGTAATAAATTTTTAGGGGAAAAAAAGTATTTTTAAAAAAAATTCCAACAGACGCAAATGCTGTGGGTAATAAGATGAAATTATAAAGAAATATTAACCAAAGGATAGGTTTCACAAAAAACAACTTGCTCCTGTTTGTCTTTTACGGTTAATCTAATACCAAATACGTCCTTTTCTTTAATATATCTTGGCAGTTTAAAGCGAATTTGCACTACTTTAAAACGGGTTATAGAAAATTTTAAATTCTTATTTTGAATATTTAAAGGATAACAACTACCATCTCTGGTAATTAGGGAAATTTCTACTTTACCTTTTATTTCTTTGGTTGGTTCTAGATTATTTAATTCAAAGCGCAAGACAAAAAAATTGTCGTCCTTTAGCCATTGTATGTTGTTTATCTTAACAAAATTTAAGTTTTTTTTGGCAAAAATTTGGTTTAAATCTATTTTGTTCTGGTTTAGATTTTGTCCAGATCCTGCGATGAGCTTATTTAAGTAATCTTCGTCGTACTTATCTAGGAATTTTTTTACATTCTTCAACCGAGACAATTCAAATCGTAATTTGTTTAAATCCTTTTCTTTTTGAGCTAATAATTTTAGACAGGAGTGATATTTTTGACTTGATTTATAAAAATAAATAGTCCCCAATACCGCATAAGTAAATAAAGCGATTATCAAGATAGGAATAAATTTTATTATTTTAACTTTTAAGCGAAAGGTTTTAACCGGACTGTCGTCTTTTAGGATAATAATGTTATAATAAAGGTCATTTTTTTTCATAACGCTATCCATTGCTCTGATAAAATTTTAAACCCATCTCCGTTAGGCTCTATTAACAAAGTCTTTTGCCCTAAATCAGAATACCCGCTGTTGTCTTCATATTGTTGGATAAAGGATACTTTAAAACCTTTGGGATGTAAAAAGACTTTTATGTCGTGAATAGTAATGCACTTTGGTTTTATTTTGCTCCACAATTTTTGTTTAAAAGCCAAAATGTTTTTTAAGCCTTTTATCTTACCTTGTCTGGAATTGGAAGAGTAAAAATTGGCATAGCTGTTTAGATCGGTGTTTTCCCAGGCTTGTTTCCACTTTTTTAACCAGACTTTTATTTGTTTGGTCCTTTTCTCCAGATATTGTTTTTGGAATTGTTCGTCTTTTAATCCATACCATTCTTCGCCTACTATTTTCCAGGTTTGGTCTCTTTTTAGCCAATACAATCTTTTAATCCCCAAAGACGTATGTCCAGGGGAACGGAATAATTGTTTAAAATAGGAGACCACATAACCAGGGCCAGCTACTAATTTAGGTCTGGAAATAAAAATATCTATCCATTGGTATAGGCGAAATAATCTCTTTTTGTTTTGAACAAAAGAGTGATATCCATATCTTTTTCCTATTACTAGTTTGTGGTCGTAAAAGGAAAAAAATTTTTCTTTTTTATTTTGCCAGTTTTTTTTCCATTGGACTATGTTTTTTATAATTTTTTGCCCAAAATTATCTTGTTTATTTTTTATTTTTTTAAAATCTTGAGTGATTAAAATAGGAGTTTGATGAAATACTATGTATTTTTGAATCAAGGGGAGACAAGATACGTTTACAGCTACACATCCTTTGGTGTTGAAAGGTTTGATGGGATTCCCTCGTCCGTGAAGCCAGATGCCATGGCCTGTTTTAGAAAATAATTTGTCTACAGGATTTGGATAATTTAGAGTAAAAGCAATTCCTCCATAGAGGGCAAAGTCCAGTCCATGAGAAATTTTTTTTTCAAAAAAATACACTCCTTCCGGTGTTTTTCGATCCCCACGTTTTTTTTTGTCTCCCTTTGCTTTGCCAGTACTGCAAGGCAAAGCAAAGACAGGTTTTAAATGACCTTGATTGGAAAACAAATATAGTTTTTGACGTTGTTTACTCACTACAAAAAAATACTTTGGTCCTAAGGAATTGTCCCCTAAAAAGGGGACCCAGCTGCTATAACTTAGGCCAGGTGCTAACATAAAAAGTAAGAAGATGAAGATAGAGCAAATTCTACCAACTAAAGACAATTTTACCCTCTGGACCTGTAAAGACTAGATTTTTAAAGTTTGAAACATAAGGAAAGCGTATAAGGTAAAATTTTTGCCATTCCTGTACAAAAGGAAAAAATTTGTGCACTTTGGGATAGGCCCATTCAAGCTCGCGTATATCTAAAGGATAAATTTTTTTTTGTTGCTTTTGCTCTAAAAATATGGCCCAAAGGCTATAAGGCAATTTTAATTTGGTCAGTTCCTCTCTGGTAGAGGAAATAGCTACAAAAAATTCTACATAACCTTTGCTCTCATCCATAATGTGCCTGGCAAATTCAATTTTTTCCTGCGAACTTAATCCATACGTTTTGACCCATTGTTGTATAAAACCCTGTCTCCATTCCTGACTTTTAAAGAGACAATCTACAATAACACTTTCATCCAAACCAAAATAAAGTTTTTTTTCTCGAAGCCATTTTTGGGTTAACTTATAATAAGCATTAGAATATTGGGGCCATAGAGTTTGCTCTAGGGGTTTAGAAAAACAACCCATCAGACCAATGCATCCAATAACCCAATATACCCAGCTAAATTTTCTTTTTAACATTCAAAATTCCTTAAATGATGTAACTGCAAAAGCCTACTTAAATAAAACTTTTGAACTACACGCTTCATACGGCTTTCGATAACAGGGGCTTGGTTATTTTTTCACTAAATCGAGCAATTCTTGGCGCGTAAAAATAGAATAGAACCTATATCCTTTTTGCTCTAAAGTTTGTTTGCCACCTTCTTCTCTATCCAGGACACAAATAATATCTTTTACTTCCAGACCTGCTTCTTGCACTCGAGTTGCTGCGGTCAAAACAGATCCGCCTGTGGTGATGACGTCTTCTAGTAAACAAACTCTGTTGCCCTGAGAGAAATTGGCCAATCCTTCTAAAAATTGGGCTGTCCCGTGTTTTTTGGGCTTTTTACGCACGATAAAACCTGGCAACGGATTCCCTTCTAGATAGGAAATAACGGTCACTGCACTTACTAGCGGATCTGCACCCAAAGTCATACCCCCCACTCCCGAGACTGGTTCGGGTAGTTTCTGGATCATGGAAAATAAAATTTTCCCTAAAAAATAACTTCCTGCTGGATGCAGGGCTGTTTGTTTGCAATCGAAATAATAGTCAGATTTTTTCCCTGATGTTAAAGTAAATTGACCTTCTTTATAAGATTTGTCGTATAATAATTGGGCTAATTTCTTTTTAAGTTCTAACACGAGGTATCCTCAAACACTCTTTTATAAATCAAATCTACATGCCTTAAATAATACATAGGATCAAAGATTTTGTCTAGCTCAGCAGAAGAAAGGTAGCTCCTAATTTCTTTACTTGCTCTAATTCTGTCCTCAAATTGTATTTGTTGTTCCCAGCAAGCAAGGGCCTCTTTTTGGACCATTTCGTAAGCCTTTTGTCTGGTAAGACCTTTTTCAATAAGGGCCAGTAAGACCCTTTGAGAATAAAATAAACCAAAAGAAGAATACAAATTTCTAGCCATGTTGTGTTGATTGAGTTTTAAATTTTCTAAAATAGAGCTTAGGCGATGAAGCATGTAGTGAATAAGGATGGTAGAATCTGGCATAATAACTCTTTCCACAGAAGAGTGACTAATATCTCGTTCGTGCCAAAGAGCCATATTTTCCATAGAAGCCAGAGAGTTGGTGCGAACTAACCTGGCCAGACCACTAAGATTTTCTGCAGAGATGGGATTTTTTTTGTGAGGCATGGCCGAAGAGCCTTTTTGACCTTTGCTAAAACCTTCTTCCACTTCCAGAACCTCTGTTCTTTGCAGATGTCGTAACTCCAAACACAAACGTTCAATGCCGCCAGCAATTAAAGCTAAGGTGGTAAAATAATGGGCATATCTATCTCGCTGGACAATCTGGGTGGAAATAGGATCTACCTTTAATCCTAAAATTTCACAGGCTATTTTCTCTACCTCTGGGGAGAGATGAGCATAAGTCCCAACTGCTCCAGAAATTTTGCCCACTCTGATGTTTTCCAGGGCAGCTAACCAGCGTTTTTTGTGTCTTAAGAATTCTGCGTAAAAACCAGCCATTTTTAGACCAAAACTGGTGGGCTCAGCATGCACTCCGTGGGTCCTGCCCATGACCAAGAGATTTTTGTGTTTAAAAGCTATTTTTTTGAGTATAGTCAATACAGTATCTAGGGCCTGGGTAATTAACTGACCTGCTCGAAACAACAAAAGGCCATTGGCCGTATCCACTATGTCAGAAGAGGTGCAACCTAGATGAATAAATCTGGACGCAGGCCCAACTTTCTCTTCTACAGCAGTTAAAAAAGCTATAACATCGTGTTTGGTGCGTTCTTCTATTTCTAAAATTCTATTGAGATCAAAACTGGCCCGGTTCCTAATTTCTTGCATATCTTCAAAGGGGATAATCCCCAGCTTATGCCAGGCTTCACATATCGCCAACTCCACTTCTAACCATGTTTTAAATTTGTTTTCCAAACTCCAGATACTTCCCATTTCAGGGCGAGTGTAACGCTCTATCATCCTGAATTAAGCCTCCCAAAATATAAAGAAAAAAATAAAAAAGGCAGCACCTGCTGCCTTAAGATAAAACTCAACTGTTGTTCTTTTTACATCCCCCAGAAGAAGTAGAGCAGCTGTTCGCGGTTTGACCACTAGAATTTTTGGCAGAAGCAGCCCCATTGTTAGCGGACTTTCTACTGTAGTCTGTTACGTACCAACCAGATCCTTTGAGGATAAAAGATGTGCTGGAAATTAACCTATGGGTCTCTCCATTGCACACAGGACAGACTACTTTTTGTTCAGAAAAATTTTTTTGCCATTCTTCAAACACATGCCCACATTCATCGCATTGATATTCATAAATTGGCATGGCTCCACCTCCTTAAATAATTTCCAGCAACAAAAATAGACAGTCGTTTGCTTTCGTCAAGATCCTGATCCAAAGAAGGTTAAATTGTCCAATAAATGAAGCTATTATTTTTAGCTTTCTTTATCGCGAACTATCTAGAGATTACTTTTTTTTGTTTTTTTTAGCAGCTAAAATAGCTTCCTTAATCCTTTGTTTTAATCTTTTTTCCCTTCTTTTTCTTCTTCTATCTAGTTCTTTGCGGCGTTCTATTTTTTTATGTCTGGCCACGTGTACACCTCCTTTTTTTACTTAAAGCCAAGCGAAAATAAAATTAATTAATCAATTTTATCTCATTTGTCCAGAATTTGTGTTCAGAGTTTCACCCCAACAACTAAATATATAGGAATTGAGAATGGTTAGTAATGGATTTGGAAGGAAAATTATTGACCAATGGGCAGGTCTAGCGTAATTTTGAGGAGATTTGTTTAGAAATTGGTGGGCTACCAAGGACTCGAACCTTGAACCAACGGATTAAGAGTCCGCTGCTCTACCAATTGAGCTAGTAGCCCAACCCCTGAAAAGAGGAAAATATTTTGGATGCAAAAAAAAGTCAAGACTCAAAATTTATTTTTTTGTTTTTTTATTGTCGTTAATTTGTTATGGTTTTGTCATTTTTCTTTGGCAGCCAGCCCCTATTCCCTAAAAAGTCAACTTTATTTTACTTCAGAGGGCAAATTATTTTTTGTGCTTTTTATTGTGCCCGACCATGGATGGCATTTTTATGGGCCAGAGTTAGCAGATGACCTTGGTCAACCAACTGTTATTAGGGCAGTGTACAAAAAACATAGTCTTTGGGTTTATTATCCTCCTGTTCAGAAACTGAAAAATCCTTTTGACAAAGCAAAGTTTATTTATGGATATAAAGACAAGACTCCCTTTTTTGTAAAATTGCCCAAGGATGCTCTGGGGAAGACACTTGAGTTGAGTCTAAAAGGGCTTTTTTGCTCTGAAAAACGCTGCTTTCCATTTAAAGAAAAATTAATAATTACACTGCACCATCCTAAACCTATCCCGCTCAATTGGTTAGCCATTTTTAAAAACTCAAAACCTTACTTATTTAAATCTAAACCATTGCCTGAAAGCTCAAATTCTCTGGAAACTAACGAAAAACAGGAACTGCCAGCATTTCAAATTAGGTTTGCCTTGCCCGAATTGGAAGTTCAAGGCCTAAGCAAGGCCTTGTTTTTAGGATTTTTAGCAGGTCTTATCTTAAACCTTATGCCCTGCGTCTTGCCAGTAGTAGGTTTGAAACTGCGTTCTTTGCAAAGTTGCAATGCCCACGACATAAAAAATTTCAGGCTTCAGAATTTTCTTTTTGTCCTAGGAATGTTGTTTTATTTTGTTGTTCTTGCAGGGACAATTGCTTGGTTTAAAGTTTCTTGGGGAGAGATCTTTCAAAACGTTTATTTTGTACTGGGAATACTGTTTTTAATTTACTTTTTGGCTTTTTCTATGTTTGGATTATGTAATATACACATTTTTAACTTTGGAAAACCCATAAAACAACAAAAATTGGAGTCATTCTTGTCTGGATTTTTTATAACTTTATTAGCCACTCCTTGTAGTGGGCCTCTTTTGGGTGGTATTTTGGCCTGGACTTTGTTTAATTCATCTTTTTATACTTTTTTAGTTTTTATTAGTGTTGGGTTTGGACTTGCTTTACCCTATATTTTAATATTATTTTGGCCAAATTTAGTATCATTTATCCCTAAAAGTGGTAAGTGGAATGTGTTTTTAGAAAAATTGGTAGGTTTTTTATTGTTGGCAACATGTATATATTTATTGTCTATATTGCCAGAGAGGTATATTTTGAAGACTCTTATTGTTTTGCTTGGATTGACGTTTTTGTTGTGGATAAAAAGAGAATTAAATTTGTCTAATCCTAGAACTTTGTATACTTTTATCGTTATTGTCTTTGTTTGCCTTATAATTTCGACCAAATGGATAACTCAAATAGATACAACTACAATAGAATGGCATAAATACGAACAAAATAAATTTATAAATATGCTGGGTAAGAAAAATATTTTAATAGATTTTACAGCTAGCTGGTGTCCTACCTGTAAGGTGCTTGAAAAGTTGACTTTAGAAGATAAATTTTTGGCAAAATTGCAAAAAAAATATGATTTAAGTTTTGTAAAAGTTGATTTAACGACCAACAATATAGCAGGCAAAAAATTGTTGCGCAAACTAAAGAGCAATAGTATTCCTCTTTTGGCTATTTTCCCCAAAAATAATCCCTTTAAACCCATTATATTTAGGGATTTATTTACGCAAAGACTTATTCAAGAGACCTTGAGTAAAGCCTTAGATTGAAGGCTAGAGTTCTGTGTATTGGGAGAACAAGTTTTAGTTTGCAGAAGACGGAAGCATTTAAAAAAAAAGGAGTTTTTATGTACATAGTTACAGGTGGTGCAGGTTTTATAGGTAGTGCCTTTGTCTGGCATTTAAATCAACAGGGTATAGACGATATCCTTGTTGTAGATAATCTTGGCCTGAGTTCTAAGTGGAAAAATCTCGTCTCCTTAAAATACAAAGATTATGTCCATAAAAGTGTTTTTTTGGCTTTGCTTGCCAAAAATAAATTGGCTAAGGTAAAAGCGATTATTCATATGGGCGCTTGTTCTTCCACTACAGAACAAGATGCTGATTATTTGATGGAAAACAACTTTCATTACTCCCAGAAGCTTGCTCAATATGCTCTAAATCATGATGTCCGCTTTATCTATGCTAGCAGTGCGGCTACCTATGGCGATGGGAGTCTTGGCTTTGATGACAATGAAAACGAGTTAGAACGTCTTCGTCCTTTGAACATGTATGGATACTCTAAACATCTTTTTGACCTTTGGTTAAAAAGAGAAAACAAACTTTCTCAAGTGGTTGGTTTAAAATTTTTTAATGTTTTTGGGCCCAACGAATATCACAAGGACGATATGAAAAGTGTAGTGTGTAAAGCCTATTTCCAGATAAAACAGACTGGAAGACTAAAACTATTCAAATCCTATCATCCAGATTATGCCCACGGAGAACAAAAAAGAGATTTTGTTTATATCAAAGATTGTCTTAAAGTTATGAGCTGGTTTTTAGAGAACCCGGAAGTAAATGGTATTTTTAACGTGGGTACGGGTCAGGCCAGATCCTGGAATGATTTGGCCCGGGCAGTGTTTACTGCCATGGGCAAGCCAGTAAATATAGAATATATTGAAATGCCAGAAACTCTTAAAAATAAATATCAATACTTTACTCAAGCCAAAATGCAAAAGCTGTTTAACGCAGGTTATCCTCATAAATTTTTATCTTTGGAAGAGGCTGTAAAAGATTACGTGCAAAATTACCTTTCTCAACAAAATGCTTATCTGGAAAATGGGTGATTTTTTAATATCTGTAAGCGCAGTTAGACCTTCTAATTTTAGTCCCTTTAACTTATCAGTCTTGGCCGATCAATAACAGGTCATCAATTGCCTAACAGGCAGACACGTGAGCCTCTCCCTACAACCATTCCGTTTATTGGTCACAGAATTCTTCTTCAACATTAACTACCTTTGGAAGCTTTAGCACCTCTACAACATCTACAACATCTACAACCTTTCCCACCTCCCATCACCCAATCACCAATTACTAATAACAACTCACAAAATCCTCTCAAACGCTTTTACGTATAGCCTGCTATTGGCGGTGGTGATGTTTTTTATGGGGTCAAAAAACAAGATTTCCACTTCTGCGAATTTAGAAACTACATCTAAATATCCTTCAAAATCTCCATTAACGAATTTACCATCTTGTACTATTTTTTTGGCTACGAATAGGAATTTTTCTTTTTCTTGTTTGGAAATTTTTTCTTGTTCAAAAAAAATTTTTATTTCATTTTTTGCAATTTCTGCCATT
>JAUZRP010000040.1 GCA_030950395.1 Desulfonauticus sp. | reverse complement strand
CGTTGGGCAGGCAACACCAGAAACTGGTTACCTGTTGAGGCAGTCCACCTTAATCCTGCCTCATCAAAAACTAAAACTCATTTAGCTACGGCTGCCTAAATTATCACCATTTGAGGCGACATCTTTATTGACAAACACCGTTTTCATGGATGCGTATCCCTTTAAATGGCCCAACAAAAAACTCTTCCGCCTTGACGTGATGAACCCGCATTACGGGAAATATTACGAAAATCCAGCCCAAAATCCTCCATCTGATTGGTATAACCCTGTGCCAATTTTTTATCTCACGGTGAATACTGATGTTAAGTATTGCTTTATTGTAGCCAGTAAAGAAAACAGCCTGCTCTCAAAAACAAAAGAATGGCTAGAGTTTGCTCTTAAGAATATAGGTATCGGCGCTAAAGGAAGTCAGGGATATGGAATTTTCGTTTAAACTTGATTAGTTTTAGGAAAGTTTTCCAACTTTCACAAAATTTCTTTATTAAAAACCATGTTTCACAATTATGTAAAACGTCGTCCACGTCCAGTAATGCAAAAATACCTGGACTTCAACGACAATAAAATTTTAGCTAACGTCTTTATTTTATTTGACATATTAATAAATTATGGCTTAAAAAGATGCTAGTTCTTTGAATTTGAATAACACCAAAAAACCAAATACCATAAAGGATCGTGGATGTTTTGAGCCTAACTATGAGGAATGGAAACAGAACTACATCCTGTAAAGCGATTTGAAGGCCTCCTGTTTTGAGCCTAACTATGAGGAATGGAAACACACTTCTTCAGCCTCTGCTAGAATGAAAGGGTCTTGTTTTGAGCCTAACTATGAGGAATGGAAACCTCAACAGGGCACGGGAATAAGCCCAACGCCCTGAAAAGTTTTGAGCCTAACTATGAGGAATGGAAACAGGTCGTTAAGTGGACACCGTATATATGGCCTCAAAGTTTTGAGCCTAACTATGAGGAATGGAAACCTACTCCAATTCGATTTTGCTATATAAGAATTTAAAGGTTTTGAGCCTAACTATGAGGAATGGAAACCTATCTGTAGTAAATGTTCCTAATGTACCATCTTCATGTTTTGAGCCTACCTATGAGGAATGGAAACTCACTCTTGGTGAACAGTGAGCAGTGAACTGTTTTTAGTTAGGTTAAAAATAAATTTTGACTTCTGAGACATTCAAATTGACGACAACCCTGTCTTTTTTATCTCTAATTAAAAATAAAAAGAACTTTGTAATCAACGTCTTCATTTTGTTTTTACCTCCTATTTGGATTTTATCTCAAAAAAAAAGCTCTTGCCAAAATCACTGTTCACCATTCACAGTTCACGGAAGCCTACCTATGAGAGATGGAAACATGGGACATCGAACTTTTCGTAGGTTATCCCGTTATTCCCCTTGACAGGCTTTTTATGATCGTTTTTGCCTTCCCATATTTCATCAGGAATGCTGTCAAATACTTTGCATTCTCGACGTCCTATTAAGTGGTTACAAAAAGTGCACACCGGACTGTAAATAGTTTCATTAATTTCAGTATCGTCTAATATAAATCCAGACATCAAAATTACTCCTTTTGTGAACAAAAAATAGACACATAAGCCTACCTCTAGTATTTGAATATTTTCTTCGCCTATATAAGGACAATTCATCAATTGCCCTACTATGCCCTCAACACAAATAATCAATTACAACTTCCACCTATATCAGAAAAAACGTTTCAACATTGGTTGATTGTTATTTAAAAATTCGTTAACTAACTTTTAATAACTTAACGTTATCTCTTTTACCCCTAATTAAAAATTTTTTATGAACATTATCATTGCTGGAGCTACAGGAGACATCGGCAAGGCCATCACAATTTCAATAAGCCAACATCTTCCTGAAGCAAAACTTTTATTGCTTTACAGAGACCAAGAAAAAAAAGCACTTTTATCCAAACAACTTTCTCCATCCAATACTCAATTCCTCTGTATTCAACATCCCTTTCAAAATAAGGACATTATCTTTAATACCTTTCTTAAATTTCAACCTCAAATCTTTATCTGTGCCATAGGAGACGGATTTTACGCCAAAGTAGAAAATGTAGATTTAGAAGAATTAGATAAATCTTATGAAGCCAATTTTAAAATTCCATTTTTTCTTGCCCAACTAGCCTATAAAATTTTTTTACCCCAAAAAAAAGGCCATATTATCTTTATCAACTCCATTTCTGCTTTAGAAGGCTTTCCCTATGGGAGTTTATACTGTCCCTTTAAATTTGCCTTAAAAGGAGCTGCAGAAGTAATGGCCAAAGAAGGCAAACGCTATGGCCTAAAAGTAAGCTCTATCTATCCCGGTATTGTAAAAACCAAACTCTTAGACAAAATGCCCTTTGTGCCCAAAAAAGGTCTTTTAAACCCAGAAGACGTAGCTCAAGCAGTTCTTTATCTGTTAAAATTATCTCCTTATGCTGAAGTAAAAGATTTACTTTTAAAAAATAATAATTTAGCCTGGCGTTAATAAAATTTCACCAGAGAATAAACAATGGAGAAAGTATTAGTTACAGGTGGAGCAGGATATATTGGATCTCACACTGTCTTAGCCCTTTTAGAAGCAGGTTACGAGGTAGTGGTGTATGACAATCTCTCTACAGGCAGACCAGAAGCAGTTCTGCCTCCTGCCAAATTGGTAGTAGGAGATCTCAGCGACACTGAAACGTTAGATAATTTTCTGGCTCAAGAAAATTTTTCAGCCATAATCCACTTTGCTGCGCACATTGTAGTGCCAGAATCTGTAGAAAATCCCCTCAAATACTATTCCAACAATACCTCAAACACTACTCAATTATTGCAATTGGCTCTAAAACATAACATAAACAACTTTATTTTTTCTTCTACTGCAGCAGTTTATGGAATGCCCAAGCACATACCTGTATCAGAAAATTCCCCTTTAAACCCCATAAACCCTTACGGACGCAGCAAACTTATGAGTGAATGGGTAATCCAAGACACTGGCCTAGCTCATCCAGAATTTCATTACATTATTTTGCGTTATTTTAACGTGGCAGGAGCAGATCCCAAAGGACGTATTGGCCAATCCACTCCCAATGCAACACATTTAATTAAAGTAGCCAGTCAAACAGCTCTGGGGCTGCACAATCACTTTAATATTTTTGGCACAGACTATCCCACTTTTGATGGCACGTGTATCAGAGACTTTATTCACGTAGTAGATCTGGCAGAAGTGCACGTGCTGGCCCTTGATTTTTTAAAACAAACCCAAAAAAGTGGCGTTTATAATTGTGGATACGGACACGGCTATAGCGTAAAACAAATAGTCTCAACAGTAAAAAAAATAAGTGGCGTTGATTTTAAGGTCATAGAAAGTCCCCGAAGACCTGGAGACCCTCCAGAACTCGTAGCAGATCCATCTCTTCTCCAAAAAGAAATGAACTGGACTCCAAAATACGACGACATCCAAGAAATCGTCAAAACTGCTTATCTCTGGGAAAAAAAACTAAACAACATCTAAACAAACACCAACCCTGAAATCCAATCCACGAACAAAATCGTTAATCTCACCTAAAAAATTAGTTTGATACGTAAACCTTTTTATTTTGTCCCAGCAAACAAAACACTTCATAGCTAATAGTGCCCCACCACAAAGCCAGCTCCTCTGGCCCAATTACCTCTTGACCGCTTTTTCCCAATAAAACAGCCTTATCCCCTAAGCCAACCTTTACCTTACTCACATCTACAGCCACCATTTGCATACACACCCTGCCCAAAATAGGGCATCTCTGACCATTTATTATTAACCAGCCCTTATTGGAAATATGCCTGGAATAGTTGTCTGCATATCCCAAAGCTACAATAGCTACTTTCATATCGACAGGAGCTTTAAAAGTGCGGCCATAGCTAATGGTTTCTCCTTTTCGTAACCTATGCACACTAATTATCGGAGCAGTCACTTCCATAGCTGCCCAAAGTCCCTTACCTTTTGCTGACCACTTACTCCCCCAAAAAGGGTTTACTCCATAAAGAGAAATACCTGGTCTGGCCAAATCGCAGTGAAGCTCTGGCCAACCCAAAACAGCCGCAGAATTGCACAAACTCTTTTTAAATCTCAATCCTACCTGTTTTAAATAGGAGCATATGGTTTCAAAACACTGTTTTTGTTCCAAAACAAACGGATCGTCAGGATAATCTGCTACAGCCAGATGAGAAGCAACATATTTAAGGTGCAATTTAGAACTTGTAAATGTGTCTATAATTTTGGGGAGCTCATCTTGTCTAAAACCAAGTCTACCCATACCTGTATCAAACTTTAAAACTATCTCTACGACCTCGTCCTTGCTTAACTCGCTAAGTTTTAATAACTGCTCTTCGTGATGCACAAAAGGAATTATTTTGTGCTCCAATAAAAAATTATAATCTGTCTCTTGCACAGGCCCAAGCAAGGCCATAATCTCTCCAGAAAATCCACTTTGCCTGAGTCTAACCCCCTCCTCCACGCTGCCCACAGCCAGAGAACAAACATCGTGTTGGGCCAAAACCTTAGCCACCGCAATAAGACCATGTCCATAGGCATTGGCCTTGACGACCGGCATCAGCTGAGGACAAATTTGTTTTAAGAATAAAAAATTATGAACTATTTTTTGCAAATCAATTTTTACTTGAATAAAATTGTAAAACATATTTTTATTTAGAATTGTTTAGCGTGAATGGATTAAGCTGCTTTCAATATCTAAAATATTTTTAGCATCTATCTCGTTTCTTATCATCCTTAATTTTTTATTTAATAGCGGATAGTTGTCGCTATCTATAGCTACAGTATTCCTGGCCACAAAAACCAAAATACCAATACAATTTACTCCATACTTTAAAGCAGATAAGGATATTGAACTTTTATTTTCCCTTATCCCCTCTTCTCTATAGTTCATTCGTATCCTCATATAAATCTAAGGCAATCGCTCATCTAATTTCTTTGGACTGCATCTAAAAACACCTGATAACGCTCAGCATAAGGAGGGTAACCAAAAAAAGCAGACCCAGACACAAAAACATTGGCTCCAAGTAAAGCCAATTCTTTAACATTAGACGGCGTCACTCCACCATCTACCTGGACATAACAAGTAGCCTGCACCTCCTGAAGCATCTTTACCAGCTGAGAGATCTTTTGTTTGGTAAAGGGAATAAACTTTTGCCCTCCAAAACCTGGATTTACACTCATAATCAAAACCAAATCCAGCTGAGGCAAAAGATATTCTATGCTACTTAAAGGTGTTGCAGGATTTAAAGCCAATCCCACTTGCACTCCAAGATCTTTGACCTGACTAACTGCTCGTTCCAGATGCAAACAGGATTCTACGTGAAAACACAAAAGATCTGCACCTGCATCTACAAAAGTTTCAAAATATCTCTCTGGTTTATCTATCATTAGATGCACATCAAAAAACAACTTGCTCCTGGAACGAAGTTTTTTAATAACCGGAGGGCCAAAAGTAATATTGGGCACAAAAATTCCATCCATCACGTCCCAATGTACCCACTGGAGTCCTGCCTCTTCTAAAGCAAGAAGCTCCTCTTCCAATCGACCAAAATCTGCAGATAATAAAGAAGGAGATAAAATTATCTTTTCAACCATTACTCCTCCCTGTCCATAGGAAAATCTACTCGGATTTTAAACATTCTAGTAGCAGGCAAACTATATACTTCTATGCCTGTTTTTTGTTTAATTTCTTCCAGACATTTGTTTATGTCTTCTTCTGATGGGCCAATAAACGTAAACCAGATATTAAATTCGTGTTTGCGTAAATAGTTATGCGTTACTCCGGGATAGCTATTTACTACCTGAACAAAACTATCCAATTGATCTTCTGGCACTTTAGCAGCACACAAAGTAGAAAACCAACCCAATTTTCTGGATTGAAAATTGGCCCCAATCCTGCGAATAACACCCTGACGTTTTAGCTCCATTACCCGATCAAAAACCTCCTGCTCAGATAATCCCAGCTTTTGACCAATCTCTGCATAGGGTCTGGAAACAAGAGGAAAATCTGTCTGAATAATGTCCAAAATTTGTCTATTTATCTTATCCATCGCCCTGTCCTTTTTAAACCAAACTATACACAAAAAACTATTTGCCCTTAGTGCTCATTGTTTTAGGTTGATAAGTACACAAAGGTTCTTCAGCCAGATAATTGCCGCTCATGGTATAAGCTCTGGCCCTACACCCTCCACATACCCTATGGTATTCACAAATACCACACTTTCCTTCATACCTGGACGGATCTCTCAAGTTTAAAAACACAGGAGAACTTTCCCAAATCTTAGAAAACGGTATTTCCCTTACCTGACCACAATCTAATTCCAAATAACCGCAGGGCTGCACCTGACCAGAATGAGACACAAAACAAAATCCAATGCCACCAAGACACCCCCTGGTTACCGCATCCAAACCAAAGGTCTCGCGATCTACCTTTAATCCTTCTTCTCTGGCTCTCTGGCGCATTATTCTATAATAATGAGGTGCACACGTGGCTTTTAGGTGCATATCTGTTGTTTTTCTAAAATCATAAAACCAGTTTAAGACTTCTTCATATTCCTGAGCTGAAATAATTTCATCGCGAATTGCATCTGCTCGGCCGGTTGGAACGAGCATAAAAATATGCCAGGCTACTGCCCCCAATTCTCTGACTAAGGAAAAAATATCTTTAAAATAAGCCAGATTTTGCTTTGTCACCGTAGTATTAATCTGAAAAGGAATACCTGCTTGTTTTAAATAGTCAATACCCCTTAGGGCACCTTCAAAGGCCCCTGGTTGCCCCCTAAAATCGTCATGGCTTTTGGCATCTGGACCATCAAGAGAAATACTACAACGCTGCACTCCGGCCTGCTTCATTTCTCTAGCATTTTCTAAAGTAATTAAAGTTCCATTAGGAGCCATAACCGAACGTAAACCACAAGACGTGGCATAGCCAATTAATTCAAAAATATCTTTTCTGAGCAAAGGCTCCCCACCTGTAAAAATTATCACAGGATCACCTACAGCCTTAAATTCGTCTATCAGAGCCAAAGCCTCTTTTGTGTCCAATTCTCCTTCAAAAGGCTCAAACCTAGCCTCAGCCCTACAATGCTTACAAGCCAAATTACAGGCTCTGGTAACTTCCCAGGCCACAAGTCTTAAATTAAACATCTTTTACCCACCTCTGATTCAAAATTTTATCCACCAACCATATCCCAAAAATAGCCTAACTTAGCGGTCTTGTAAAACACTTTGATCCGTAACCGACATAAAAGATCTGCCTTCTCACCCCATTGACTTTAGAGTGGCCAAAAGTTTTTTACTTATATAAAGATTGATTTTTTGCATACTTTTATCTAATTAGCAAGTCGTTGTGTTGGATAATAAAGGCTGCGATTGGATAATTACCAACCACCAATGACTAATTACAAATAAGCAATCACTAACTTAACCCCAAGGAGATAAAAAAATGGCCCTTCACGAAACAAAAAAAAGAAAAGAAGAATTTATTGATGATATTTATTCCTCTCACGATTTATTATGCCTTGCTCCCAAATACAAATTTCCCAAAAAAGAAAGACTTCCTCGGCATGCGTATCAACTGGTGCACGACGAGCTTATGCTGGATGGTAATTCCAGACAAAATCTGGCCACTTTTTGCTCTACCTGGCTAGAACCAGAGGTTCATCAACTAATGGACGAATGTCTGGATAAAAATATGATCGATAAGGATGAATATCCCCAAACTGCAGAGATAGAGAGCCGTTGTGTGAACATGTTAGCAGACCTTTGGAATGCTCCAAAGACAAACAATGCCATAGGTTGCTCTACTACTGGTTCTAGCGAAGCAGCTATGTTAGGCGGTATGGCCATGAAATGGAGATGGAGAGAAAAAATGAAAGCAGCTGGAAAACCTACAGACAAACCCAATTTAGTCTGTGGGCCAGTGCAAATCTGCTGGCACAAATTTGCCCGCTATTGGGATGTAGAACTAAGAGAAATTCCTATGGAAAAAGATAGACTCATTATGAGCCCAGAAGAAGTTATTAAACGTTGTGATGAAAATACTATAGGAGTAGTTCCAACCTTGGGAGTTACTTTTACCTGTCAATATGAACCTGTAAAAGCAGTGGCAGACGCCTTAGACAAACTGCAAGAACAAACAGGCCTTGATATTCCCATTCATGTAGATGCTGCAAGTGGAGGATTTATTGCCCCATTCACAGACCCAGACCTGATCTGGGATTTTAGACTAAAAAGAGTAAAATCAATAAACGCTTCAGGACATAAATTTGGCCTGGCCCCTCTTGGAGTGGGTTGGATAGTCTGGAGAGACAAACAGGAACTGCCCGAAGACCTAATTTTCTGGGTCAACTACCTGGGAAACAATATCCCCACTTTTGCTCTAAACTTTTCCAGACCAGGAGGACAGGTTATAGCCCAATACTATAATTTTATCAGGTTAGGCAAAGAAGGTTATCAAAAAATCCATCAGGCCTGCTATAAAACAGCCAGATACCTGGCCAAAAAAATAGAAAAAATGGGACCTTTTGAAATGATCTATAAAGGTGAAGGTGGTATTCCTGCTGTCTGCTGGACATTAAAACCAGATGAAAAAAATTTCACTCTTTATGATCTGGCAGATAGGCTAAGAAATAGAGGTTGGCAGGTCCCAGCCTATTCTATGCCGGCCAATAGAACGGATTTAGTTGTTCAAAGAATATTAGTCAGACATGGAGTTAGCTTGGATCTGGCAGATCTGCTAATAAAAGATATGCAACGGTGCTTAGATTATTTCAATAACCATCCGGTCCAAAAATCCCTAACAGAACAAGAAGCTGGAGGATACAAACACTAAAATAAGCTGCCTTCACAACTTAATCTCTAAAAATATCTAAAAATACGTTATAGACTAACGTGAATTTTAGCATTTTTTACGCTAAAAATTTACTTATTGTATACATTAGCTTATATCATTTCTAAGGCAATCGCCCTCCTCTATAACCTAGACCTCAAACAGTAATTTTGTTAGACAAAAAAAATGATTCAAGCAAAATTCTCCCTGTTGCACGAAATTTATCCTTTAATCCGTTTAGTATTTTTTATTTCTCTAGGGGTTTTTATTGGTAATTTTATCGAAGCCCTGAATTGGACCAGATTCTTATCCAAACTAGCCTATCCATTAGTCAAATTTGGTCATCTCAAAGACATCTCTGGAGCCAGTTTTTCTGTAGCTTTTTTTTCAGGCATTAGCGCCAATACAATGTTGGTAGAGGCTTATGAACAGGGAAAATTATCCAAAAAAGAACTTATCCTGTCCAATTTATTTAACTCCCTCCCTACCTATTTTTTACATCTACCTACGACCTTTTTTATTATCGCTCCACTTATAAAAAGAGCCACGTTACCTTATTTTTCTATTACTCTTACAGCAGCCCTTTTACGCACAGGGTTTATAGTAATATTATCTCATTTTACTTTACCACCTTCTAATATTTCCTCTATTCCCCAAAAAACTGCTACCCCAAAACGTATAAACTTAAAAACCACCCTAAACAACACCCTAAAAAGATTTAAAAAACGTATTCAAAAGGTTCTTATCTTTACTGTCCCAATTTACATAGCTTTTAGAATTCTAGCTTATTATAATATTTTTCACCACTTAGAAAGCAAACTAGCAGGCATTTTAACCTATTTACCTTTTTTACCTCCCAAATCATTAAGTATCGTGCTCATGCAAACAGCAGAATTTAGCTCAGGTTTGGCAGCAGCAGGCGCTTTATTGGATGCTAACATTTTGAGTATCAAACAAGTAGTAACAGCCTTAATTGTGGGCAATATTCTTTCTTCACCCATTCGCGCCATCAGACATCAATTCCCTTACTATGCTGGCATTTACAAACCCAAATTGGCCTTTACCCTCATTTGCTTCAATCAAGGACTTAGAATAATAAGCCTTGTCTTTGCTTTAACAATATATTACCTTATTTTTTAAAAATTTGAGAAAACGATCAGGAGGCAGTTATGAAGGCCAAACTAATGAGTATTATTACGGCGTTATTTTTCTTAAGTGCCTGTATGGCAACCCATCCCCTACCGCAACCTAGAAGGGTAATTGAACCTTCTCAAGTAAAAGAAAGTATTAAAACTCCAGAGTGGGATATAGCTGCTCTAAGATATCAATACGAAGGACAGGGCCTAAATTACAGCAAAGCAGGATTATTGCCTGTATTTCTGGTATTCAAAAACAAATCTGATGAAACACCTTATATTCTTCTACAAGAAATTCACGGTATTTCAGAAAAATACGGAGAATATCTGCCATATACTCCAGACGAAGCAACAAGATTGGTCTTTGCTTCAGAAACCTTTAAGCAAACCACCCAAAATGCCTTGCGTTCTGGTGGACTGGGAGCATTTGTTGGGGCAGGACTAGGGGCTATTTTGGCCGCTCTTGGAGGAGACAATGCTCTTGCCGGAGCAGGGGTAGGAGCTGCCATTGGTGGTACTGCCATGGGAGTAAGCTCTGTACCTGAGGCAGAAAGACAACTAAAAGAATTTATTCAAAAAGAAATAACAACTTACGCCTGGAAAGAAGATCCTATTCCTCCCTTTATGACCAAAATGGGTTATGTTTACTTTCCGGCTCAAAAAGAAATTACTTCTATTTTACTTACAGTCAGAACTCCCTCAGGCAAAATTGAAACCTACAAATTGCCTATTACCAACCCTCCCAAACCTAAAAACAAGTAGTCATCCTGGGGGCTATTTTGTCCCCCTCCATCTAAATCCTCCTAGATCAAATCTATTGCAGCAAAACTTTGCAATTAAGGCCTAAAACCTGGCCTCGCATACCCAAAAAACTAAAAGTTCTCCGGATTTAACAAAGATAAGAGCTTCTTATAGAAAACATTCATTTTTTTAGGTAATTTAATCTTCATAAGGACAAATCAGATATTTTTTCTTAAAAAATTTTCCCCATAAGGCAACAAGACCTAAAATAAAAGGAAAAGCGAGGTGCAACCAATCGATATACATTACCATTTTAGGATTAAAATAAAAATCAGGAAAATTTTTTAAAACTCTAAGTATGCCTGTTATAATAATACCTGCCCACAAAACAACTTTAATCCATCCAAACCAGGTAACGTATCTCAGGCTGCCAGAAGCTATAACTCTACCTATTTGAAAAAAAATCATCAAGATTAATATCGTTGCTAGTACATAGTGAAAACGATGATTAAAATAAAAATCAGCAGTCCATCCCAAGCCTGGCAAATCTGCAATATAATAACGCTTAAAAATTGGCATCTGGGCAAAACCTGTAAGCATTAATAAACCAACCAAAATAGCAAACAATCTTTTCCAGGATTTATTCCAGCCAAGCATTAATTCTCTCCCTCGTCTTTTTTAAATTTGCTTAAAACAGTCAAAACACCAGCAAGCAATCCTACAACAGGAGCAGTAAGCACTGCCTGTCCTAGATATTCTTCTTTGTCCATGGAATAAGGCACCTTGTCCAAATGAGGCTTACCTGGACCCTTTTCTATGCATTTATTTAAAACCTCAAAAGGAACTGGTGAAACATAAATCGTATTTGTGCCCCCATTTTCGTACTCTCCATAAATATAACCATTCATTTTTTTAGCCAATTCGTGAGCTTTAGCGATAATCTCATCCCTTGGACCTATTATTTGTACTCCTTCAGGACACACTTCTATACAAGCTGGCACCTTTCCCTGGGCTATTTTATCATAACACCTATCACACTTATACATCACCCCATTTCCAGCATACGAAGGCAACAATTTTAAATATAGCCCTACTCCTGTCTGTCTTTCAGGAATATGCCAAGGACACACACTCTTACACTTAGATCCACCAAGACAGATATCCGCATTTATGCGGACAATACCATTTTTCTGTTTTAAACAAGCTCCCCAAGGGCACAAATTGGCACAAGGCGGGACAAGACAATGCAAGCAACGTCTAGGAATGTTGATCTCAAATTCTTTCCCCTGCCACGTGCCTGTAGCAGTTTGAATAAACAACCAATTATAAGGAGTTAAGCGATCATCCACATCTTGTTTATCTGACCAATCAGCCACTTTCACCCTAGAAGGATACATTTTAGGAAATGGTTTTTTAGGGACAGGAAACTTAGATTTATTTACTTCTTTACAAGCAGACACACACTCCCCACACCCCACACACTTGCTCAAATCCAACAAGGTGGCCAAAACTTCTCCTCTATCGTAGGCTTCAACAGTACCTGGTAACATCAAGCCAGCACTGCTAGCCAGCACACCTTGCAAAAAACTTCTCCTTGAAAGCATACCTCATCCTGTTGGCTAATCAAAAATTATTTGATCATCTTTGTAGGACAAATTATACCCTGAAGATAATCATTTTTATATTGCCAAAGCAAGATTTTTTTTCTAAAGGAATGTCAAAACCTAATCTTAATACAAGACGTGATGCCATCAAACTCTTAAATAAAACTAACTTTAACAGACCAAACCAACTACAAATAAACAAAGGACAAACGGATGAAACATTTTTTTTGGCTTCTTACAGGGATTATACTAAGCTTATTTTTATCTGGTTGTTCTCTGCTCCAACCTAAAACTCCTCAGCTCCCTTCTTATGTGTTATGTTACACCAACAATTCAACCCAATGGCGTCTGGAAAAATTAGAAAGCGCCTATTTAACCTTAGAAAATAAGGTAAAAAACTTAGAACAAAAAGTAAAATGTTTGGAAAAACAAAACAATAAATCCCAGATAGAAGAAAAAAATTTAAAAACCGAATTAAAAAATGAATACCCAAAAAAACAAACAAAAGAAACGAGCCTTTCCACTCCCCAACAAACAGATCTAGATCTATACAAACAAGGATTAAACCTAATCTTGCATCACAAGCCCCAGCAAGGGCGAAAAATCTTGGAGCGTTTAATCAAACTTTTTCCCAAAACCAAATTACTGCCCAATGCCTATTATTGGATTGGGGAAAGTTATTATAGTGAAAAACAATACGCCCAGTCTATTTTAGCCTTTAAAAAAGTAACATCTTTATTTCCCAAGCACTATAAGGCTGCTCATGCCTTATTAAAAATAGCCTATGCTTATGCAGAGCTGGGAGACAAACAAAACGCCAAATTTTATTTGAACATACTGCTACAGGATTATCCTAAATCTGACGTTGTTTCCAAAGCCAGGGCAAAACTAAAAACATTATAAACTATCCTAAAAATGTGTTTAGTTCAAATTGTACCATTAGCAAAGAGTGTTACTTTATTCTCTTTGTAAGACTGACTAAATGCCCAGGGGGCATAGCCTGAAAACAAAAAGGATCTCTATAATTTTTAATGAACACTTCCAGGTCAGAAAAATTATTTGCCTTCCTGTGTTTGAGCTCTATTAAAGGACTTGGACCAAGTCGCATAAAACAGCTTTTACAATTAGAACCTTCTGCACCTAAAGCCCTTTTGCAAGTCGCTGAGGTTTTCCCTTTTTTAAAAACGTCCGAGCAATTTAAAAAAAAAGTATGGGAAAACAAGGCCACCAAACTATTAAACAAAATAAATCAGCAAAAAGTTCCTTACCTATTATTAACAGATAAAGATTATCCCTATCTGCTAAAACAGATTCCATCTCCTCCGCCTATTTTGTTCTGGTCAGGCCAAAAAGACGTGCTCTCAAAACCCTGTATAGCTATAGTAGGCACTAGAAACGCCACCAGATACGGCCAGCAAATGACCCAAGAAATAGCCAGTGCTTTAAGCAAAGCTGGTCTATGTATAGTCTCTGGTCTGGCTGTAGGTATTGATAGTATAGCTCATGCTGCTGCTTTAGAGCACGGCTCAACCATTGCAGTCCTGGGCTGTGGGATCAATGTCAATTATCCCTCGTCCAATGCTGGCTTAAAACAAAAAATCAAGCAAAAAGGGCTGTTGCTTTCTGAATATATCCCAGACACCGCTCCCGAGGCTCATAACTTCCCATTAAGAAATAGGATTATCAGTGGACTGTCTCTTGGAGTTATAGTAATTGAGGCCAAAGAAAAAAGTGGAGCTCTGATAACTGCCCAGTACGCCCTGGAACAAGGTCGGGAAATATTTGCCCTACCAGGCACCTGCAAGATGCCAAACTCTGCAGGATGCAATCGTCTCATTCAACAAGGCGCCTACCTTATTCAGAGTGTCCAAGATATATTTGACATTTTGCAATTTCAATTTAAGATTAACCCACTTCCTGCGCCACAAAGGTCCAACCACATAACGATAGATACAAATTCTCAGATAGGTTCTTTGGACATTGAAAACACTTCTTTAGGTCCGATGGCAACACAAAGTTTGCAGGGATTAAACAATGCAGAGAAAAAAATTGTTTCTTTGCTCCAAAAGGAAGATAAAATACATATAGACAAACTAACTAACACGTTAGATTTTTCCTCAGGAGAACTAAATAGTATCTTGCTTCAGCTAGAAGTAAAAGGAATAATTAAACGCTTGCCTGGTATGTATTTTAGCGTAAAACAGGAGTTTTAGAACATGCAAAAAATACCTATAAATCTTGCCCAACCAGGGATGGAATTGGAAAAACCAGCCTGCACAGAATCAGGTCAGGTTTTGTTAGCCAAAGGGGCAAAGCTCACGGAAAATGCCATTAAAATTTTAGAAAAAAAAGGTATAAAAAGCCTTACGGTCAAAGGAGAACCTCTTGATCTGGAGGGTTTAGCCACAAGCCCTAGTTTTCAAAAAAGGATCGAACGTCTAGATTATCTATTTAGATATTACAAAGATGATCCCTTTATGCAAAAAATAAAAAAACTGATTAAAAATTACTTCCAACGCAAAGCTGCTAGTGAATTAGCTGCTTCTTCAGAAGGAGAATAACCTTATGCAAGATTTGCGTTTAGAATCCAAAAAAAAGGTTCTGGCCATAAAAGACTTGCCCACCCTTCCTCAAGTATTGGCTGAAGTGAGCAAATTATTAGAAGACCCTACGGTATCCACGGAAAAAGTAGCTCAAGTCATCTCCAAAGATCAGGTTTTATCAGCCAAAGTATTAAAAATGGTGAATTCTCCCATTTATGGTTTTCCCAGAAGAATTTCTACCATCCAACACGCTCTGGTGCTTCTGGGATTTAACGTAATTAAGGGCCTTATCATCAGTACCTCTGTTTTTGACATTATGAATCAATCTATGATTGGTCTATGGGAACACAGTTTAGGTTGTGCTCTGGCCTCTTCTACCATAGCCAAGAAAGTAAAACTAAAAGATCCAGAAGAATACGCTGTAGCTGGTTTGCTCCACGATCTAGGTAAAGTTATAGCTCTAGTACAATTGCCAGAATTAAAGGCAGAAGTTGAAGAGCTAGTAAAAAAAGAAGACATCCCTTATTACGTGGCAGAAAAAAAAGTTATGGGTTTTGGACACGACAGGATAAACGCCTGGTTGGCCGATTATTGGCATCTTCCTTTACGTCTAAGAGAAGGATTAGCCTGGCATCATCAAGTCCAAAGTGCGCAACACTATCCTGAAATGGCAGCAGTAGTCCACCTGGCAGACTTTATTACCCGCTTGTTTGAAGTAGGTTTTGCAGGGGATGACAATGTAAGTAAGCTAGATGCCAGGGCTTTTAAAATCCTAAAACTGACACCCAACCTATTTGAAGAGATCTTAGACGAATTGGTGGATAATTTCTTAGAATTATCTGATTTTAAACCAGAAGATTAATAAAGCTATCTTATGGACAAAAGAGAATTTTTTTTAATTTCTAATTCAACGGACTTACTAAACGAACTAAAGAGCATTTTCCCTGATGCCACCTGGTCTATATTCGAAAGAGGGGCTGAAGCCATAGAGTATTTTTTTAACAGTCCTCCTTCGCTACTGCTAATTGATAGTGAATTAAAAGACATTTCTTCTGCCTATCTTGTAGAGTTATTCAAAAGCGAAAACGTATATAGACAAGTGCCGGTTATTTTGATTCTTAGCAAAGAAAATTTAAGCTCTTTTGACCTAAATCATTTAGAAATAGATGACTTTTTCCTAAAACCCATAGATAAGGCAGAAGTCTCTTCCAGAATTAACCTATCCCTAAACAGGGCAGCAAGAGCTCTGGATGCTAATCCTCTCACCAAACTACCAGGCAATACCTCTATTATCAAAAAAATCCAAAGCCTAATTGACCAGAAAAAAGAATTTGCTCTCGCCTATGTTGATCTGGATCATTTTAAGTCTTTTAACGATAAATACGGCTTTTCCAGAGGAGATGAGGTTTTGATGATGACCGCAAGGATAATTGTCAACACCATCAGGGCCTTTGGTTCAAAAGATAGCTTTGTGGGACATGTGGGAGGAGACGACTTTGTCTTTATTTTACCTCCAGACAAAGTTGAGCAGGCTTGTCAAATGATTATCCAGAGTTTTGATAGTATAGTGCCCAATTTTTACGATCCAGAAGATCGAGAACGAGAATGTATAGTTTCCACAGACAGACAGGGACAGGTGCGCACCTTTCCTCTGATGGCTATTTCCATTGCCGTGGTCTTTAATTATGGACAACTGCATCATTATGGAGAAGCAGCCCAAATAGCTATGAACCTGAAAAAAATCGCCAAAAAAAATCCCAAAAGCAGTTATGTCCTGGACAAAAGAAAATCTGCCCAATAATCTTCAATTGTTTCTCGCCTATCTGGACATAGAAAAAGGCTACTCTAAGGCAACTCTTAGGGCCTATGCCAGAGATTTAATTGATTTTGAAAAGCATTTAAATCAACAAAACAAGACCTTAGACTTGCCAGAAGAAATAACTAAACAAGACATTTTAGCATTTTTAAATTTGCTTTACTCACAAAATCTGGAAAAAAGCTCTTTGGCCAGAAAACTATCTTCTTTAAGGGGCTTTTTTCGCTTTTTATTAAAACGCAAAAAAATTCAGAATAACCCTATCTTAAACATCAAAAATCCAAAACAAAACAAAAAAATTCCTAGAGTTTTAAACATTGATCAAATCTTAACTTTATTGGAAACAGAGCTAGAGCCAACTCCTAAAAACCTGCGAGACATTGCTCTGGCAGAACTAATTTACGGCTCAGGACTGAGAATAAGCGAAGCCTTAAATCTAAACTTAGACCACATTGACCTTGGGCAAGAAGTGGTAATAGTCATGGGGAAAGGACAAAAAGAACGCCTTTTGCCCTTAAGTCATAAATCCATTCAAAGACTGCAGGCCTATTTAGAACAAAGGCAAGCATTTAATCCATCTCCCCAAGAACAGGCTTTTTTCCTTGGCACCAGGGGAAAACGCCTACACCGCCGCGAAGCTAACCGTATTTTATTGCGCCTTGCAACCAAAGCCAAACTAAACCTTCACCTAAGCGCGCACACCTTGCGCCACTGCTTTGCCACCCACTTACTGCAAGCAGGAGCAGATCTGCGCACTGTGCAAGAATTGCTGGGACATAAAAACATTTCCACCACCCAACGTTACACCCACCTAAACCTGGATACCATTCTCAAAGTTTACGACAAAGCCCATCCCTTGGCCCAAAAATAACCCTTCTCAAGATACAGTAAAAACTTGACACATAACACATTTTGGGCAAAATAATAGTTTTGCCAGCAAATTTTTAATTTACTTCACAATGACAAGTACACCAACAATTAAAAACTTACTCAAACTAGGTTTACTCAGTTTTCTTATCTTACAGGCCTGCTCCTTTGAACCTGATTTAGGGAAAAAAATATCCATAGCCTATCCTGATCATTACCATTATGACTCTTCATCTTCTTTACCCAAACTTAACGCCTGGTGGCATTATTTTCACGATCCACGATTAAACAAACTTATAGCCTCTCTTCTCCAAAAAAACTTTGACTTAAAAAAAGCTAGTTACACACTACTTCAATTTAAGAAAAAATTAGACGTCACAGGTAGCACCTTATATCCCCAATTTAATTTACAAGCTCAAGTCCAACGAGAAGGTAAATACGTCCCCTATATGCCAAATCAAAAAAAATATCTCGTTCAAAATAATTATTCTGTATTTCTAATGGCATCTTATGAATTAGATTTGTTTAGAAAACTTTCTGATCAAAAAAAAGCTGCCTTTCAACAAATTTTAGAAAATCAATATGATGTGCAAACTTTACGTCAAAGTATTATTTGTTCTTTTGTTTCTACTTATCTACAACTTAGTTTATTGGATTATAAACTTAAAGTTCAATCCAAAATAATTTGTTTAGAGCAATCTAATTTAAAATATCTTTTAAAAAGTTATGAACAGGGAAATGTAGATTACTCTCAAATAATCCAAAAAAAAATAACTCTTGCAGAATTAAAAAACTCCTTTAAAGAGCTACAACACAATTTAACTTCTACTCAATACCAGCTCTGTACATTTTTAAACCAATATCCTCATCCCATTTCCTTTACTCTCTGGGAAAAATTAAGACAAATCAAATTGACCATCAAGCCTGGTTTACCTTCGTCTCTTTTAAAATCTCGTCCAGACATTCTGGCCAAAGAAAAAAAATTAAAACAACTGGCTCTGGAGGCAAAAATAAAACGCAAAGCGAGATTTCCCCAAATTACTCTCACAGGCCAAACTGGTTATACCAGCAATAAATTAAAGCAATTGTTTACTCCAACCAACACCTTATTTAATCTGGCAGCTGGCCTTGTTCAACCTTTATTTGAGGCAGGAAAACTAAAGAGGGAAGAGGAAATCGCTGTTTTAGAGTACAAAAAGGCTGAAATAGATTACGCCAAGACATTGCTTCAGGCCTTTAAAGAAGTAGAAGTATGCCTTGATCTCTCCCATAGTCTCAAGGCACAATTGGCTCAGCTCAAAGCCAATTTGGACTTGCAAGAAAAAAATCTTTTACTCACTCAATACCAATATAACAAGGGCAACGCTTCTTACGTGGATCTTAACCAAGCCAAAATTTCCCTCTTAAAAACCAAACTAAATTTAGAACAAACTCGTTTAAACTACTTTATAAATCAAATAAATTTGATTAAAGCCCTAGGAGGAGCCTGGGTCAAGGGACAAATTTATCAATAACAGACCCCAAAATTTACATTCAAAGTTAAAATATTTATCCATTTCCTACTATAAAACTTATTTAAACACAGAATCCAGGAGTTTTCAATGCAACGTGACAGTGTGTGGAAGGAGGCCATAGAGGCCTATTTTCCAGATTTTTTAGAATTTTTCTTTCCAGAGATTGCCAAAGATATTGATCTGGAAAAGGGGTATGAGTTTTTGGATAAGGAGCTACAAAAGATAGTGCAGGACGCAGAGCTTGGCAAAAGACTAGCTGATGTATTAATCAAAGTCTATCTTAGAGATGGAACAGAAAAGTGGCTGCTTATTCACGTAGAGGTGCAAGGTTATTACGAGAAAGACTTTGCCCAAAGAATGTTTGTCTATAATTACCGTATCTTTGACAGGTATGATAAAGATGTTGTAAGTCTTGCTATTTTGGCTGACTCTTCATCTTCTTTTCGTCCTTCCAAATACGAGGTAAAATATTGGGGATTTAAATTAGAATTTGAATTCCCGTATGTAAAACTGCTTGATTATAAAAAAGATTGGGACAAATTAAAGAATAGCCAAAATCCGTTTGCAGTGGTAGTAATGACTCACCTAAAAGAGATGGAGACCCAAAAAGACATTGACAGTCGTTTGTTCTGGAAAATAACGTTAGTTAAAGAGCTGTATAAAAAAGGATTTTCCAAACAGGATATCTTGTTATTGTACAAGTTTATAGATTGTCTGGTAACACTGCCAGAAGAGCTTACGTTAACGTTTCATAACGAAATAATAAAATACGAGGAGGAAACAAAAATGCCATACATAACCACGGCAGAAAGAATAGGAATGGAAAAAGGGATTCAACAAGGCATCCAGCAAGGGATCCAGCAGGGGATCCAAGAGGGTATAGAGAAAGGATTGCAACAAGGGATTGAGCAGGGATTAAAGCAAGGTTTATTGGAGGCCATAGAGTTGGGGTTGAAGTTAAAATTTGGGGTAAAAGGAGCTGCTCTTTATGCCCAATTAAGCAAAATAGAGGACGTCTATAAACTCAAGGCTATCAAGGAAGGCATAGAAGTCGCTCAAAATTTACAGGAAATAGAGGAATTATTGGATAATGCCTAGGGAGTAATTCACAAATTCTACTACTACCCATGGTTCAAACAAAATTAAGCAACATGAAAATTATATTAAAAAATATCTTAATTATCTGTGTAATCATAATCATCGCGGCACTGGGATTTAAATTTTTAACCAAATCTAGGCCCAAACCTGCATCTAAACCTATTTCTGGCAAAATTCCCTTGGTTAAAACGCGCAAAATCATCCTCCACAAAGAACAAATCGTTTTTACTGCTTTTGGCACGGTAGAAGCTAGAGAAAGGGGGAGTCTTGTTGCTGAGGTAAGTGGAAAAGTGATCTATATTTCTCCCAAATTAACTCCAGGAGCTACTGTAAACAAAGGAGAAGTGCTTTTAAAGCTCGATCCCCGTCCGTACCAACTAAAACTCTTACAAGCTATGGCCTCCGTACAACAGGCCCAAAGTCAATTAACCCTTATTCAGAGTAAGTCCCAACAAGCTATCTGGGCCTGGCAATTGGAACACGGCCCAAATACCCCCCCACCTCCCCTTGTAGCCAAAAAACCAGAATTAAAGCAAGCCAAAGCCAACTTAGAACAAGCCAAAGCCAACTTAGAGCAAGCCAAATTAAATTTAAGTTACACTGTTTTAAAAGCACCTTTTAAGGCTAAGATCATCCAAACAAACGTGGTCTTGGGACAATACGTTCCACTTGGGCAAAGTCTGGCTTTGTTCTACAACCAGGAAAAAAAAGAAGTAAAAGTCCCTCTTGAACCAGAAAAAATAAAGTGGTTGAAACCTAAAAAAACAAAAGTAGCAATAGCAGATAGTTATACTAACCAGGTTATTTCGGGCACAGTAGTTCGTTTTGGAGCCACTGTGGATCCCAAGACAAGACTTTTGGATGTATATGTTAAACCAAAAAATAGTACCACCTTGCTTCCTGGGGCATTTGTAAAAACAACATTTTTCGCCAAAACAGTGGATAAGGTGTGTTGGATCCCCCCTAGTGCCCTGCACGATTTTAACACTGTGTGGTTGGCCCAAAACGGTACCCTTCAAATAAAACAAGTATCGGTTCTCTTACGCAAAGATAAAATCCTGGTTTACGGCTTAAAATCTAACGACAAACTCATCGTTACTCCTCTTGGAGAAGTAAAATCAGGAATACCAATAAAAGAGATAAGGGAAACTCCCCCAATTAGCCAATAAATAAAGCAAAAAAAACAAGCCCCAAAAACCAAACTTAGAATTATGAAAAAAATTATTAGCTGGTTTACAGAAAATCATGTAGCTGCCAATCTCTTAATGGCCTTTTTTCTCATTGCAGGTTTTATTTACGCTCTAAATATGAAGGTGGAAATCTTTCCAGAAATAGCCCTGGATACTATAACCATTAGTGTGGCCTATCCTGGAGCTTCTCCAGAGGAAGTAGAAGAAGGCATAATCTTACCCATTGAGCAGGCTATCTCAGGACTGTCTGGCATTAAAAATATTGATTCCTCAGCCACAGAAGGCCACGCCTCTATCGTAATCGAGGCTTTAAAAAGTTGGGATATAAACAAACTCTATGACGACATTAAAACCGAAGTTGACGGTCTAACCTCTTTACCGGAAAAGGCCGAAGATCCTGTTATTCAACGCCTAACCAGGAAAAGCCAAGTTCTAAACATTGCCATCTATGGCAATGTATCCCCTCACGTGTTAAAAAAATATGCCCAGCAAATAAAAGACGATCTAACGGCTTTGCCTCAGGTCAGTTTGGTGACCTTGAGCGGAGTCAAAAACAATGAAATCCACGTAGAAGTGGGCATAGGGACTCTGCGCAAATATCATCTTAGCTTTGAAGACATAGCTCAAAAAATTGCTCTCTATAGTCAGGACGTCCCCCTGGGAAGGATAAAAGCTCCTTCTGGAGAGCTGGTGTTAAGAATGAAGGCCAAGCGTTATACTCCTCAAGATTTTGCCAGCATTCCTATCTTAACCAGTCCAGATGGCCAAATCATAACCCTTGGACAAATAGCCACTATAAAAGACACTTTTGAAGATACTGACACAGAAATTTTATTTCAAGGACAACCGGCAGCTCTTATTCACGTCTTTAGAATAGGAGACCAAAATGCCTTAACCATTGCCAAAGCTGTTCGCACCTACGTTGCCAGAGAACAAAACAACTTGCCTCCAGACGTGCATATCCAGGTTTATAACGACAATTCCCAGCTATTAAAAAGTCGTTTGAACTTGTTATTAAAAAACATGGCTTATGGCTTAATTTTGGTCATTATTGTACTAGGTGTGTTTCTAGATATCAATCTAGCTTTCTGGGTAACCATGGGAATTCCTATCTCCTTTGCTGGAGCAATTATATTTTTGCCCAACGTTGACGTATCTATAAACATGATCTCTTTATTTGCTTTTATTATGGTGCTTGGCATTGTTGTAGATGATGCCATTGTTATTGGAGAAAACATTTATACCAAATATCAAAAAGGCCTTCCTTCTTTTAAAGCCTGCGTAGAAGGCGCAACAGAAATAAGCAAACCCGTCATTTTTTCTGTATTAACCACAATAGCTGCTTTTTTCCCTTTACTTCTTGGTAGTGGTAAAATGGGAAAATTTATGCGTAATATCCCTTTAGTTATTAATCTAGTGCTAATAGTATCTCTTATAGAAGCTATTTTGGTGTTACCATGTCATATAAACTCTTCTCTAAAGCACAAAGTTCAAAAGTCCCCCAAACTTATATCTGTGTGGCTGCAAAAATTTACCAATGGAATTTATGCCAAACTTTTAGACCTTTGTCTCCGCTATCGTTACGTAAGTCTTACAGTTATCTTATCCATTTTAATTTTGGCCTTTGGTTTGGTTAAAGGTGGCATTATAAAATTTACATTTTTTCCTAAAGTAGAGTCAGATTTTTTGACCTGTAGTGTAACCCTGCCTCCAGGAACACCTGTAAATTATACAAAAACAATTATAAAGCGCATAGACAGGTCTCTGCACGAGGTAATTCAACAATTAGATGCCAAACGTCCTCCTAATGCCCCATCTCTTTTAAAATACACCACCAGTATGGTGGGTTTTCAAATGGTGCCAAGCGAAGCCTCTATGTTGACCAGTCAAATCGGAGGCAACGTAGGTCAAGTATTTGCTGAATTATTAAGCAATGAACAAAGACAGATAAAAGCCAGTTATATTGTAAAGTTATGGAGACAAAAAGTAGGGGACATACCTGGAGCAGAAGAACTTTCTTTTAGTAGTGATCTATTTTCTTTTGGAGCTCCCATTGCTATTGATTTATCTCATCCCAATTACAAAGTTCTAGATTTGATTGCCCAAAAATTAGAGGCCAAACTAAAAAAAATACCAGGTGTGTTTGACGTAAGTGATAGTTTTATTCCAGGTAAAAAAGAAGTTTACGTTACCCTAAAGCCAAAAGGTCTCTCTTTAGGGGTCTCTCCTAGCTACCTGGCCAATGAAATAAGGGCTGCTTTTTATGGAAAAGAAGCCCTATCTTTTCAACGCAATGAAGACGAAGTAAAAGTAAAAGTTATGCTCCCAGAAGAAGAAAAAAACAAGTTGGCCACCCTTGAATCTCTGTGGATCAAAACACCTAGCGGCGAATTTATACCGTTAAACAAAGTGGCCAATTTTAAACTTGCCCAGGGATACGCCACCATTACCAGACACAACAGACAAAGAATCGTTACTGTATTTGCGGACGTAGATGAAACCAAAGCCAATGCCAATGAGATAAGAAATTTTTTAAAAAAACAGATTTTACCTCAATTAAGCAAAGAATACCAGGGATTACACTGGAGTTGGAGTGGAGAAGGCCAAGAAAAACAAGAATCTATGCGGGATCTTGCTCAAGATTTTAGCTTGGCCCTGCTTTTAATCTATATTTTACTGGCCGTGCCCCTTAAATCTTATTTTCAGCCTCTAATCATTATGCTCTCTATTCCCTTCAGTATTCTAGGAGCAATTTTGGGGCACCTTTTACTTGGATTTAATCTCAGTATAATGAGCTTGTTTGGCATAGTGGGACTTGCTGGAGTAGCTGTAAACGATGCTCTAGTTTTGATAGATGCGGCCAACATGCTAAGACAACGTGGACAAGCTCCTTTTGAGGCAGCTAAACTAGCAGGTATAAAAAGATTTAGAGCGGTTATCTTAACTTCTCTCACCACGTTTGCTGGCCTAACGCCCATGCTTATGGAAAAGAGTTTACAAGCTCAATTTTTAATACCTATGGCCATAAGTTTAGGCTTTGGCATTCTTCTAGCTACTTTTATCACCTTGTTAATTATCCCCTGTGGATATGTAATCCTCTTTGACCTTGTTAACTTAAAAAATAAAATTTTTGAAAGCTCATAACTATTAAAACAGGTCTTTTGCTTTTTCTTTGGCCAATAAATAAATCTCTTGCTGAAAGGACTCGTAATCTTCCAACAATTTTAATCCCCTTTCTGTCAATACAAAGCTCTTTGCACCAGATTTTTGGGCTAACAACTTGTATCCTAAAACGTCTTCACTGGTTTTTATCTTCCCCCAGGCCGCTCTATAAGACATGTTTAAAGCCTTAGCTGCTTTATTTAAAGAACCACATTCTTGCACTTTTTTTAACAATAAAGCTCTGCCAGGACCAAACACCACCTGCCCTTTGTCGTCCTCAAACCATAAACGCATCTTTAATAAAATATTTTCCATATCCTAATCCCCTCCCAAAGGTCTTCTGCTCATGTTAACCTAAAAACTAACCTTACGCAATCCGTGTTTGACTCACCTAACAAGCAAAGATAAAACGCAACTTTTGATTTTTGCAACAAAATTATTTACACTAGTATAAATCAACACAAGGAGGCCTCCAGTGAAAAAAGCCTTGATTTTAATCGATATTCAAAATGACTTTTGTCCTCAAGGAAGTTTACCTGTTCCAGATGGAGATAAAATCGTCCCTGTGGTCAATGAATTAATGGACAAAAACTTTGACCTCATAGTAGCCACCAAAGATTGGCATCCCCCAAAACACATTAGTTTTGCCCGCACTCACGACAAAAAAGTAGGAGAGGTAATAGAAATACAAGGTCAAAAACAAATTCTTTGGCCAGATCACTGTATTCAAAACACCTGGGGGGCTGAATTTCATCCCAACCTTAAAGCCAATAAAATTCACAAAATTGTTTTTAAAGGCACAGATCCCCACATTGATAGTTATAGTGGCTTTTTTGACAATGCTAAACTCAAGAACACAGAACTGGACGATGTTTTAAAATCTAACCAAATTACTCACGTTTATCTAGTGGGTCTGGCCACAGATTATTGTGTCAAATTTACAGCTATTGACGCCCTAAATTTAGGTTACCAGACATTCGTCATCCTGGACGGATGCAAGGCTGTAAACTTACAACCAGAAGACGAACAAAAAACAATTCAAGACCTGAAGTCCCGGGGAATTAAAATAATCTTCAGCAAGGAGGTAAACTTCTAGTGAGTCTGTTTTCTCCCATTACTCAAGGTTTTTTATTTACTGACTTTTACCAGCTCACCATGGCTCAGGTATATTTTAATTACGACCTCCACCTGTTAGAGGCGCAATTTGAATATTTTTTCAGGTCCTATCCCAACTATGGTCAACATCAGGCAGGATTTTGCATTTTTGCGGGGCTGGAAACTTTTTTTCAATGGTTAAATAGAGCCAAACCAACTCCAAAAGACTTAGACTATTTAAAAACTTTAACTTCTCGCAACAAAAAGCCGTTATTTTCTCCAGCTTTCTTAGACTGGCTAGCCCAAATTGACTTTAGAGAATTAGAAATCAAAGCTATACCAGAAGGCAGAGCAGTGCACCCTTACGTGCCTCTGGTTACCGTAAAAGGCCCTTTTGCCCTGGCTCAACTAATAGAAACGCCGCTTTTAAACACCTTAAACTATCAAACTCTTATTGCCACTAAAGCAGCTAGAATAAAAGAAGCTGCTTGGGGACAAACAGTAATGGACTTTGGACTTAGAAGAGCCCAATGGCTAGGAGGAAATGCAGGTACCAGAGCTGCTCTTATTGGAGGAGTAGAATTTTCTTCCAACGTGGGCACCTCGTCCATTCTCAATCTGCCACCCAAAGGAACCCACGCCCATAGCCTAGTGCAAGCTTTTATGGCCCTGGGATACTCAGAAGAACAAGCCTTTGAGGCCTTTGCTCAGATCTTTCCAGATGACTGCATCTTACTAATCGATACGATTAACACCTTAGAAAGTGGCCTGCCCAACGCCATTAAAATTTTTCAAAAATTACAAAAAAAAGGACACAAACCCCTGGGCATTCGCATAGACTCTGGAGATTTGGCCTATCTAGCTGTCCAATGTTATTTAGAACTAAAAAAAGCCCATCTGGAAGATTGCTTGATCATCCTATCCAACCAACTGGACGAGCTAGTAATCCAACAAATTATTACCCAGATCAAACAAGAAGCTCATGACTACCATATAATTCCAGAAGAAATCATCTCCAAACTAGTCTTTGGCACAGGAACTCGCCTTATAACCTCTGCTGGATGTTGCAGCTTAGACGGAGTGTACAAACTTACGGCCATCAAAAAACATTCTGACTGGGAACCTGCCCTAAAAATATCTGACTCTCCGTCCAAACTACTTATCCCTGGAGAGAAAAAAACTTATCGCCTCACAGATAAACGCAATAAGTACATGGTCGATCTAATCTGTCTGGAAACAGAAGAACTACCCTTTAATAACAAAGAATTCACTATTTTCCACCCTCAAGATAGTAACGTGTTTCGAACCATTCAGTCTAAAGATATTGCCAAAATAGAGCTCCTGCAAATAGATATCCAAAAAAATGGTCAAATAGTTTACGACTTTCCAGACCTAAAAACCATCCAAAAACAAAAAGAAAAAGACCTTGAACACCTAGACAAAGGAGTAAAAAGATTAATAAAACCACACAATTACCACGTATCTATCACAAAACAAGTCTATGCTCTAAGAGAAAAATTGTTAAAAAAATACCAAAACAAATCTTGACACTTGAAACAGGCTAATATAAATAATTAAATTCCTAAATGAGCGGGAGTAACTCAGTGGTAGAGTGCAACCTTGCCAAGGTTGAAGTCGCGGGTTCAAATCCCGTCTCCCGCTCCAAAGAGGCGGCATAGCCAAGTGGTAAGGCAGCGGTCTGCAAAATCGCGATTCTCCGGTTCAAATCCGGATGCCGCCTCCACATAACTTTTTAGCTCTGTGTCAAAAAAACTATCTAAATAAAATATCAGGTTATAGACCTTAAAAAAGCGGGAGTAACTCAGTGGTAGAGTGCAACCTTGCCAAGGTTGAAGTCGCGGGTTCAAATCCCGTCTCCCGCTCCAGATTTCTCTCCCGTTTAGGAAACCTCAATGCACCAACTTAAATCAATGTCTTTAAACGAACTTTTAAGTAAAGCAGAGCAAAAATACCCTCTTACCTTTGAACCCGTCAAAGTAGGCAACCTTACGATTGAACTAGCTCAGATCAAAGACCTTGAAAACTATCTAGATCAACTAGCCCAAACAGAAGACAAAATACATCTTCCTTTCTGGGCCAAAATCTGGCCAGCGTCTATCTTACTTAGTCATTTTCTGGTAAAATACTTGCCTTTGGAGCGTGAGGTGCAGGTCTTAGAAATAGGAGCAGGGCTTGGTATCTGCGGACTATTTTTGGCCAAAAAAGGGTTTAAAGTTGTTATTTCAGACATTGAAGAAGATGCGCTTTTATTTATACAAATCAACGTGTTAAAGAATAATCTTTCTCAAAACGTGTCTGTCAGAGCTTTAGATTTTACTCAAACACAGTCAGTGCTAAAAGCAGACTACATTGTAGGTTCAGAAGTTTTATATCAGGAAAAATACTATAGAAGTCAGGTCAAATTTTTTCTTAACAATCTAAAACCTGCACAAAAATCAGAAATTATCCTGGCTCAAAGTTATACGAGAAAAGCAAGTTCTTTTTTTAAACTGGCGCAAAAAGAATTTAACATTCAACAAAAAACTCTTGGATACAAAAGTCAGGACAATATTGATAAAGAAAAATTTTTAGCCAATATTTACAGACTGACGCCTAAAAAACATGTTTAAATTGCATTCCTGTCCCAAATCCTACACGAACGACCTAGATAAAGCCTGTCCTCCGGAATTTACTGTTAAAAACGTCTCTAGTATTTTAAAACAATTTGGCACTGAAATCTTATTTGAACTCAAAAGAATAGATACAGGGAGATTGGGCATCCCTGTTTATATGAGCATTTGCGGACATAGAGCCAAACAATTAATGCCCTCCCGCAAACAAATGGGCAAAGGTTCTTCTCCTGCTCAGGCCAAGGCCTCTGCTCTAATGGAATTGGTAGAGAGGTTTAGTTTTTTTTATTTTGAACAGAATTATAATTTTGAACTTTTAACGTACACAGACGCGAAAAAAAAGTTTCCTGAAGTTTTACCCGTAGAAGAAATCTTAAGATCCGTACAGGAAGATCTAAACCAAGAGCAGGCCATCACTCTACTTGATCTGGTCCAGTGGAAATTTGTGCCCTCCTTAGACATAAATACAGAAACAACTATCTATCTGCCTTTTAATTGGTTTAAGCTCTTAAACGAATACAACGGCTCCTCTGCTGGCAACAGTTATGAAGAGTCTATTTTGCAAGGACTTTGTGAATTAATTGAAAGGCACGTTTGTGCTATTATAGAAGATGAAAAAAAAATAGTTCCAACTCTAAATCCTGCCAGTTTTAATGATCCTATTTTAAAACAACTCTGGACCAAATTTATCAATAACGGCATAAAAGTCTGGCTCAAAGACTTTTCCCTTGATTTTCCTGTGCCTACCATAGCTGCTTTAGCCTACGATCCTAAAACTTTTCCCCATAAAAGTGAAATTGTCTTTACAGCCGGTACCGCTACTTCACCTGCTAAAGCAGCCATTAGAGCTTTAACCGAGGTAGCTCAATTGGCCGGGGATTTTGAAACAAAAAGCAGTTATGAACCCTCTGGTTTGTCCAAATATAATACATTAGAGGAATTAAAATGGATTATTCAAGGAAATACTGTAAACCTTAACCAACTCCCTACTATAGAACAAGACGACATTTACGAAGAACTAAAATTATTAAGTTCTAAATTACAAACCAAAGGTTTTTTATCCCTTTCTATAGACATTACCCATCCCAAATTACAAATCCCTGCCAACTACAACATCATCCCAGGACTAAAATTTCGAGAACGCACTAAGGCCGCTTGTTTGGGATTATTTATTGGCCGCAGCATAGCAGAAAATGAAGAACCTAAGTTAGCTTTAAAAAAATTAGAGGTCATAGCCCAAATTTATCCAGATAAATATTTTATACCCTTTTTCAAAGGATTGATTTACCTAAGGTCATCCCAACTCCAAGAAGCTAAAAAATTTTTTCAACAAGCCTGCATCTTGCCCTCTCCCAGAGAAGAACGAGCTCTAAGTTTATTTTATCTTGCTTATAGCTTGAGTTTAACAAAAAACTGGTCCCAAATCCCCCCAATTTTAAAAGAAGCGATAGCTTTAAGTCCAGAGGTGAAAGAATATCACAATCTGCTAGGAGTGGCTCTGTTCAAACAAAAAAAATACGAGCAAGCTCTAATTTATTTTAAACAAGCCCTAAAATTAGACAAAGGATCTGCCATAGATCTGGCCAATATTGGAATGTGCTACAAAAATTTAGGTCACAATCTTCAGGCTGCTCTTTTTTTACAACAAGCTCTTGAACTTGATCCAACTCTTGACTTTGCTCAAAAAGCTCTAATAGATATAAAAAAAAACAATCAGGTTAATCTTTTTTAAAAAAACATTGACAAAAAATAATATCTTATTTTAGGAAACTAAGTCAGGCATTAATAGAGGAAAGGCTCTTTTAGTATAGAGTCAACCAAAAAATAAGTATTTTAAGGAGGTTAAAAATGGCTGTTGTAGAATTTAAAGGTAAAAAATTTGAAGTTGACGAAGATGGTTTCTTACAAAGATTCGAAGACTGGTGTGAAGAGTGGGTAGAATACGTAAAAGACCAGGAAGGTATTAAAGAACTCACAGATGACCATAGAAAGGTAATCGAGTTCTTGCAAGACTACTACAAAAAGAATGGTATTGCTCCCATGGTTAGAATTTTGTCCAAGGTAACTGGCTTTAAACTCAAACAAATCTACGAATTGTTTCCATCTGGACCTGGTAAGGGAGCCTGTAAAATGGCTGGTTTGCCCAAACCTACTGGTTGTGTATAAGATATTATCCACAAAAGGCGGATTTAATCCGCCTTTTTTTTATTTATATAAGCTTAATTTCTCAAAATAAGCAATGGACATATCTCAAGCCATAGCCCAATTAAAAACAGCACCAGGATTTACAGAACAAGTAGGCATGATCCTAATCCACAATGGAGTGGTGCGTGCCTGGTCAAGACAGAACAAAAATCCTGTTTCTCAATTAGAAGTAAAAGTAGATTATCCCAAAATAGCGCAACTGGTCAAACAATTTGAACAACGTCCTGGTATTTTTAAAATAATTGTGGAAGCTAAAGAAGGCCTATTTAAACCAGGAGATGATCTATTGTTTATCGTAGTGGCTGGAGACATTAGAGAACACGTAACCTCTGTTTTAAGCGAACTTTTAGAAAAAATAAAAACTGAAGCAGTGATAAAAAAAGAGTTTTTTTAGAATTTTTATTCATTATTTATCCTAAAGGGTAATAATTCTTTTATTCTGAGAGCTTCCTCCCATTTGCCTCTTTTTAAACAACCCTGCACATAACAACTTGCTTTATGTGTCAACACTGTATCCAATTTGGAAAGCAAACAGGGATCAGTTATTTTTGTTCTAATTTTCAACAGAGCATAGATTCTGTAAAGATCCAATCCCAATATACTTCTAGACAGCTGATCTCCATGTCCCCCTCTTTTTACGACTAGAGCTTCGGGCACAAGCCCCACAGGATAGTCTAAAAGCACCCTTAACCACAATTCATAATCTTCACAGGCAGGAAAAGTTTCATCAAAAACTCCTACCTTATCTAACACCTGTCTTTTCAAAAGTACACAGGAAGGTCCAATTAAACACATCTCCAGAGCCTTTTCCCAAAACCAACCAGCAGGCATAAGATGTTTTCTTTTTTGATTAACAAATTTTCCCCGTCTAAACCATTTTTCCAAACACTGAACCAGCAAAAAATCAGTTTCCTGCAAAAATCTAAGTTGTTTCTCTAATTTTTGCGGCAACCAGAAGTCATCAGAATCCAAAAAAGCAATAAATTCGCCTCGAGACACTTTTACACCCCAATTTCTAGCCCAAGCCACTCCTTTATTTTCTTGATAAAAATACTTAATCCGTTTATCAGAAAAATGTTTTACTATTTGCCAGGTTCTGTCTGTTGAGCCATCATCTACGACAATAAGCTCTAAACAGGTATATGTCTGCTTGAGCACAGACTCAATAGCCTGACCAAGAAACTTAGCCCGATTGTAAGTGGGGATTATTACAGAAACTAACATGCGTATTATTCAAGTCATAAATGTTCGCTGGTTCAATGCCACTGCCTGGTACGGCTTATTTTTAGGGGAACTTCTGTCTAGACACGGCCATGAGGTCCTTATGCTCTGCTTACCCCATACCCAAACTTTAAGCAAAGTTCAACAAAGCCATCTGCCTTACCGAACCCTACCCTTAACTAGCAACAATCCTCTGACAGTTTTAAACACTCTCTACTCTCTGCACAAGCTCGTCTCTGATTTTAAACCAGACCTGATTAATTGCCACAGAGGAGAAAGCTTTATTCTATTTGGGTTATTAAAAAAAATACATTCCTTTAAATTGGTTAGGACAAGAGGAGATCAAAGACTGCCTAAAAAAAACATTTTTAATCTCTGGTTACACAATAAAATAGCAGATGCCGTCATCACCACCAATACCAGAATGTTTAAACATTTTGAACAATCCTTTAAAACACCAAAATCCAAACTACACTTAGTATTGGGAGGAGTTGATACAAGACGTTTTTATCCAGATCCAGAGGCAAGACAACATCTAAGAGCTAAATTAAATTGGGATAAAAATTGTTTTGGTGTGGGATTATTAGGGAGATTTGACAGGGTAAAGGGACAAAAACAACTCATTCAGGCCATAGCCCATCTCTATCACAAACAAAAACTTCATCACCTGCGCCTTGTGTTAATAGGTTTTAGCACTGCTCTGCATGAAAACACTATCAAGAACTGGCTAAAAAAGTATAATCTAAGCCATATTTCTATAATTACGGGAAAAGTATCTAACCCCAAAAATTATATCAATGCCCTGGATCTGGGGGTAATTGCATCTTTGTATTCAGAAACTATTATTAGAGCGGGACTGGAAATGATGGCCTGTAATATCCCTGTTATTGGCACAAAAGTAGGAGTCTTGCCAGATATCCTTCCTAAAGAGGCTCTGGTTGAACCCAACAACCCTCTTCAACTAGCCCAAAAAATTCAACAATGCCTGGATAAAAATTTTTTACTATCCATCCTTCAAAAAGAACAAAATACTTTTAAAACCCGTCTTACAGAGCAACATTTTTATCAAAATACCTATCACATCTACCAGAAACTATTTGCTAAAAACTAAGTATCCTTCCTAACTCCCCCCTACTTTACTGGCTAAAAAATTTTATTTTTTAGCTTTGATATCCTTTGCTGTCCCCCATAAAGGATCCTCTCCAAATCTTTGACGCCACCACTCTTCTGGATCTAAAAAATCTTCTTTTATTTCCTGTTTGTTTAAAGGTATGGCATATTGCTCACAATAAGCTATCAATAATTTGTAAGCCTCTACAATCTTTTGAGTCATTTCTAGAGCTTTAGTCTTGGATTGGGAACACTTATCTGGATGCCATTTTTTTAACAAGGCATAATAACGCTGTTTAATTTCTTGAATACAAGCCTTATCCCCTAACTGAAAGATATTTTTTGCTTTTTCCAAATCTTGAAAATTTATCCTTTTTCTCATTTAAGCCCCCAACTTGGAATCTAACCCAAAAACACCTATTTGACAAAATAAAATTTTTAGCCAAACATTTGCCAAATTGGTAATTTATTTTTGGACATTGGAATAGTTATGAAATTTAAATTAAAAAGCTCCTATAAACCAAGAGGAGATCAACCTAAGGCCATTGATTTTATAGCCAAAAATTTAGAAAAAGGCGTAAAAGATCAGTTATTACTTGGAGTAACAGGCTCTGGCAAAACCTTTACCATGGCCAATATAATTTACCGGGTGAACCGCCCTACCTTAATCATTGCACCTAACAAAACCTTAGCCGCACAGCTCTATTCAGAATTTAAATCCCTCTTTCCAGAAAACGCAGTGGAATATTTTGTAAGCTATTATGATTATTATCAGCCAGAAGCCTATCTGCCACATCAAGACCTTTACATAGAAAAAGATTCTTCCATTAACGAAGAAATAGATAAATTAAGACATGCGGCTACTCACGCCCTGCTCACTAGAAGGGACGTCATTATTGTTTCCTCTGTTTCCTGCATTTATGGACTTGGTTCACCTGAATACTATGCCAAACTCATTATTCCTTTACACCAGGGACAAATGGTATCTATGGAAAATATAATTCAACGCCTAATAGAAATTCAATACGAAAGGAACGAATACGATCTAAAACGGGGCACGTTTAGAATAAGAGGAGACGTATTAGAAATCATACCTGCTTACATGGAGCATAGTTCGTTACGCATAGAATTTTTTGGAGACGAAATTGAAAGCATAAATCAAGTGGATCCCCTAAGTGGAGAAGTTAAACAACGCCTAAAAAAAACCATTATTTTTCCTGCCAGCCATTATGTGTCTGATCGCGACAATCTAAAACGGGCAATGGATGACATCCGCAAAGAACTATTTGAACGTTTACAATACTTTCACAGTCAAAACAAACTAATAGAAGCAAAACGTCTAGAGCAAAGGACCCTATTCGACCTAGAAATGATAGAAGAATTAGGGTATTGTAAAGGCATAGAAAATTATTCCAGACACCTAGACGGCAGAGCACCAGGAGAACCTCCTGCCTGTTTATTAAATTATTTCCCTCACGATTTTATTTTATTTATAGATGAATCCCATATTACCATACCTCAAATTAGAGGAATGTACAATGGAGATAGGGCCCGCAAACAGACTCTTGTGGACTTTGGCTTTCGCTTACCCTCAGCTCTAGATAATAGGCCGTTAAACTTTGAAGAATTTTTAAAAGCTGTCAATCAGTGTATCTACGTATCTGCCACTCCAGGAGACTGGGAGGTCCAAAGATCAAAACCTCATATTGTAGAGCAAATTATTAGACCCACTTATCTAGTGGATCCTGAGGTAGAAGTGCGGCCTACTCATAATCAAATTCCTGATCTTATCTCAGAATGCGTGCAACGGGTAGAAAAAAAACAAAAAGTCTTAATTACCACTCTGACCAAAAGATTGGCCGAAGATCTAAGTGAATTTTTAGCAGAAAGGGGCCTAAAGGCCAAATACATGCATTCAGAAATAGACACTCTAGAAAGGATAAATTTAATTCAAGGCCTAAGGCAAGATGAATTTGACATCCTAATTGGCATAAACCTTCTCAGAGAAGGCCTAGATTTACCGGAAGTAGCTCTAATTATTATCCTAGATGCGGATAAAGAAGGTTTTTTGCGCTCTGCAAGATCTTTAATCCAAATATTTGGTAGAGCGGCCCGCAATCTGGAAGGAAAGGTTATAATGTACGCGGATAAAATCACTCCGGCCATGGAGCAGGCCATAAAAGAAACCAAAAGACGCCGCACAATGCAATTGGAATTCAACCAAAAATATAACAAAACACCTATAACCATAAAAAAACACAAAAAGCACCCTCTGGTTAATTTAGGAAAAAAACAAACATCAAAAACAAAGTCTTCATCTAAAATCTCCAACCCCTACATGCTACCCCCACACAAACTGGAAAAAGAAATAAAAAAATTAGAAAAACAAATGAAAAATTGTGCCAAAAACCTAGAATTTGAAGAGGCAGCAAAACTAAGAGATGAAATTGTTTATCTTAAAAAAGTCTTGCTAGAAGTAACTTAAATCAAGGAAAAAACTAGATATTTTAAAGCAACACTTAAAACAACCAAACCTAAAATTACCTTTATAATAAAAGGACGAATAATTTTTTGCAACCTTGCTCCTATATAAATGCCACCCATACCACCAAGACCAAAAAGCAACCCAAGCTGCCAATCAGGAGAAGTTTGAAGATTATGACCTACCAGAGGTCCAAAAGCGTAAATAAGCACAGAAATCAGAGAGCTGGTCCAGGTAGAGGCAAGGGTAGCTCCTGCAACCACATAAACAGGCAACCCCAACACAGCAATACAAAAGGGAGACATTATGGCCCCACCTCCAATACCATAAGCTCCCCCTATAATCCCGCTTATAAAAGCTGGTATAAAAACGGTTACATTTGAAAAAGAAACCTTTTCTCCGCTATCTAAAAAGATAGTAGTTTTTAAAAAACCCATGCGTTCTTGTTGGATAGCAGAACATGTGCTTTTCTGGAGAGAAACAAAAATTCTTTTTCTATATTCAACTAAGCCACTTTGAAAAACACGTGCCCCAAGATAAAGCAAAACGCAACCTACAAAAATCTTGAATTTGGCAGGATCAAGCAGATAAATCACCCTAATGTAATAACCTAAAAATATTCCAGGTGTAGTGCCAACAATTAACAAAATTAAAAGAGACTTAGACAATAATCTATCTTTTATGTACTTTATAACCCCTGCTGGAATAGCTACTATATTATAGACAAAATTTGTAGCACTTACTCCAGGAGAAGTATATCCAAACACACTTATTTGCAAAGGAAGTAAAGCAAAAGCTCCAGAAACGCCAGCAGTAGAGGTAAATAGAGAAATTACAAACATAATAAATGGTGGATACAACAGATTTGTTGTAACCCCAGAAACAGGAAAAGTATAAATAAGAAAATCAAAAGACATACAAATGAAATTTTTAACTTTAATAAGTTATGGATGGCGCAACTGTTCTACAATTTGCTCTGCTACTTTAAGATTTTTTAGACCCTGCTCCGCATCTACAGGAACTTTTCGGTCTTCTAAAACGGCTTTGGCAAATAAAAAAAGTTCTTCTTTCAAAGGGTTGATGTCCCCACCTGCTGGAGAAAAATACACGATTTCTTTTCGATTATCTTCTGGGCCAATCTGAAAAGGTATGCCCCCTTCAGGCACATTATTCCCATCTTTTAAAATAAAAAGCTCTGTTTTTTTATTTAAAAAATCAATGGAAATATAAGAATGTCTTTGAAAAAGCCTCAACTTTCGCATGTCCTTTAAAGAAATTCTACTAGCTGTCAAATTAGCTACACTTCCATTTTCAAACACTATCCTGGCATTGGCAATGTCTTCACTCTCAGAAACCACTTTTACTCCACAGGCATCTATCGATTTTATGGGGTAAGGAACTAGTTGTAACACTAGATCAATATCGTGAATCATTAAATCAAAAATCACGCTAACATCCGTGCCCCGCGGATTAAATTTACTTAAACGATGTCCTTCAATAAACAAAGGTTCTAGCTCAAATGCCTTTAAAGCCAAAAACGCAGGATTAAACCTCTCTATGTGTCCCACCTGAATTTTAAGCCTTTTTTCCTTAGCAATTTTTATTAACTGCTCTGCTTGCTCACTAGAAGAAGTAATGGGTTTTTCAATAAATACGTGTTTGTTCTTTTCAAGGGCAAGTTTAGCCACTTCAAAATGACTTTCCGTAGGCACTACAATAGACACAGCTTCTACTTTATCCAAAAGTTCTTCTAAAGAACGAAACAAACTTACCTCGTATTTTTTAGATATTTCTTCAGCCCGTTTTAAATTGGTATCGTATATGCCTATTAGCTGAACCAGATCAATTTGCTTGGCCAATCTGGTATGGATTTCTCCCAGATGTCCCACTCCAATAATACCAAGAGATAACCTTTTCATTTAGCTCCCTCTAGTTATCTTATTTTTTAAAATATCAAAAACTTCCTCCGCACTCAAATGCGTGGTATCAATAATAACAGCATCTTTAGCTGGTTTTAAAGGAGCTATTTTTCTGTTTCTATCTTGAAAATCCCTTTTTCGCAGGGCATCTAAAATACTTTTAAAATCAACTTGCATTCCCTTTTCTTCCAATTGCAAAACCCGTCTTTTGGCCCTCACACTAACATCTGCATCTAAAAAAAATTTATATCTAGCATCAGGAAACACGCAAGATCCCATATCCCTACCTTCGGCCACCAGAGGATACTTTGCCCCTATTTTTCTTTGTTCTTGTTTTAAAAAATTTCGAATAACAGGTTTGGTCCCCAAAGTTGAAGCTAAAAAACCAATTTCTTCACTCCTAATCTCATCTCCCAACACCTTTTGATTTAAGGTTAAGACAAAATTACCATCCCTAACAATCAAATCAAAGCTAAGCCCTGCCAAACGCTGTTCTAACTCATTCTCTGTCCAATTAAGACTGGTCTTTCCCAGGCAATAAGCTAATCCTCTAAACATAGCCCCAGTATCCAGATAAGCAATGTTTAAATAAGAAGCCAATTTTTTGGCTAAAGTGGTCTTCCCCACTCCAGCAGGCCCATCTATAGTGATAAGCAGACGATCATCTGTCACCTAAAATCTCCTGCAAATAAGTTAGAAAAATCTTATTTTCTTCTTCTGTGCCCACACTAACTCGCAAAAAATCTGGAAGTCCATAAGAGGTAAGCCGTCTAATAATAAGCCCTTTTTTTAACAAATAATCAAACACGTCTTTGGCCTCAATTGGGGGCTTAAATAAAATAAAATTAGCTTGAGAGGGAAATACTTCACAGCCTAATTCTTGAAGTTTTGTACTTAAAAATTTTCTTCCCTCTAAAACAACCCTTCTGGTTTCCTGATAAAAAAACGTATCTTGCAAAGCAGCAAGACCTGCTTTTTCGGCCAAAATATTTACACTAAAAGGCAAACGTATTCGCCAGAAATAATCTGCCAGATCCTCATTTAACACGGCATATCCCAAACGCAATCCAGCTAGACCAAATAATTTGGAAAACGTTCGTAAAAAAATTACCTGAGGATAAGCTGAAAATTCCTGAATAAAAGAATAATGCTCCAGAGGATCGGCAAAATCAATATACGCTTCATCTATAACCAAAAAACATCCTGGAGGGAGCTCCTGGGCAAAGTCTTGTAAAACCTGCTTTTCAACGGCATATCCAGAGGGATTATCTGGATTGGTAATAAAAATTAGCCTGGTTGTAGCATCAATCTGATTTAGTAACTCGTCTAAATTAAAAGAAAAATCTTTATTTAAAGGAACCTGCTTCAAAGTAGCTTTATGTACGCGGGCCTGAGTTTTATAAATACTAAAACAAGGACGAAAAGTTAAAATACTATTTTCACCTGGCTCTACTAAAAGGCGTATCAAAAGATCTATAATTTCATCCGAACCATTGCCAATAACGATATTGGCCTCTGGGACGCTTAAAAACTTGGCCAATTCTTTTTTTAAGGCCACATTTCCTTCTCTAGGATATCTAAAGGCATAGGGCAGATAATTTTTTAACACCTGTATCACACAGGGAGATGTGCCCAAAGGATTTTCATTGCTAGCCAGTTTGATAATTTTACCTAGATTATATTTAGCTTGGATTTCCTCTATACTCAGACCTGGTTCATAGGCCTTAAAAGCAAGTAAATGTTTACGTATAAATTGTTGCATCTTAAAACCTATTTTCCAAAATCTTTGGTCTAATAAAAATTAATAATTCCTGCTTGCTAACGCTCTTATAATCATCTTTAAACAGCCAGCCTAAAATAGGTATTTTATGCAATCCAGGAACCCTATTCTGGTTGTTGTTAGTAGTAATCTTCCTCACTCCACCAAGCACAATGGTCTCTCCATCTGCTACTACTAATTTAGTCTTAACAGTTTTAGTCTCGATATCTCCGTTTTCCCCTTTAGGGGTATCATCTGAAATATCCAAAGACAAAATTATTTTTTTATCTGGAGTTATATGAGGGGTTACTTTTAATTTTAACACAGCATCTTTGTATTCTACAGTGGTACCCCCACTAGAAGATTCTGTTTGTACTGCAATCTTAGAACCTTGAGTAATCTCTGCCGCCTGATTATTTAGAGTAACGATTCTGGGCGTAGATACGGTTTTGGCTAAATTTTGAGTCTCAGCCAATTTTAATTCTGCATCCAGAGTAAATAAATCTTTTCCACTCAAAAAAGCAACTGAACCTTGTAGTTGAGACAAAGGAGAATTATCTGATGGAGGTAAATTTACCTGTCCTGACAAATCATATTTGGAATAATTTGTATTTGTATCATCGTTATAATATTTATAGATATAATTTCCAGTATATTGTCCTGGCGCATACTTAAGGGGCCCCCACTTTAGCCCCAAGGACCTAGTAAATTCATCGGTCACATATACAATCCTAGCTTCTATCAAGACCTGTTTTTCTGGCCTGTCCAGTCGTTTTATCACTCCATTAATAATTTTCAGATTGTCTTCTGTATCTTCTACAATCAATTGATTGGTGCGTTCGTCTGCTGTGACTTTACCTCTATTAGACAAAAACTGCTTTACTTTAGAGGCAATATCTGCAACTGTTGAATAATTTATCTGAATATACTCTCTTTTTAAAGGGGCAAGCTGTTTCATACTTTCCCTGGCCTGCTTGGCCTCTTCTCTGGCCCTTCTTATGGCTTCTCTTTCTTGACGCAACTTAGCTTGAGTGGCAATGCGTATAATATTGCCCTGTTTTACCATACCTAAATTTTTCTGTAACAAAACCAAATCAAGGGCTTGATCCCAGGGAATATTTTTTAGATCCAGAGAGATTTTACCCTGCACGTCATCATCGATAATCACATTATAATTAGTGATAGACAGTATCAGTCGTATAACATGTTCCACGTCTGCATCCTGTAAGTTTATAGAGATCTTTTTACCTGTATAGTGTTTTTTCATACCCGGCAAAATAGTATTTAACTCTGGAATGTTCTCTTCTGTCTCTTCCTCTACTTTTGTAGCGTTTACTGTTTTTTTTGGCTTAGAGAGATTAGCCAGCTTAAAATTGTCAGAAGTAAGAAAAACCAAAGCAGACTTACCTTGAATAATATCCACATAAAAAGGAACCTTGGACAAAGTTAACAATTTTAGATCTAAATCTTTTCCCTTATTTTGAAAAAACACCTTTTTAATTTGGGTGTTAAACTTATCCAAAACAAATATCTTTTCATACTCAGGCGAAACATTTATTCCTCGCAGTTCTAACTCCATCTGACCTGCTTTAGAGGCTAAAGGTAACACATCTAATACTTGATTAGTATTAAATAAAACAATTAAATTCCCTTTTTTATTTTTAAAAAACTCAATCTTATTTATCTCCTGCTGACTATATCTTTTTAGCTCTAAAGGCTTATTTTCTGTTCTAGGAACAAACATTATATGTAAATTTTGTTTAGACTCATTTTTAGAGACAAGAAACTGACATGGTTGTTTTAAAACGATGTGCAAACTTTTGGCCTTTGTACCATTAGACGGAAGATAAAATATTTTTTGAACAATTCCTTCTGGAGTTGGCAAACCAACTTTTGGATAATATGGACTAAAATAGAAGACAAATTCTTTATCCTGCATAAAATAATCTACATCTACATTAAATATATTGGGGATATCAATAACTACACCATTTTTTTGAGAAACGAGTTTTATAAAAGCCTTTTCTTTTTTCTCAACAGAAACAGCCTCTACCTGTGAAGATAAATTAGAAACTGTTTTCTTCTGATAAGCACATCCCCCAAGCAAACTCAAAACAAAGACCCAAATTACCAGCCTTCTCATCCTTCTTCTCCTTGTTTGGAGTGAAGTTTTAATATGACTTCTCTGTTCTTTAAATTTCCAAAAATGTCCATAACCTTTTCCTTTACAATAACTTTATCTGGAGTAATTTTTATCACTCTACCATCGTTTTGCCCCACAACAGTGCCCTGTTTTAGAATAAAACACTTTCCATCCGGCAATTCTACTACTGCTCGAGTTAAATGAGGATCAGATGACCACAAGATGCCTTCTAACCTCAACTGAGTAACATCAATTCTTTCTAAAGGAGTTAAATGTCTCTTTTGGGACCTATTAAAAGCTCTGTTCACCCTATCTACAAAAGGGACAAAAGGGTCCACTTTACCTTTCGGATCATAATGATAAACAGGAGGTTTTAACCAGTCAGGTAAGTTAGTTGACTGTAAAACAGGTTCTGCCTTTCCACTTTTAGCCCACACCAAGCCCCCTGCCAGACAAAAATAATTCCAAACAATACAACTAATAAAAAAAACACTCCACAACTTTCTAATAATCCCCAACCAATTAAAATTTACACTTCCAATAAAATTATCCATCTTCCCCATTTAACTAAGGCCTATGAGCTAGATTTTTTTTGTAGATATTTAAGAAATAAACACTAATCCAACGATAGTTTTCTTTAGAAAACCAAACACTTCCTCCCATTACTAAATGTCTGTCAGATCTAACCTCTCCATTAATCTCAATCTACTTTGTAAACTAACCTAACATTATCGCTTCTTTTTTTTACCGCGTTTTTTAGCGGCCATTTCAGCCTCTGTTAATGCTCTATAAACTTGTAAATTACAATCTGCTAAAACGTGACTTATCCCATTTTGACTACCCTGAGGGAGGAATTTAATATGTTGTAAACTCACCAATCGAGGCAAGCTCGTCAATCCATCTAAGTAGCTAACAATATTATGAAAAGAACCTAATACCCGAATTTGCACCTGTCTGGCTGCATAAAAATCATATTTGGTCTCACCAAGAGGCCTAAAATACATAAACTCTATACCTTTTTCTATACCTTTTTTTTCAAAAGACGCTAAAAGCTTTTCCAGTGCTCTAGCATCTTCTGGTAGCAAAGTCTTGGCTAAAATAAATTGTTTTTGATAAGAATCTCTATCTTTTTGAACTTTCTTTAATCTAGATGCAGTTACCCTAAGCTTGGCTATATTTTTTTCTAAATTTTGGATCTGCTTGGAGAGTTCTACCTGTTTTTCATAAGAAGAATACACCCCAAAATAACCAACTAACCCCACAAAAACGAGCACTATTCCCCCATAAATTAAACATCGTTTCTTTAGGGACAGGGAAAAAAATTTTTTTAGCAACTCTAGAATATTATCCATCGGTTAAGACTTTTTCCCCATATTAACTACACAATTAAATTCCACAAACTCGTACTTGCCTACTCTTTTTCTATTGGTCAGCAAAATCTCCACCTGCTTTACGTGAGCTGCTTTTTTTAATCTGTCGATATAAAAGGCCAAAGCCTGATTATCCAAAGCAATACCTCTCAAGTTTACCTTACCACCACTTGAAAGGTCAAAAAAAGTAAACCACAACTTATTTTCAGGAATGGCAGAGACAATTTCGTCAATATAAATAATAGGTAAATTTTGTTTTTGCCTGATCTTTTTAATTACAGCTATTCTATTTTGCAATTCTTTTATAGTTTTTTCTAAATTTTTAACTTTATAAATTTTTTTTTGTAAAGAATTATATTGAGATAATTTTTTGTTTTTAATATTTTCTAAGACCGTAATGTTCTTCTCCATCAACATCCAGACTCCAAGACTAATCCCTACACTGCAAACAAAAACTACAATAAAAACCCAAAAATCTAATTTTATAAAGGCAAATTTTTTCTTTTTTTTGATTTGTAATAGATTAACCCTAAACACTAAATTAATCCTCGCAAAGCAAGACCTGTAGCTGTTACCATTTGAGTTTTAACTGCTTTTAAATAACTATAATCAAAAGATTTAACTTCTTTTTTTATATTAAACCACGGATCTAAATATTCTACAGATACGTCAAACGCATCTGCAAACAGATCTTTTTGGCTCAAAGCAAAAGAACACCCCCCAGCCAAAAACAAGGTAGAAACATCTTTAGCTGGAGGGTACGTAGTTTTATAAAAACTCACCATTTTCTTTAATTCTAAAACCCAACTTTGCACCTCAGACTCTAACCTCTGAAGAACATCTTTTTCCTGTTCCAAACTTAATCCTATATCTTTATTCATTTTTACCTGTTCAGCTTCTTCAAAAGATATATTTAAAGTTGAAGCGATTACACCTGTCAACTTAGATCCCCCAAAATCCAGATCTCTAAAAGCGATTAGATCTCCTCTATAATACAAACCAAAAAAACTACGCTTCTCCCCTATATCCAACAAATATACTGCTTTTTTGGATTCTCTAGGATAATTAAACTCAAAAGCATTTACAAAAGCAAACACATCTACATCCAAACACGTAATATTTAGACCAGCCTTTTCAAATAACTTCACACGAGCATTTATATATTCCTTCTTACAAGCAACTAAATAGACTTCAAACTCTTTTTTATCCTCTATTTTACTTATGATGTGATAATCTAAGATGATATCTTGAATGTCAAAAGGGATGTGCTCTTTTGCTTGTTGAGAAACAACTTCTCCTAATTCTTCTTCATCTCCAGCTTGAAAAGTTACTCTCTTTATTATAACGGATTGTCCAACAGAACTAATAACTTTAACACGCTTTAAATCCATTGTCTGAAAAAATAATTTTAGTTTCCCTGCCAGATCATCTTTTTTATCCTGATTAGAAACCAAAAAACGACCCACTCGAAAAAGGGAAATGCTACTACCTGATTTAGTCAAAGCAACCAATTTAATCCATCTATCGCCTAAATCCAGACCAACACTAATCTTCTTGCCAAACACAATAATAAAATCTCCCTTATTAAAAAATCTAGGCGGTTTCTACTCAAATCTAATGCCTCAAAACATTTTAGAGCCTGGGATCTAAATATTTACCCCCACATCTCAACACGAAAAAATTTACAACTATTTACGATCTGACTTACACTTATAATTGATTTTCGCCTCTAAAAAATATCTCTGCCCACTTTCAACATCTAATTATTCTAACACGCAGTCCCCACACAAATTCTTACTCTTGCTATGAATTTTTACTACATTTATCCTAATCAGGACGAACAGTAAGAACAGGAATTTTGGACGTCTTTACCACTTTTTCAGCCACAGAACCAAATAAAAGTCTATCAATTCCCTTTCGGCCATGCGTTCCCATGACTATAATGTCCACACCTTCCTTCTGAGCAAAATTAACAATCTCTTCTGCTGCATCTCCAGTACAAACTACGCCTTTGGCTGTAATATTTTCAAAATTTTCTTCCACAAATACGTCCATAGTTTTTTCTGCTCCAGATACGATCTCTCCTACAAAACTTTCTATAGAGCCAGCAGGGATATGAAATCCTACATACTGAGTTAGAGCAGGCGCTACATATAACGCTACTACATCTCCGTCAAAGGCCTGAGCCAAAGTTTTGGCATATTCAGCAACCTTTGGACTAATATCTGAAAAATCTACTGCACAAAGAATTTTCTTCATTGTAACCATACTTACCTCCTCCTTTTAGGGTCAATCAAAACTCCCGTAAAAACAATTTTATATAATTAATAAGCCAAAATTTAATTTTTAGCAACTGTTTTTCAATTTTATTAAATCTAAGAGGATCTACTCTTCTTATCCCAATTAATGTTAAGTATTTAATTCTCTATTTTACAGGTAAGATAATTAAAAAAATTTTTATTGCTAAGTCTAAAAAAAATCTTTTAAAGATGCAACTGCAAAACCCTATCTTGTTTTTTTTGATTAAATTGTCAAGTTACTAATTTAAATTATTATTTTTTTATTTTTTCGTTGAACGTGTAGTTAACTATTTAAAATAATTTTTTCAGTTGGAGCTTTAGGATAACTTATCAAATTTATAGAACCTCATTGTAACATTAGCTCGTCCTTGAGTTGCAGAGCGAAGGGCAGTGGAAAAGCCAAATAAGTTTTCCAACGGAGCTATACTTTGAATCACCTTGACTCCTACTTTTTCTGATATAGCCTCTATTTTACCTTTTTTACTATTTATTAAGTGAATACATTCGCCTAAAAATTCTTCTGGGGTATAGATTTCAAGCCACATAAGAGGTTCTAATAAAACAGGCTTAGCCTTTTCTAAAGCCAATTTTAAAGCCTGAATAGCTGCCATTCTAAAGCCAATCTCACTACTTCCTTCTTGAGTTCTCAATTCTTCTACCACTACCTGAACATCACAAACAGGATAGCCTTTTATAGGGCCTGTACTTAAACTGTCGTTAATACTCTGAACTACACTCTCTAAAATCTTTTCGTCAAATTTCGTCTTATCCAGAGCAAATTTTACATCTATCCCTTGTCCTCTACCTACAGGAGCTATACTCAACCTCACCCATCCAGCATGCAATTTATCTCCCAGCACCTTCGTAAAATCTGCTTCAGCTTCTGCCTTTTGGGTGATGGTTTCTAAGTAAATTACCTGAGGCTTGCCTGCTCTAAACTGAAGACCGTATTCTTTGTTCATCCTATTTAAAACAACTTCCAGGTGTAATTCACCCATGCCAGAAAGAATAAATTGTCCTGTATTTTCGTCTCTTCCCATCTTTAAAGTAGGATCTTCCTGCAAAAACCTTTCCAATACTTCAGCCATTTTTTCTTCTTCAGATGCGTTTTGGGGCTCTAAGGCCAGAGAAATAACGGGCTTATATTCTTCTATCTTTTCTAACAAAATAGGGTCTTCTGGTTGACATAGGGTATCGCCTGTTTTGGCAAACTTTAAACCAGCCAAAGCCACGATTTCTCCTGCTCTAGCTTGATCTAGTTTTTCCTTTCTATTGGCATGCAATTTAAACATTCTGGCAATTTTTTCCTGCTTTTGCTGGCTAACATTATAAACCACGTCTCCTGGTTTTATACTCCCAGAATAAATCCGTACTAAAACCAATCTTCTTCCTGTTTCCAGGCTGATTTTAAAGACCAAAGCAGACAAAGGGGATCTACTTGATATGGGGAAAAATTTTTTCTTTCCTGTAAGAGGACATTTTCCCTCCAATTGAGGAACGTCTAGAGGAGAAGGCAAAAAATCCACCACTGCATCCAAAACAGGTTGGATCCCAACATTTTTTAGAGCTGATCCACCTAAAACCGGAACCACTTTTCCAGCCAGAGTGAGCCTCCGCAAAACCATTTTTAGGTGAGCTAAAGGTATCTCCTCTCCTTGAAGATATTTTTCCAAAATGACTTCGTCAAAATCAGCCAATTTTTCTAAAAGATCTGCTCTATATCTATCCACTATTGTCTGCTCTTCTGGTAACAGAGCAAGGACGTCAAAAGTCTTGCCTTGAGTTTCTTGATGAAAAACAAGTTTTCTTTTTCGTAAAATATCCAATATTCCTCGCAATTCATCCCCGCTGCCAAGAGGGGCTTGAACCACTACAGGATTGGCCTGTAACTTTTTGCGCATAGCATTTAAAACAACATCAAAATCAGCTCCAGGCCTATCCATCTTATTTATAAAGGCCAATTTAGGGATTTTATAATGTTCAGATTGACGCCACACAGTCTCACTTTGGGGCTCTACCCCGCCAACCCCGCAAAACACAGCCACCACACCGTCTAACACTCGAAGAGCTCTCTCCACTTCTATGGTAAAATCTACATGTCCAGGAGTATCTATCAGATTAAGCGTGTTCTTGTTCCATTCCAAAGTTGTACAGGCAGAGGTTATGGTTATACCTCGTTCTTGTTCTTGAGGTAAATAATCCATGGTGGCTGTACCTTCGTGCACCTCTCCCATACGATGAATCTTTTGGGAATAAAAAAGAATTCTTTCAGTTAATGTTGTTTTGCCAGCATCAATATGAGCAATAATGCCTATATTGCGGATTTGCTGTAAATATTTATCTTGACCTACTGACAATTCTTACCCCCTAAAACCATACTCACATTCCAGGGAAGCAACCTCTCAACTCCAGGCCAAATCCAACTGGTTTCTTTGCCTTTCCCAAGGACCAAACTACCGGGATATAACTCCTCTGCTCCGATAATAAGGTCAAAAAGTTCTTTTTTTATTTTTAATTCTAATTCTTTTAAATCTTGGACAAAAGAAAACGTAAAATGGGGATGGGATCCAAAAACTTCCTGCTTATCTAGGTCATTTGTCTCTAAAATAATTCCTTTTTTCAATTCAGGCACCTGCCAGACATAATCCACTCCTGCAAAAACCTTTTTTCTCGGCCCAAAACCAAATAAATACACATTCTTTATTTGCTCGCTAAAAATAAATTTTTTGGTTTCCTGAATAGAGGTACAGGCCAAATAAGATATACCAGCCAACTCTAAAGCAGTCAGCAAATAATAGCGTCTGACAAAATTTATTTTTCCTACAAAAATCACCCCGACTCTCTTTAGGCCAAAACACAAAAAGGGGATAAGCAGGGCCAATATTTGATTGGCTGCCAAAAATTCAGGATAAATCAAACATAAAACTTTATCTTGAAGAGAATGTTGAATAGTAAGAATGGTGTTGGGGAAAAAAATTTGTTCTTTTTTTTTTGTCCAAAAAGATAAATTATAAAAATTTATTAAATCTGCAATCTGAGATTTAAAAAAACTCCGTTGTCTAGGATCTGTTTTAGAGTAGGCTTTAGCTAACAACTCATCCTGTATTACATGCTGTTCAAAAAAATCTTCCCACATGGGAATGTCCTTTATTTAAGATCCTTAAGAAATATTAAATTAAGAGGGGGGAGAGGACCAGAATATACATTTTGTGCTAAACTCAAAGTTCTCCAGTTTACTTACAAAACATTTACAACCAATCAAACCATTCTTTCCACGACCCCTGTTCTTTTTCTCTGATTTTTTCTCCTCTTTGCTCCTGATACTTTAGATAAGCCAAATCTTTTCGCACTTTAACGTAATCTAATACTTCTGGAAGATCTGAATAATTTTTTTCCACATAAGAATACCGTTTCCAGGCAGCTAAATAGCGTTCTGTTTTAAAGTAAAAATCGGCCACAAAAAGTTCGTGTTCTGCCATAAGCAAACGGCATTTTCTTAGGTATTTTTTCGCCAAAATACTATATTTACTTTGAGGATAAGTTTCTATGAGTCTCCTAAAATAAGACAAAGCCTCCTTAACCGAGGTATAAGGCTTATCCACTGTCTCAAACTGTTTAAAATCTGCCAGGCCTATTTTAAAAAGCACATAAGGGATAGCCTCATGACGGGGATGAAGAGATTCAAATTCTTTATACACTTCCACGGCAGCTTTATAGTCCCCATTTAGAAAATAAGCATCCCCTAAACTCACTTCGGCTTTTGGAGTATAAGGAGAAAAGGGATAACGATCTTTTAGTTTGGAAAAATATTCAATGGCTGCATCATAATTTTTTTGTTGAAGGGCCTCATAACCTGCTTCAGCTAATTCCTGAGCAGTATCTTCTGGCGGCTTTAAAAAGAAATAATCTATTACCCCACATCCAGAAAGACAAAAACACAAAATCAAAACTAAAATTTTAAGTCTAAACTTATTCATTTAATTGTTCCAGATAAATAGAAGCATTATACCCTGCACAAGCCCCATCCCCAACAGCTGTGGCCACCTGCCTACAAGACTTGACCCGTACATCTCCAGCAGCAAAAATGCCAGGAACCTCTGTTCTCATTTCGTCATTAGTTACAATAAAACCACGCGCATCAAGTTTTATCTGTGGGGGCACAAAATCTGTATTAGGATCCATTCCCACAAAAACAAAGGCTCCATTCACGCTCAAATCCTGCTCTTCGCCTGTCTTTAAGTTTTTGATCCGAACAGCAGACAAAAAATCCTGACCCTTAAATTCTTTTACCACACTATCCCAGATGATTTCTATCTTAGGATGAGCAAACACCTTTTCCTGATAAATCTTTGTGCCTCTAAACTTATCTCTTCTGTGAATAAGATACACTTTTTTAGCAATTTTAGCCAGATAAAGAGATTCTTCCAGAGCAGTATCTCCACCGCCAATGCAAACAACCACTTGATCCTTAAAAAAATTTCCATCACACACAGCACAATAAGACACGCCCTTTCCTGTAAACTCTACCTCACCCGGGGCCCCAAGACGCCTCCATCTTGCTCCACTGGCAATAATAATCACCCTGGCTTTTATTTCTTGTTCGTCTGTCAACTGGACCACGTGGTCAGTTTGACCCACTTTAATCTCCCGAACTTCTCCCGTAAGTTTTTCAGGAGCATACCCCTCCACCTGTTTGACAAAAGCATCTACTAATTCAAATCCAGCAATACCCTCAGGAAATCCGGGATAATTTTCTATCCTTTCTGTAAGCAACACCTGACCACCCGGAGTCAATTTTTCTATAATCAAAACTTTTCGTCTGGCGCGCAAAAGGTATAAAGCGGCAGTCAGGCCTGCAGGCCCACTGCCAATAATAACAGCATCGTATTTTTTCATGTTATAAAACCTTGCTCTCGATCATATTTTTAAGACTACTTTTGGACACCGCCCCTGTTACTTGCTCAATTACTTGACCATCTTTGAACAAAATCAAAGTAGGAATAGCCCTGATCCCATACTTGCCAGGAATAACAGTATTTTCATCCACATTCATTTTCACAATTTTCACCTGACCAGCATACTCATTGGCCAGCTCGTCTATTACAGGTGCAATTGCTCTACATGGTCCACACCATGGGGCCCAAAAATCTACTAACACAGGAATTTCACTTTTTAAAACCTCTGTTTCAAAATTGCTATCACTCACTTGACCTGCCATTTTTCTCTCCTTTTTTGGTTTTTACTGGTTTACAGTTTAAAAATTAAGTTTATTTACCCTAAACTAATATGTCAAGAGAAACCATCCCCCTGTTAGAATAAGACAAAAAGCAAAAATAGCTAATTAAAATATCGTAAACAAACAACTACCACTTAACCAGATCACTATTTTTTACTTTTGGGGTCCAGTTAGCCTGATTTTGCTTAATCTCTTGCCAGAGCTCTTCCCAACATAACCTTTGGGGCACCCAATGTTTTTCAGAAATTTTTTGGCCATCCTGATATTTTTGTCTAATATCCCAGAATTTATCCCAATTTTCTAGCAAAATGTCGATTAGATCTGGATCAAAATGAGTACCTTTTCCTTCCAACATGATCTTTCTAACTTTCTCTTCTGAAAAAGGAGGTTTATAAACTCTGACCGAGCTCAAAGCATCAAATACATCAACTATACCTGCAATTCTACCTATTAAAGGAATGCTTTCCCCTTTTAGCTGAGCAGGATAACCTGTGCCGTCATATTTCTCATGATGGGTTAAAGCCACTATTTGAGCATCTTGCAAGAGCTCTGATCTCGCATTTCTTAAAATATACCCGCCAATAAGAGTATGTTGTTGCATAATTGCTCGCTCCTGGTCAGTCAAGGGACCAGGCTTATTTAAGATACTATCAGGGACCCCCAGTTTACCTACATCGTGCATAGCCACAGACCAATACAAGTTGTGCAAGGCCTGTTTGGAAAACCCCAATTCTTGTCCAAAGACCACTGCCATTTTGGCCACGCGCTTAATGTGAAAGGCAGTCTCTTTATCCCTATATTCAGCAGCTACTCCAAGACGAAATACAGTATCCAGATGAGATGCTTCTACTTCGTGATACAACCTGGCATTTACAATAGCAACTGCAGCCTGAGCAGCAAAATAAGGCATTATATTAACAAAAGATTGTTTAAATGGAACTATCTGGCCATTTTCTTTTGCGTTTATAAGCTGGATTACTCCTACAACTTCCTGTTTTGGAGTTGTTAAAGGAAAGACCAACATAGATTTAGAACGATAATTATTGGCCCTATCCCATTGCTTATGAGCCCAAAAATCATGTTGACTATTTTCATACACATTTTCTATATTTAATACTTCTCCTGTTACGGCAACATAACCAGCCACACTAGATTTATCTAAAGAAAGAGAAAAATTTCTAAAAAGATTTTTTACCTCTTCTTTTCCTAACCTTTTTTCTAAAGTATCATTCTGGGCAGCAAAAAAGACCAATTCTTTATCTTTTACCAGATAAATAGAACCCGCATCCGCACCACTCAAATCCCTAGCCTTTTGCAAGATCAAATCCAAAAGCTCTTCTAAGTCCACTACACTATTTATCGCAATACCTACAGAAATAAGCTTGTCCAAAAAATCCAACCTTGCCTCCATAACTACAAACTAGCTACAATTAAGAACCAACAGCAAAAATTATTTTAAACAATATTCTCTGCACTTACCTTATTCTGCAGAGATATAATCCCAGGGAATTGGCCTCCCCCTTGGGATTGCCTCCAAATCTAAATCATGTCTAAGACCTTTTTCTCCCAGAATTTCTCCCAAATAAGCCACCATCACTCCATTATCAGAGCACAGATCAGGAGATGGGATCCAACACTTGATATTATGTCCTTGGCTAAAATCTCCAAAAGCCTTGCGCAAAAAAGAATTACAAGCAACTCCCCCTGCCACCACTATACCTTTTACTGTCAATCGATTTAAGGACCTGGCAACTTTAATTTTCAAACTCTCTACCAGGGCATAACTAAAAGAAGCACACATATTTTTTAGTTCTTGAGGAGCTAACTCCTCCAATTTTCCTACATCTGGTTCTTTAGAAAAAATGAGATGCCGGTTTTGGGCCAAAAAATTGGCCACTGCTGTTTTTATCCCACTAAAACTAAAATCCAAATTAGTATTATCAATATATGGTCTGGGGAACAAAGATTTATCCACTACACCTTTTGTCGCCAGTCTATCAATAAATACTCCTCCAGGATATGGCAAATTTATCATTTTAGCTACTTTATCAAAAGCTTCACCTATAGCGTCATCTAAAGTTTTTCCCAACAATTCTATTTCCCAAAAAGATTTTAACAAATAAAGATGCGTATGTCCTCCAGAAACTAAAAGACCTAAACAGGGAAATTCTAATTTTTGCTCCAGATTAGCCACCAATAAATGGGCGTAAAGATGATTTATCCCTATAAGGTTTACATTGAGCCCCAAACTCACCCCTTTTGCAAAGCCCAACCCAATAAGCAAACTGGCCAACAAACCAGGTCCTCGAGTTACAGCCACCAGTTCAATGTCCCTAATCTTGCAACCACTTTTTTCTAAAAGCAAATTTAATAATCCTGGTAATACTTTTAAGTGTTCTCTAGAGGCAAGTTCTGGCACCACCCCACCAAAAACAGCGTGCATATCTGCCTGACTGGCCAAAACTTCAGCTACAACTTTTCCCCCCTCCACTAAAGCTAACCCTGTTTCGTCGCAGGAAGTTTCTATTCCAAGAGTTAACATTTTTAATCCAGGTCCAATTTACATACTAATTTTGATATATTTCAGCCACCTTTTGCACTTCTTTACTTGAACCAATAAAAAGAGGCACTCGTTGATGAAGATCTTCAGGCTGAATAGACAAAATCCGCCTGCTACCATCTATAGCCATTCCACCAGCCTGCTCCACAATAAAAGCCATAGGGTTGGCTTCGTAAAGCAGACGCAATTTACCATGAGTTTTTTTAGGATCGCGGCTATCTTTAGGATACATAAAAATGCCTCCATACAGCAAAGTTCTGTGAAAATCTGCTACCAGCGAACCTATGTAACGGAGGCTATAAGTTTTTTCTGAAGCAGTTTTAAAAATCTCTATCGTCTTTCTAGTTTGTTCGTCCCAAAAAGCTGAATAACCTTCATTTACCGAGTAAATTTTACCACTTTTAGGTATTTTTATATTAGGATGAGACAGTAAAAATTCCCCAACACTTGGGTCCAAAGTAAAACCGTGCACACCATCGCCTGTAGTATAAACTAACATAGTTGAAGAACCATACAAAAAATACCCAGCAGCTACTTGCTCTTCCCCCTTTTGTAAAAGTTCACTCAAAGTAGCCCGTTCAGGATCTTTTACTCTGTAAATAGAAAAAATCGTGCCTATACTTACGTTTGCATCAATATTGCTGGAGCCATCCAAAGGATCAAATACCAAAAAATATTTGCCTTTTCCGTATTGATCCGGAACATCAATAAGATCTGCATTTTCTTCTGAGGCCATAGCACACAACACTCCAGCCCGTTGCAAACGATGAATCAGCACCCGATTAGCTAGCTCATCTAATTTTTGAACTTGCTCTCCCTGAACGTTAATTTCTCCCGTCTCCCCCAACACATTCATAAGACCAGCTTTGTTCACTGCTCTGGAAATAATCTTTGCAGCCAAAATTAACTCATTTAGCAACCGGGTAAAATTACCTGTGGCCAAAGGATTTTCTTTTTGGTGTAAAAGTAAATGTTCAATTACAGTCACCTGACGCATCATACTCTCTCCCTTTTCTTGATTGATTAGCTGCATAAATAGGCATAAATAAGCCACTTATCACCAATCTTCCTTCCCAACCACCACCACATTTTACCATCTTTATCCAAACGTCCATAGGTACGTTCTTGTAACAAAGCATCCCAATTTACACCTTTTAATCTATTTGACTTAGGCCAAATACACCTATTGGACACAAAAATCTCTATAGATTTAGTACATTCTGTTCTTTTAAAAAACAAATTAACATCAAAATGAACTATTAACAATAAGTTTGCCTTACTGGTCCAAATTTTTTTATAAAGAACAAACTCAGGCCCTAAAGGCGACGAACACACTTGAAAGTTTATCTGACCAAGATTCCCTGCTTTAGACCATAATTGAGAAAATTTTAACTGTTTTATGTCCACTCCTTTGGGATATTGAAAAATATTTTCTCCTGAATGGCTTACCACCTCTATAGCCGTTAACCATGGATATTTTTTAAACATACTCTCTGCCCACATATCCCCAGGCAAAGTTTCCTGCACATTCAGATCCTCAAGTAAATTTTCTAACCTACCATCTGTTTCTGTTAAATAAGAAGCAAACCTATCCACACACACATTAATTTCTGGTTTTTCTTTTAAATTAACTGTGGTCTTAGGATAAATATATTGTCTATAAAATTCTTTAGCTTTTCTCCCTACAGCACAACTTGTTAAAAATACCCCAAAGACTAACAACACTAGCAATTTTTTCCCCATACCTTTTGTTCCTCCTAAAAAAATTAAAATCTTAACAGCAAAATTTTAACCCACTTGAAAATTAGTATTCTATCAAAAACGCCTAAACTCTAAAAACTCGTCCTAAAAACCATTTTTTATAAAAAAATTTATATAAAAATGACCCAGATTAGGGATTGAATTTTATTTTTATAAAGGCTAAAAGCTAGGTCATGGAGCTCATAGCCTACCTTATAATCATTCTCGTCATTGCAATTTTAGACAGCATCCTCATTGCCTATCTAAATGCTCGTTATCAAAAACAAGTAGCAGCCATAGCTCAAGAAAAATCATCCTTAACTAACACATACAATACGTTAAAAAAAGAAATAGAGGAAATCCAGAAAAAAATTAACGAATTAGAACTACAGTTAAGTCATAAAAAATTTCTCGAACAAACCAAACAACAAAAAGCAGCAGAAGAAGAGGACAAAATCACCGATCCATTAACTTACATAAAAAAACACAATCTAGTTCCGCCCGAAGAAATAAAAAGAGCTGAAGAATACGTTCAAAAAACAGCAACTAATTTGTCTGTATTTGATACTCTGGTGCTTTTGGATATAATTGACGAAAAAACAGCCTTATCTATTAAAGAAAAAGTAAGGAAAAATTCACTGTCACTGCTATGATATTTTATTTTGTTCTAATACTCATAATAATTTCTTTTTGGATAGTTGGCTTTGTTTATGTAAAAAAACAGAACTTGCTTCTGGCCAAACAAAACGAACTAGCTATATTTAGAGCTAAAACCAATAACAAAATAAAGGCCCTGGAGCAAGAAAAGAGTCAACTTCTAGAAAGATTAAAAGAACTAGAAGCTCAACTTCAAAACCAAGAGCAAAACCAATCTTCTACCTAAGATCTATTTTCCAAAACCAAGGCCAACTCTTCCAAAAGTTCAACCACTTCATCTTCTTCTGATTTTTCAGATGATGGCAAATCACCTTTACTATCTCGGTCTTGACTATTATCTTCTGTGCTTTCTTGAAAGTAACTCTCCTTTGCTAAAACCTTTTCCTTTGAAATGTTTAATTCTTGAGTCTCTGTTGTCTCTATAACTTCTGCAGTGTAATCATCTGGTTTGTCCAAAGCAACTTGCTTATTTTCCTCTTTGCCTGATGCAGACGGCACAGTTTCAGCATCTAAATCTCGGGACTCACGAGTAAGTATCTGGTTTATCTCCTCAATTTTATCCTGCCACTTCTGCTTTTCACTGTCTGTAAGCGCATTTTGTTTTAATTTTTCAAAAACATCTCTGGCTTTTTCGTATTCTCCCTGAGCAAATAATACCTCTCCTAAAGAGGGAGTAATAACACGCTGATCAAAGTCTAAATCTTCTACTACTTCTTCATAATCATCCCAGCTTTCTCCTAGCACATTTTTTATCCCAGAAATTAATACCTTGTTCCAATCCAAATCTTTACGTTCAAAGACCACACGCAACAACAAAACAGGCAATTCTGTTAAACCATTTTTCTCAGCAAGTATCTCCCAAAAACAGTTATTTTTCATCAACCTCGATAAAATAGAATTAACCAAGTCAGAAGCTTTATTCAATTCACCTATTTCTTTATACACAGTTAAAAGAGTTAAAATTGTATCTATAGAATCAGGATAAAATTTTAACCCCTGCTCTAAAACATTTCTTGCCTCCTCAAATTGCCTATCTTGAAGGTAAAGATTGGCTAAAACAAGATAAATTTTAGAACTAGGATCTAATTTTAAAGCTTCTTGCAAAATTTTCTTTTCATCTCCCATATAGCAAAACTCCTTGCTTTATCCTAACGCTTAAGTAAATATAACATTTCTCCAGGTTTAATATAATTTAATTTCTTTCGAATAACAAATTTAATGTATTGTTTATTATTTCTCAAATCTAATATTTGTTTAGAAATTTTTGCATTTTCCTGCTTAAGAGATATTATTTTTAGCCTATCTTGAGCTAATTTGTTTTTTAAATCAAAGTAGATTTTATAGTTAAATTTAGAAAAAATTATCTTATAAACTAAAAATAAATTTATGACTAAAAGACAAAAAATAAAAATTTTTTTCATAAATTTAATACTCTATTTTAACTTTAACTTCCAATTTGTTATCTATCTTTATAACCATTGTTTTCAACTTTCCAAAATTTATACAAAAAAATAAAAAAATATTTTAACACATAAATAAACTAACAACCAAATAACATTTTAGACGTATAATCTTATCTCTCTATATTCTCACAAGTACCCTTTATAAAATTTATAAAATCCACCTGCAAAATTATTTTAAGCAGTTAATTGTCAAGTAACGCAACAGATTACAAGTTCAACGATATTTTTTCAACAATTTAAGTTGGTTACAATTTGATAATTTAATCAAAAACACAATGGGATTTTGCAGTTACGTCAAACAAAGTTTTCTATTCTGTCTGATTTTTATTGAACAGCTGTTTTGATAATTATTTTTTGTCTTACCAGCTCTTTGATCTCTGCTAAAAACTTTAAAGTAATTTTTTCTATTCTCTCCAAATCTTTATCGTCAAATTCAATCTCTTCTAATTTTTTTAAAGAATTTTTAAGAAAATTTATTTCCTCAGAAAAATTAGTAACACTGCTTTTACTATAAAATAACAACGTATTTTCAAACTCTAAAATGGTTTCCAGACAATTTTTTAATTTTGCTTGTAAAACTTTCTTGACCATAATTATCACATTAACGTTAATATTTAACTATGTTTTATATCTTCCAATGTTCTAAATACTTTTCATATTTAAAAAAACACTGCTCTAATTTTTCGCTCAAATTGCCACTTTTCTTATTTAAATAAAAATTAACGCCCCACAAAAATGCAGATTTTTGATCAAAATCTTTATATTTATCACCCAAAACAATAACATTTGTATTTCTTCTTTTTAAAAGTTGCCATTGATTGATCTCTTTAATTAAAATCAAACTCTCTTTGCTCTCTTCTAACAAAACAAGCTCATAATTATTCAATTCAAAACGAGCTAAACCTTCTTTAACATCTTGTACATCACGTACAAAATAATTGTGTTTTTCTAAAAATTCTTTTACCTCTGTCGAGAGATTTGGATCAAATAAAAACAAAAAAGCAGCTTTCTGTCCCAAAGGAATATTGTCTGGTTCGTACTCGACTTTAATTTCAGTTTCAGGCAACAAACTTTGCTCTAATTGATTAGATATTTTAGTCTTATCAACCAGAGTGCGAGCAGAGCACTTGGGACAGGTAACGACGAACTTGGTGACATCCTTTACCTTTTCATCAGGAATCACTATTTCTTTGCCACAATTTTTACACTCTATTTTCATAAGATAAACCCTTTTTTATAAAAATTACCTGCCAAAATTATTATAATATATTTACCAACTTGACCACTTTCCCCAAAAAAGTGTTTTTAAAGATTCAATTGCAAAAATTATTTACAGTAGCTATATATACTATATATAACAAGTTCTGTTTTCAATAATTTAATCTGGTTAGAATTTGACACTTTAACTGCCAAAACACAAATTTTGTGTTTTGGCAGTTACCTCTTTTAGTCTATTTTGAGGTACAATCTCCTCTAAATATCTAATTCCAAGCCCTCTATTTCTGACAATTTTTCTCCTTTCTTGGCCTTAATTTTATCTAGCATCATTTTTAATCTGGAACGCTCAGTGCAGTATTGCAAAGCAGTAGCTTCTGTAATCAAGCCTTTCTCAAAATAGGAAGCCAAACACTGATCAAAAGTAAACATGCCGTAACCTTCACTTTCGGAAATTACATTATAAAATGTTTTATCTCCCTTTTCTCCATTTAAAATCAAATCTCTTATTCTAAGGTTTTTTATCATTACTTCAAAAGCAACAATTCTTCCTCCACCAATTCTAGGCATAATCCTCTGAGAAACCACGAATTTTAAACTTTCAGCCAATCTTGCTCGAATCAATTTTTCCTCTTCAAAACTAAAAAAACCTGTAATACGATTTACAGTTTGGCCAGCATCACTGGTATGAAGAGTGCCCAGTACCAAATGCCCTGTTTCTGCCGCTTCCAAGGCAGTTCTTATAGTGTCTTTATCCCGAATTTCACCTACCAATATTACATTGGGCGCTTGACGCAAAGCTGAACGTAGCCCTTCAGAAAAAGAGTGGAAATCCATCCCCATTTCTCTTTGATTAATTACACTTTTTTTATGAGGATGATAAAATTCTATAGGATCCTCTAGAGTAATAATGTGTTTGGTATAATTCTCATTTATTTCGTTTATTACAGCAGCCAAAGAAGTTGACTTACCTGTTCCTGTGGGCCCTGTTACCAGGGCCAAACCAAAACGCTCTCGAGCCATAATTTTAAAGACCTCTGGCCAACGTAACTCATCAATAGAGGGAATCTTGGGCGAAAGTTTACGCATAACAATAGCTAAAGAACCTTTTTGGTAAAAAACATTCACCCTAAAACGGGCTACCTTAGATAAAATATAGGCAAAATCACAGGCGCCTGTAATTCTCAAATCTTTATATAATTTGGAATGCAAGCCCATCATAGTCATAGCAATTGATTCTATTTGAAAAGGAGTTAAAGATTTAATCCCCTCTATTTCCAAAGTTTTAATTTCACCAAAAACAGTCACTTTGATAGGAACATTAGAAGTAAAAATAATGTCAGACAAGTCTGGTTCTCTTTCTAAAACCTTTAAAAGAATATAATCTAAATATGATTTTAACATAAATTACACCTCTGTAATGTCGTCCAAATCTACATCAGCTAAGAATTCTTTAAATTTTGCCTTATTTACTGCCTTTGTAAACGCATCCTTTGGACTAATTATACGTTGTTTTAATAAGCCCATAATGGCATCATCTAAACTTTGCATACCGTACCTTTTCCCTGTTTCTATTACTGAATTAATTTGAAACGTCTTATTTTCTCTGATCAAATTTCTTACTGCAGGGGTAGCAATTAAAATCTCTACAGCAGCCACCCTGCCTGGCTTATCTATACGTTTAAACAAAACCTGTGACACAACTGCCCGCAAACTTTCCGATAAACTCGTTCTAATCTGAGGTTGAATGTCTCCTGGAAATACTTCTATAATCCTGTCTATTGTTTTAGGAGCAGAAATAGTATGCAAAGTTGCCAGAACTAAATGACCCGTTTCAGCCGCTTCAAGAGCTAAACTTATGGTTTCTAAATCTCGCATTTCACCTACCAGAATAATGTCTGGATCTTCACGCAAAGCGCCTTTTAAGGCTGTGGCAAAAGACTGTGTATCTCGCCCTACCTCTCTTTGATTAATCAAACACTTAATAGGTTTATGCACAAATTCTACTGGATCTTCTATAGTCAAAATGTGATCTTTACGTGTCTTATTGGCATAATCTACCATAGCAGCCAAAGTAGTAGATTTACCACTACCAGTTGGACCTGTGACTACTATAAGACCTTTGGGAAGCATCATAAGTTTCTTTAGAACAGGAGGCAAACCCAGGTCATCAATAGTCCAAATTTTTGTAGGTATTTCTCTAAAAACAGCTCCAATACCGTGAAGATGTTTAAAATAATTGGCCCTATACCTAGCAAGTCCTGGTACTTCGTAAGCAAAATCTATATCCCCTGTTTCCTCAAACTTTTTAATTTTATCTTCAGGGGTAATTTCGTAAAGCAACCTCTTTAACTCTAATGTGTCCAAAACTTTATACTTTACTCTTTGCAATTCCCCATGCAAACGCACTATAGGTTGAGAACCAGATGTCAAATGTAAATCAGATCCCCCTATTTCATGCATCATTTTAAAAAAAGCATCTATCTGGGCCATACTATACCTCTCCTTTACTTTAACACGCTTTTATAAAATTTATAAACATAATTTAACCCCGAAAATAAAGTTAAAAATAGGGCGATATAAATCAATACAAGGCCTAAAGGTCTCGGATCCAACCCAAACCAGGGATAATGCAAAATTAAAGGACATAGGGCTAAAATCTGAAAAATTGTCTTTAATTTACCATACTTATCAGCAGCAATGACCACACCTTTATCCATAGCAATAGAGCGTAAACCCGTGACCATAATTTCTCGCTCAACTATAGCAATAACTATCCAGACTTCTAACCAATGTAAATAAGAAAGCATAATCAAAGCTGCCATGATTAATAATTTATCAGCAAGCGGATCTAAAAATCGTCCCATGTTGGTGACCAAATTGTATCTTCTGGCCACAAAACCATCTAATAAGTCGGATAAAGCAGCTAAAATAAATATACCCATAGCTAGTAAACAGGTTATTTTACCTGGAAAATACAACAAAACCACAACAAGAGGCACACAAGCAATTCTAAAAAAAGTTATTTTATTGGCCCAATTAAACATTTACTTTTTTAGCTCCTGATAAGTAACTAACACTTTCTGAACGTATCTCTTTGTTTCTTGAAAAGGCGGAATGCCTCCATATTTTTGAACATTAGCAGGTCCAGCATTATAAGCAGCCAAAGCTAAGGGCAGGGAGTGAAACTTATCCAAAAGCAGTCGCAAATACTTTATGCCTGCTTCTATATTGGCCTCTGGATCAAAAGGCGTCTCCAAGTTTAAGTCTTTCTGAGTGGTTGGCATAATTTGCATAAGGCCTTTAGCCCCAGCAGGTGACACAGCTTCCACTTCAAAATTAGATTCCACTTTAATAACAGCCTTTACTAAAGCTGGATCTAGATCATATTTACGGCTATAAATTTTAATCAATTTATTCAGCTTCCCTAAATCCCACCTATGGTCTTTAAAAATCCTAAAAGGTCTATACAAGTGAGAATCTGGCAGGTCTGTGAAATGAAACACTCCATTCTTATCACAATAATAATATATTGTGCCTGCCAGAGAGAAATTCAAACTCAACCCCAATAATACTGCCCAAAAGCTAATAAACCTCTTCACCTAGCACCTCTAAATCCTGAGGATAATTTATGTTAAAAAATACCTTTCTATCTCCTGTCCAGGGTATTTGAATTCTCTTTTCTTCGGGAATGGCTTTGCTTAATTTAAAAATTCCTTTTTGTATAGACACTTCCAGATAAATCAGGGATTCTGGCTCATAAATCGCAACCAGGGACTCTATAAAACCCGTCTTAGGATGAACAAACGTTGTCATCACTTCTTCTGTACGACGTTTATCACGTACCTCTTTCAAACAATTTAAGGTGGCATCATCTAAAAACGGTAAATCACAAGAAATAACTAATAAAGGTTTAGCAATTTTTTTCAAGCCTGTATAGATGCCAGCTATAGGTCCAATATCTTCAAATTCGTCTTCAAGCCAAAAGACCCCATCTAGCCCACAAATATCTGGAGATTTTCCCAACACATAAACTTCAGACACCACCTTTTTTAACAAAAAAACGCTTCTCGCTAAAAAAGTTTTTTGTTTAAAAACCAAGGAAGTCTTATCCACTCCCAGCCGAGAGCTCTTCCCCCCTGCTAAAACTGCTCCAACCAATTCTTCCTTAGCCAAACTCACCTGCTCCTTTGCTCAGATTAAACACAGAAAATCTTCCCCCTCTGGCAAAACCAATTAAAGTAATCTGGTTTTTTATGGCCAGGTCCAAAGCCCCACTGGTAACTGCGGATCTAGAGATGACTACTTTTAATCCTGTTTTTATTATTTTTTTTAATAAAGAACTGGTTATTCGGGCAGAAACAAACAACATACCCCCACTAAGTTCTTTACTCTGTAGTAAACTCAAGCCCATAATCCTATCGATACAATTATGTCGCGCGATATCTTCGACTTCAAAGACAAATTGTCTTTGCTCTTCCATCCACACAGCTGCTCTATGAAAACACCCTGTGCTATCCCATAAGCCCTTTTTGGCCATAAACTTTTCCTCTAACCACAAAATGTCTTGCCCTTTTATATCTATGGAAGGTTCTTGTTGACAATCTTGGAGCTTGAACTTTTTTTCCTGCCCTACCCAAAATTTATATCCCTTTTGCTTATAAATAACAGGCACACATCCTGCCTGCAATAACTCCAACTTGGCATAACCCAAAACTAAAGCTTCCAGTTCATAAGGACTTGAGTATAATTTATAAACCACATCCTGAAAACAAATCTCTATTTCTCTTTCTATAGCAATGGTGTCCACCACTACTTCAAACTTATGTTGAAAATATTTCTTACAAGATACTTTTTGTAACATATCTAAAATAAAATTAAAATCCCCAAAAACTTAAAGTAGGACGTAGATATCCTTCTTTTCTTGCCTTCACGTCTAAAGGAAAAGAAATAAAATCGTCTAACATGGGCAAAATAAACTTATCCATTTTTCTAAAATCTATGGTTTTAATGTATTTTTTACACTTATCACAAGTATCTACTCTATATCCAGGAAGTTGCTTAGCATAAAAATAGGTATGGTCTTTTTTATATTCTTCTCCACAAAAAACACATTGCAACCTTGGCACTTTATAAGCAAAAAGACAAAAAGAACAATAGTTTTTACGTGTGCCAGCTTTGTCTTCTAAGGCACTGATTAAAGGCAAACTACCACATACAGGACAATGACCAAACGAGTATTCAGCATCTGGAATCAAGGATAAAAACTGCTTAGTAATAGAAACCGCAAAAGGAGCAATGCTGCTTTGAACCACACAACTCAAAAGCCTGGGACTTTGCTCCAATTTTTCCCCATACACCCGAAAAAAAGCGTCATCCTGCTCCAAAAACTTTTGCACACTTTTATAAAAAAAATCTTCTTTCTCCAAATCGTTTGCCAGCACCCGGCCCGGGTCTTTAAGTTGTTCGTTGGCAAGGATAAAATCCAACAACTCTGTAAGCAAAGATTTTACCTTATCCAAAGGCAAAGGAAAATTTTTCCGCTCTAAAATAGGTTTGCCTTTGGCAAAATTATCTTCAATAGTTTCTTTGGAGATATTTAACGGATCTAAGTCTTCAATCTCAAAATACTTGGCCTGAATAAGACTTACTCCTTTTATAAAATTGACTAATTCTGGAGGAAAAATATTTTTGTCCTCTATTTCGGCAATTTTTTTTTCTATCTTTTGCGCTAGCACTGTAAAAACTCCTTTAGCTACAGGGTTATAAAATTTTATGAAATAAATCCAAAGCCACATCTCCAGCCAAAACGTATAAAATGGCAGCCAAACTCAAAAATGGACCATACGGTATAGGAGTCTTAGCCTGAATTGTCTTTCCTTGCAACCAAAAGAAAACACTTCCCAACAGGGCAAAAACAGCTGAAGCAAAAATTAGGACAGGTAAACCAGAAAGTCCGACCATGGCTCCCAGCATAATCATTAATTTGACATCTCCTCCACCTAGCCCTTCTTGACCTTTCAGCCACTTATAACCCTTTTGAATACTCCAAAAAACTAAAAAACCACTTCCAGCTCCTAAAAATCCCATTTTTGGTCCCACTGGCAACCAAAAAGAAAATCCTAAGGCCAAAATCCCCCCAGACAAAGTAAGCCTATCTGGTAAAATAAAACTCTGTAAATCAATAAAACTAGCTACAATTAAAATTCCAAATAATATGGTGTAAAGAAAAAATTCTAACCCCATCCCAAACTTCCAGTACAGGGCCAAAGTTAATATACCTGCAATCAGTTCGACACACGGATAAAGCCAACTAATTTTTGCCTTACACCTAGAACATTTTCCTCTTAAAAGCAAAAAACTAAGCAAAGGAATATTTTCCCACCAACTAAGCCTGTGCTTACAAACAGGGCAGTGAGAACCTGGCCAAAAAACAGATTCCCCCTTCAAGTAACGCACTATACACACGTTATAAAAACTCCCCAAACACGTACCCAAGATAAAAACGAACATAGCCAAACAGTTGTCCACTTTTTATTCTCCAAAATAAAATTTAAAAGTGATGATTAATAACCAGTTCAACCATCCCTCTGAAACCCAAAATCAAACTGGTTGAAAAAAACAATCACTTAGGCTATGGTTTTGAAATTACTTAAAAATCAAATTTTGACAACAAAAAAATAGTGGAGAACCTACATGCAATATCGTTTTATTCCAGAATTAACAGAAGAAGAAACCATAGACTTACAATTAAATGGTCTAAGGTGGACCATTCACCATGCTTCTAAGGGATGTCCTCAGTACAGAAAAAAATTAAAAGAAGCTGGCGTAAACCCAGAAGATATAAAAACTCTTAAAGATTTACAATATCTTCCTTTCACTACTGTTGATGACCTGCGCGAAGGTTATCCTTTTCCTCTGTTGGCTGTCTCAGAAAGCGAAGTAGTACGGGTTCACACCTCCTCGGGCACTACAGGCAAACGCAAAGTACTGGCGTACACAAAAAAAGACATCAATATCTGGAAAACTATGCTGGCTAGATGTTTTGAATTGGCAGGTTTATCTACTCTGGACAGGGTTCAAATAGCTGTGGGCTATGGTCTTTGGACCGCTGGGGCAGGTTTCCAATTGGGTTGCGAACACTTTGGAGCAATGGCTCTGCCTGTAGGTCCTGGAAATTTAGAACTGCAACTTCAGATTTTAACAGATTTAAAAGCCACTTGTCTGTGCTCCACTGCATCTATGGCTTTACTTCTGGCCGAACAGGTAAACCAACACAATCTAAAAAACAAAATAGCTCTAAAAAAAGCTATTTTTGGAGCAGAGCCCCATACTCCCAAAATGCGTCAATACATAGAAGATGCCTTAGGTTTAGAAGATAGCTTTGATATCCCAGGACTAACCGAGCTATATGGTCCAGGCACTGGTTTAGAATGTCAAGCCCACACAGGGATCCACTATTGGGCCGACATTTTTATTATAGAAATCATAGATCCCAATACTCTAAAACCTGTAGAAGAAGGACAAGTGGGAGAGATGGTAGTCACGACCTTATGTAAAGAAGCTGTGCCTCTGATTAGATACAGGACTAGAGATTTAACCCGCTTAATACCAGGTAAATGTGCCTGCGGTCTAAATCTACCGCGGCATGACAAAATTTTTGGCCGATCTGATGACATGTTTATTTTCAGAGGGGTAAACATCTATCCTAGCCAGCTAGTAAATATTTTGGAACAATTTCCAGAATTAAGCTCAGAATACCAAATCCAGCTCACCAGAAATCAGGGCTTAGATCAGATGACCCTCAAAGTAGAGATAAAAAAAGACACCAAAATCCCAGAACATCTTTCTAAAGCCATAGAACAACAAATCAAATCCAAAATATTAGTAAGCTGTAAAGTAGAAATCTTATCCCACGGCGAGCTTCCTCGTTCTTTTGGCAAAAGTAAAAGAATAATAGATCACAGGCAGACCTAAAGCTCAATTTGTCAAAAAATCTTGACCTCTATCTAGGCCTTGATATAAATAGGCTTTAGTTCATTGCCGGGATAGCTCAGTTGGTAGAGCAACTGATTCGTAATCAGTAGGTCGTGGGTTCAAGTCCCATTCCCGGCTCCAACATTTCAAATAGCACCGTTAATTTTTGCCCAGGCCAACCCCAACAATTCATAGCAAAGTCGCTCACTTTTATGGAGCCCTGAAAAGGAAGGAAAATAGGACCACCAGAGGTAATGAGACGTTTTTTTACTGAGATAAGAACTTGGGGAGGGAATAGGCTGTAAGCCTTCTTTTTTAAACAAGGCCACAGCCCGTGGCATATGAGAGGCTGAAGTAACTAAAATAAACTTCTTTCCCTGCAACATGGGTTTTAAAAATATTACCTCATCTCTAGTATCCAGAGAACGATTTTCTAAAAAAATATCTTTTTCTGGCACACCCAACATCAAGGCCACTTGTTTCATTACTTCCGCATTACTTTTTTTATCAAAAAAATTAATCCTACCTCCAGAATAAATAATTTTGGACTCAGGAAACATTTTTCTGAGACGAACACTTTCTATAACTCTGGCCAAAGTCCAGGCATTTAGTTGAGCATTTGGTGGCAAAACAGATTCGCTCACGTGCCCCCCGCCCAACACTACAATATAAGAAACTCCTTGCTGAAATTTTTGTACAGGCAAATAAAGATGCTCAAAAGGATACAAAAACTGATCAACAAACGGCGAACTGCTAGCTAGATACAAAAAAACACAGCCAAATACGATCAAACTTCTCCCCAGAGATACAAATCTATCCTTTCTGGCCAACCACCAGCCCAAAATAATACTTTCTAGAGCAAGAGGAAGGGGGAAAAATAATCTCGCTATAATCTTCTTTAAAGTAAAAGCAAACATTAACAAAAACTGTTTACAAATTACAAAAATAAATGTTAAATTGTTGGATAGTTATTTTTAATAATTTAAAATTTTCAATGTGCAAAGATGGTTAGGATGTAACACTTTTAACCCAAAACACAAATTTTTAAAATAATTTTTTCAAACACGTTTAACTGGCCTTTTTAGTTATCTCTGCAAATGCTAAGCCTATTTGTTCTAAAATCCCAATAACTTCATCTATTTTTTTGGTGTCCATGTGTAAATTAGCAGCTAACAGCCTAGTTTGGCAATAAAAATAAAGGGCATGCAAGTTCTTTGCAATCTCACCGCCTTTTTCCATGTTTAAACTCTCATCTAACTCGGCTATACAATCCAGAGCCTTGGAAATCAAAATGCCTTTTTGGGCATAATCTTTTTCTTTTATTTTTTCTTTGGCTTGCTTTAAGTATTTAATAGCTGCCTCAAAAATAAGCACCACCAAATCACCCCTGCTGGCAGTATTTACCTCTGTACTTAAATAAGCCTGCACCGCCTGCATTGCCAATCACCTCCTGTATTAATATAATTACCTAAATCTTATTTGCTATTACCTTGTAAAGAAGCTATTTGAGATGTAAGTTGCGTATTTAAAGAATTGTAATATCCTAACACAGTCTCTAATCTAGCAAATCTATCTCGTAAGGTCCGCTCGTACTGGGCAATTCTATCCTCTTCCCAGGAAATTTTTTTATCCAAATCCTTAACAATATCATTATAATTATCTTCTATGATGTGCAAAGTTCCATCATAACTATCAGTTAACTTGTCCAATTCGTCTCTTAATTCCAGCACCTTACCATACTTTAAACGAATGGTGCCCGTATAGGTACCATCTGTTAAATTATCCACCTGAATAGCCAAACCTTTGGAGTCACCCTCAAGAGAGGTAATTATATTTCCATCAACACTTGCACTCTGGCCATCAATAGTAGCAGAGACGATAGTGCCGCCACTTACCTCATATTCTACGTCGTATTCCCCAGCTTTAGTTACGCCTTGAATAAGAGAATAGTATTTAAAATCATTAGAAGAGGTAACAGGCACGTAATCTGCGCTAAAAATTTCTGCCACTGCTTGTGGATTGGTCTGAAGAGCTTCATCCAGCTTTGCTTCATCTATTTTTAACTCTCCAAAAGTGGGCGAACCCTGATCTGCATCTGTGGTAATGCCTATGTTAGAAAGAGAGGGATAAGGATCAAGATCTCTGTCAAACCCAATCCCTGCTCTAGCCAATAAAGATTTTAATCGCTGTTGAACAATTTGCACTCCGTAATTGCCAGTTAAAACAGAACCTTGAGTGCCAGCAGCTGTACTAGTAATTTTAGTTTGTTCTTTTATTAAATCAAAAACTTTATTTACTTGATCTACAAAATTATGAATATTTTCTTTGATAGCATCTATATCGTTGCTAATGGTTACTTGAACGGTACCAGTGTTTTTTAAGTTTAGAGTTACTCCTGTGATAACATCATCTATGGTATTTGTATTCCTTTCTATCCAGGTCCCGTCATCAGGAAATCCATCCACCTGTATCTGAGCATTTTGAGCCACCTGTGTGTTGGAAAAATCACTGTTATCCACAGTACCACTGCTATCAGCATCAAAACTGCTCGGACCCTCATTAATAGTTATGGCATAGTCACTGCCCAGATCCAAACCGGAAAATTGAAAATAATACTGCCCATCTGCTTTTTTAATAATAGTGGCTTTTACTCCGGGATTGTTGGGATCATTGTTGATCATACTTACAAAAGAAGATAAAGTAGTGCCATCAGGAATAGTCAAACTAACTGTATTGCCATTATAGGTATAAGAAAAAGTTTCATCTGCTCCAGTATCGTTAATGCTACTATCTTCTGAACTAAAATAATTTTTACTGATCAAAACATCATTTTGAGCTAATTGATTAATTACTATAGTATGAGTTCCTTCTGCAGCCTCACTTGAGGCCGTAGCTGTTAATACACTCGTATCAGTAGAGGTCGCATTTTTTATAAAAAATTCTTTAATAGTGTCCATGCTTTCCACAGTGCTTTGCAAATTTAACATGGCAGTATTTAAGTCTTGGATAGCACTGATCTGATCCTCATACTTCTTCTGTTGATCTTGCAAAGGTTTAACGTGCTGTTGTTTTTCTAATTCTACCAATTTTTGAATAACACTATCAAAATCAGTGCCAGAACCAAGGCCTGTAAAGTGAATCTGGCCTGAAATCAAATAATCATTGGTTAAATCACTTACATCTGCCATGGGCCAACCCTCCTGGGGCTATTATAAAATTATCTTTGCTCAAGAGCAAACTTGTCCCCTATTTCACCAAACAAGCAAAAAACATACCATAAAAAAAGGCCAAGCCCAGGGCCTGGCCTTTGGCAGCAGCAAAAATAGACATAAAAAGCACAGTTATTTATTATCCACTGATAAGCTGTAAAGCCATCCTGGGCAAAGAATTGGCCTGAGCCAACATAGCTACTGCAGATTGAGTTAGGATCTGATTTCTCACAAATTGAGTCATTTCTGTTGCCACATCCACGTCAGAAATTCGAGATTCTGCAGCTTGTAAGTTTTCTGCCTGAATTTGCACGTTAGAAACTGTACTTGCCAGCCTGTTTTGTAAAGCACCCAAATTAGCTCTTATTCTATCTTTGGAAATAATAGCAGCATCAATAGCGGTCAAAGCCTTTGAAGCTGCTTCTTGCGTAGAAATAGTATATCCAGCAGCAGTTGGGTCAGCACTATTCCCCAAACCAAAAGCAGAAGCCGTGGCTGTACCTATAGCAATGTAATAATAATCTTCTGCACTGTCATTACCTGTGCCAAAGTGAACTTTTAAGGGGCCTTTAGAATTTAAACCAGAACCATCATAATTATCACCCCAAGTAGCCGGATTAGCATCAGCGGCAGACAAATTACCATTTAGCAAGTAAATACCATTAAAATCAGTAGCATTGGCGATTCGAGTAATTTCTGAGGCCATAGCCTGATATTCAGAGTCAATAATAAGACGCTGGTCAGAGGTATAAGTACCGGTTGCAGCCTGTTCAGCCAACTCTTTCATACGAATTAACTTTTCGTCAATGGTTTGCAAAGCACCATCAGCGGTTTGGATAAGAGAGATAGCGTCGTTAGCGTTTCTAACGCCCTGATTTAAAGATCTAATGTCAGAACGCATAAGCTCTCTAATGGCCAGACCAGCAGCATCGTCAGCTGCAGTGCCCACTCTTAAACCAGAAGACAACCTTCTGGTAGAAATGCTTAACTGGTTATAAGCCAGGGTCAAGTTTCTGGCCGCATTCATAGCCATTAAGTTGTGATTAATTACTAATGCCATAACCTTCCTCCTTGAATTTTTTTTGGGCTTCCTTGCCCTTTGTTTACTTTCTCTATCGGTTATGGCCCAAAAAACTTTAGACTTTTCTTTAAACGACTTAGTTAAATTGGGTTCTTATCTTGAGGCCAGACTTTATCTTTTTTTTTGCCTGATCCAGGCTAAGACCTTTTTGTTTTACAATGTAGGGCAAGTTGTCCTCTGCATTGGAATTCCTGAGATAAAGGGGCTGAGGAAACTTGGTATCTAATTGGATTATTTGGGCTTCTTTGAGTAAAATTTCAGGTAAGGGTTTATCGTACAGATCGTCTAACACTTGAAAAGCTTTTAATTTGTCATCTTTTATTTTTCTAAGAGCACTACCTATTAGATAAAAATCCTGTTTTTTCAAACTATCCAAACGCGCAAAGGCCATTTGCACAGATAAAACCTCTGGTGAAGTCAGGGGCATTTTGCTGGCCCCAAATCCTTGCATATAAACTTCATTTTGTCTGGAATAAGTAAGGACCCAAATTGGTTTGTTAAAAGGAACGCTCTTGGCCAAAAGAGGTAGATATTCTAAAGCGCCTACAGGTATATTATGGCTCAAAGCAAGACCATAAACGTGGGCAAACACAAGGCGTAGCCCTGTAAAAGAACCAGGTCCTCTTACTAATACAATGCCTTCTAATTCTTCAGGTGTGATAGACAGGGTAGAAAATAAATACTTCAGATGCGGGGCCAAAAACAACATTCCCTGCTGGCAAGTTTTTACCTGCCAGGACCAAATAAGGTCTTCACCCTGCCCCAAAACGATCTGTAAATAATCTTCAACTCCATTGATAACGAGAATTTTTTTATTTGAACAAGCGCATAAGGTCATTATAAACCGCCAAAGCCATAATTAACATTAAGATAGTTAAGCCGATTTTTGTGCTTATTTCCTGCACTCTTTCACTTGGAGTTTTGCCTGTGAGCATCTCTAGGCTAAAAAATACAATGTGCCCTCCATCTAAAACAGGAATAGGAAGCAAATTCAAAAGCCCCAAGTTGATGCTCAACACAGCTACCAAATTTAAAAGATTGACCCAACCATACCTAGCTTGCTCTGTAACAATTTTGGCTATAGTAAGAGGACCACCAATAGTATTCAGAGGTAAAATTCTTTCTATGAGTTTTACAATCCCCATCCAAGTAAGTTTGATTAGATCTAAAGTGTGCTTCCATCCCTCAATAGCTGCATCCAACACATCAACCTTTTGAGTAAAAAAGTCATTGGCAGCAACTATACCCACCTGAGGAACTTTTACGGCCTCTCCAAAAATGTTTTTTACAACTCTGAGTTTTGGTTTTACCGTTACAGAAAAACTCGTATTTTTCCGTTGCACCAGCATTACTAGAGTCTTTCCCTGACTGTGTTGAACGATTTTAACCAATTCTGACCACGTTTTTATGGGTTTATGGTTTACCTCCAAAATAAGATCTCCTGGTTTCAAACCTGCTTCATACGCTGGAGAATCCTTTAACACCTTGCCAATGCTTGGCAAAAGATAAACCTTACCCTGGACAAAAAATAATCCCCAAAAAATAAACCAGGCTAATAAAAAATTAAAAATAGGTCCTGCCCCCACTACAAGCAATTTTTGCCAGGCAGGGCGTCCAGAAAAACTTTCTTCTTCTGTAAAAGGCGGTTTTATTTCTTCATCTGGCTTTTCGCCCACCAATTTCACATAGCCTCCTAAAGGGATGGCAGAAAGCCGATATTCGGTCTTATTTCCGGAAAATCCCACCAATTTAGGCCCAAAACCTAAAGAAAAAATAGACACCCCTATTTTAAACACTCTGGCCACTAAAAAATGACCCAGCTCATGAAAAAAAATCAAAAGGCCCAAAACAAAAATAATGGCTAAAATTCCATTCATTTTAATTGCTCTACTATATTTAAGGTTAAGTTCTGCACGTCTTGTTGCAGGTTCAAAATATCTTTCTCTGTCTCCACTTTACAACCCGCATGTCTATCTAACACTCTGGCCACCACTTCTGCAATATCTAAAAACCTAATTTTCCCCTCCAAAAACATCTCCACTGCCACCTCATTAGCTACATTTAAAGCTATACAAAAAGATGGCCCCCTATAAAAAGCTTCTTTGGCCAGTTTAAGACAGGGAAATTTTTTTTCGTCAGGTGGATAAAAATTAAGTGCACTGTATTCAAAAATATTAAAAGGCGTTAGGTAAGACAAATCAAGACGATAGGGATAAGCAAGACAATACGAAATAGCCACCTGCATGTCAGCAATCCCCATCTGAGCCAGATGAGATCCGTCAATAAACTCTACTAAAGAATGAATAACGCTTTGAGGATGAATAGCCACCTCCACCTGGTTTAAATCCAATCCAAACAAATAACAGGCTTCTATTATTTCCAATCCCTTATTCATTAAGGTAGCAGAATCTATGGAAATTTTACTGCCCATAGACCAATTGGGATGTTTTAGAGCTTGCTTGGGAGTTACTTCTTTTAATTCTTGAATGCTTTTAGCATAAAAAGGACCGCCTGAAGCCGTTAAAATAATTTTTTTTACATCAGACCTATTTTTGGCCCCTAAAGCCTGAAAAATCGCATTGTGCTCTGAATCTACAGGTAAGATAACTGCCCTGGTTTGAGAAAGTAAACTCCGTAAAATATGTCCACCCAAAACAATAGACTCCTTGTTCGCTAGCAAGATACATTTGCCGGCCTTAGCGGCGCTAAACGTAGGCAATAGCCCTGCACTACCAGCAATAGCGGAAAGCACAAACTCTGCTTCAGGTAAACTGGCTAATTCGCTGTACCCTTTCTCTCCCCAAAGGATTTTAGGACTGTAGGAAGCAGGCAAAAGTTGCTTTAATCTCAAGGCATCATCTCTGGCCAATACACCAAGATATCTAGGCCGAAACTGTAAAGCTTGTTTGGTCAGAAGTTCTACATTTCTGGCTCCAGCTAAGGCAATAACCTTAAACTTATCCGTATGTCTGGCAATTACATTTAAACAACTTCTGCCAATAGATCCGGTGGAGCCCAAAATGGTTAGGCTCCTGGGAAAAGACGTGTTTTTTAAATCCAGGGACGAAATATATTGCATTTAAAACAACCTAAAAAAACTAAAGGCATAATAAACAGGTAAAACAAAAAGCAAAGAATCTATGCGATCCAAAATTCCTCCATGCCCAGGAAGCAGTTTGCCAGAATCCTTCACACCATATTTTCTTTTTAAAGCAGATTCAAAAAAATCTCCCAGCTGAGCAGCAATGCCAAGACTAGTTCCTAACAATACATACCAGCCCAAACTTTTGTGCCCCCAGACACTACCAAAAAAAACTGTAGTCAAAATGCAGGCCAAAAGACCGCCCCCACTGCCAAGCCAGGTCTTCTTAGGACTAACTGATGACCAAATTTTTTGTTTTCCCCATAAAGTTCCCAAATAATAAGCAGCTGTATCTGAAACAAAGGCAGCACCAAACACTAAAATGATTTCTATGGAGTTTAATTTTTGAAAAATTTTTAAGTTTACAGGAAGGTAAAAAAAAGAGAAAAAAAGGATAGAAAAGTCTAAAAAAGAAAAGCGATCTTTTAACAAACCAAAACTAAACAAAAAACTCAAAGCACAGATCCAAAGCAAAGCAAGTTCAGGTAAAGGAAAATAATTTTTTCCCCAAGAATAAGGAACCAAAATACACACAAAACCTAAAACAATCCCCAGCAACTTTAAAATAAGATATTTTTTTTCCTGCCAAAAAAAATTATAAAACTCAAACAGACCAAGCCCAACTAACAGTAAAAGACTCAGGGTAATCCACACCCCTTTTTTCCAAATAACAAAAGCCAGAGCTGGCAAAACCACCCCTGCTGTAAGTAAACGTTTTTTATGGGAGCTAAGCTTTTCTAAAGACATGAAGGCACTGCTCCAAATCTTCTTTCTCTGTGACGAAAATCTTCCAAAGCCTTGTCTAATTCTTGAGGAGTAAAGTCTGGCCAAAGAATCGGAGTAAAGTATAATTCAGCATAAGCTGCCTGAAAAATCAAAAAATTTGAAATGCGAATCTCTCCACTGGTCCTAATGATAAAATCAGGATCAGGCTGTCCTGCAGTGTAAAGATATTGTTTAAACAAAGATATATCTATTTTCGAAGGAGAAAGTCCTTCCTTTATAATCTGTTTTACCGCTCGAATAATCTCTTCCTGACCTGAATAGCTAAGCGCCAAATTTAAAGTCATTTGTCGGCAATTTTTGGTCTGCCCCACTACAAACTCAATAGCTTTTCTAGTAACCAGAGGCAATTCTGAAAGCTCACCTAAAATATTTAATTTTATATCCTGCTTTTTTAGATTTGGACATTCCTGAAGCACATAAGTACGCAAAAGGTCAAAAAGAGTTTGCACTTCCTCTTTGGGTCTCTTCCAGTTTTCTCTAGAAAAGACATAAAGAGTAAGATAAGGAATACCAAGTTTGCGACAATGGGTAATAATGTCTTTAACTCTTTTAACGCCTTCTCTATGTCCCTCAGTTCTGGTCAGACCGTGTTTTTGAGCCCACCTTCCATTGCCATCCATAATAATGGCCAGGTGAGCAGGGAGTAGCTCTTTGGATTGATTCATAATATTTTCTTACCCAAAATATCAGCCCAAACATCATGGGGACAGTGCCCCCATATCCTTTTTAAAGCTCCATTATTTCTTTTTCTTTGTCAGCAATAATCTTATCTACTTTGGAAATGTACTCGTCTGTTATTTTTTGCACTTTTTCCTGAGCTCTATGGAATTCGTCTTCTGTAATTTCTTTATTATTTTTCATCTTTTTTAAGCTTTCGTTCATCTCTCGCCTGATGTTTCTAATGGCTACTTTTGCTTCTTCTCCATACTTTTTGGCCACTTTAGTCAATTCTTTTCTTCTCTCCTCTGTAAGAGGGGGCAAACTAATCCGTATAATTTTCCCATCGTTTACAGGATTTAGGCCCAAATCTGAAGTCTGAATAGTCTTTTCTATAGCAGAAAACGCCCCCTTATCCCAGGGCTGAATAGTGATGGTCCTGCTATCCGGGATAGAAATAGAAGCAAGTTGATTTAAGGGAGTAGGAGTGCCATAATAATCTACTTTTAAATTTTCTACCAGGGACGTAGAAGCACGACCCGTCCTTAATTTATTCAATTCCTTTTCCAACACAGCTATAGCTTTGTCCATCTTTTTTTGGCCATCTTTGAACACCTTATCCATAACTACCTCCTCGCATAAACTCTATCTTAGCCTTAAGAGTTAAGCCTTACTAGGTATAAAAAAAATCTGAAATTTAGCGCCTAAGACTAATTTCCTTGCCCTTCTACAATTGTGCCTACCAAATCACCCTGACACACTTTAAAAATATTTCCTTTTTTAAACAGATTAAACACTATTATAGGAAGATTATTATCCATACACATAGAAATGGCTGTAGAATCCATAACTTTTAAACGCCGTTGCAAGACGTCAATATACGTTAAACGAGTAAACTTTTGGGCATCTTTATACAAAAGAGGATCTTTATCATAAACTCCATCTACTTTGGTGGCTTTTAAAATAGCTTCAGCCTTTAATTCCATAGCCCTTAGAGCTGCTGCTGTATCTGTTGTAAAATACGGATTGCCAGTACCAGCAGCACAAATAACGATTCTACCTTTTTCTAAATGACGCATAGCCCTTCTTCTAATGTAAGGTTCGGCAACCTCACGCATGGTAATAGCCGTCATAACCCTGGTACTAACTCCTGCCTTTTCTAAAGCATCCTGCACGGCCAAAGCATTCATCACTGTGGCTAACATACCCATATAATCTGCAGAGGCCCTGTCCATACCTTTAGAAGAAGCAGATACTCCGCGAAAAATATTGCCACCTCCAATAACTAAAGCAACTTCCACTCCTGATTTGGTCACAGCGGCTATTTCTTCGCAAATATTTTGGGTAATTTCAGGATCTATCCCAAACTTACCCTCTCCTGCCAAAGCCTCTCCACTTAATTTTAGTAATACTCGCTTAAATCCCATCCTGTGCCTACACCTAAGTTTAAAATTTTAGCCAACAATTTATAAGCATTAAGCGTTAAGACTTAAATTCTTAAATCTTAACGCTTAACTCTTAATAAAGTTCAACGTACAACCAAAATTTTATGCTTATAAAGGGCGTAACCAAACGCCCCTTATAAGCATAAACGCTATTGCTAAAGCAAATCTAATCCAACTAACCCAGCGAACAGCCCATCACATGCTTTTAATTTTTATTTCTCTTCATCACCCAGACTCAAACGCACAAATCGCCCTATTTGAATATTCTCTCCAAGAGCAATGACTGCTTCGTTAATTAAGTCGGCTACAGTCTTAGAATCATCTTTAATAAAAGGCTGCTCCAACAAACACACTTCTTTATAATATTTCTTCAGACGACCCTCTACGATTTTTTCTGCAATGTGATCTGGCTTGCCCTCCTCTTTGGCCTGCCTAAGATAAATTTCCTTTTCTTTTTCTAAAAGGTCTTGAGGAAGATCTTCTGGTTTTAAACAAATAGGATTGGCAGCAGCTATTTGCATGGCCAAATCTTTGGCAAGCTGCTGAAATGTATCACTCTTGGCTACGAAATCTGTTTCGCACTTTACTTCCACCATGACACCTATCTTGCCATTGGAATGAATATAAGAACCAATCCAGCCTTCTGCAGTGCTCTTGCCTGCTCGTTTTTGAGCTTTGGCCAGTCCCTTTTCCCTTAACCAGGCAATGGCCTTTTCTGGGTCTCCACCACTGGCTTCTAAAGCCTTTTTGCAGTCCATCATGCCTGCGCCAGTTTTTTCTCTGAGCTCTTTAACCATAGCTGCAGTTACTGCCATTCTATTCTTCCTCCTTATTCTCTTCACTGTTATCGTTAAAATTAGAAGCAGAACCCTCTTGCTCTGACTTGGTTTGGGTCTCTACCTCTTGTTGTTCTAATTCGTCCCTTTTGGCTATACCCTGCAAACAAGCATCTGCAATATTAGACACAAAAAGTTTAATAGCCCTAATAGCATCATCATTACCAGGGATAACATAGTCAATAACATCGGGATCACAATTGGTATCTACAATAGCTACTGTGGGAATACCCAACTTCAGACATTCTTTAACAGCAATTTCTTCATTTTTGGGATCCACAATAAAAACAACTCCTGGCAAATCTTCCATGTCTTTAATGCCACCAATATTGCGATTAAGCTTATCCAAGGTCCTTTGTTTTTTTATGATTTCTTTTTTGGGAAACTTCTCAATAGAGCCATCTTCAAACATGGCTTCCAATTGTTTTAACCTTTCTACACTTTTTTGAATAGTTTGAAAATTGGTAAGAGTTCCACCCAGCCACCTGTGAATAACATAAGGCATCTGGCAACGCTCTGCTTCTTCTTTAATAATATCTTTGGCCTGCCTTTTGGTTCCAACAAACAAAACTGTTTTGCCTTTTGCCACCTCATCCACGATAAAGTCATGGGCAATCTGAAATAGTTTGACGGTCTGCTGGAGATCAATAATATGAATGCCTTTTCTGGCCCCAAAGATGTAAGGTTTCATCTTGGGGTTCCAACGCTTGGTCTGATGTCCAAAGTGAACACCAGTCTCTAATAACTGTTTCATTGTAACGTAAGCCATACATACCTCCTTGGGTTTTTTCCTCCGTTTCCAAAACCCACTTCTTAGTGGTAAAGAAGCACCCAAGGGTTTTAGGAAACGTGCGTATTTTTTGAAACAAATCTCTTTACGCCAATTTCCTCAACTAAGCAAGTTTTTCTTACCCTAAAAACAGATTAAATTAAGACCTGGCTAAACAGAGTAAAACCAGAAATTTTTCTGACGAAAATTAATAAAAAAATCAAAAAAAAAGTAATAACGAACAAAGAAGAGAAGTTATTGGAGCAAATGAATTTTAACACCTTGAAAAGAGTAAAAAAAAACAATCAGCAGGTGGACAGAACAAAACAAAATAAAGCCTTCACCCAAAAACTGAAATTTTATAAAAAAATGTTGACATTTTTTTTTAAAGCCTCTAAATAATCCTTCTTCAGTTTAAGGAGAGGGACAAAAATGAAAACCTATAGTGCAAAACCACAGGAAATTAGTCGCAATTGGTTTGTTGTAGATGCTACAGGCAAGACCTTGGGTCGTCTGGCCTCAGAGATTGCCAAAAGGCTCCGTGGAAAACATAAGCCAGAGTTCACTCCCCATTTGGATTGCGGTGATTTTATTATTGTAGTCAATGCAGAAAAGATTCACGTTACTGGTAGAAAATTAGAACAGAAAAAATATTATTGGCACACCGGCTATCCTGGGGGGATTCGCAGTAAGAGTTTGCAACAACTTCTACAAGATAAACCAGAAGACGTTATTCTAAAGGCAGTAAAAGGCATGCTTCCTAAAAACAGGCTGGGGAGAAAACTCTTAAAAAAGTTAAAAGTTTATAGAGGGGGTGAACATCCTCACGTGGCTCAACAGCCTCAACCACTAGAAATTTAAGTTCATGGAGTGCATGATGAGTACAGATTTTTTCTATGGAACAGGTAGAAGGAAAACTTCAGTAGCCAGAACAAGACTGTATAAAGGTAGTGGTCAGATTATCGTCAATGGCAGACAATTGGAAGATTATTTTCCCAGACCAACTTTACAGATGATTATCAAACAACCCTTAAAATTGGTAAAATTAGAAGACAAATTTGATATCAAAATTAACGTTCAGGGTGGTGGAATTGGCGGTCAGGCTGAGGCTATAAGACATGGCATTAGTCGGGCTTTATTGGAATACTCTCCAGAACTAAGACCAATTCTGAAAAAAGCAGGTTTCTTGACTCGTGATCCAAGGGCCAAAGAAAGGAAAAAGTACGGTCAAAGAGGCGCGAGAGCAAGATTCCAGTACTCCAAACGTTAAAAACTTTTTCATCTTCACCTCCCCTTTTAGAAAAGGACAGTTTTCTGGTTACGTGGAAAACTGTCCTTTTCTTTTTTTAGGAGACGTTTTATGGCCTCAAAAAAAATACCACATTTAGTGTTTGCAGACGCAAAGGGCAATATCTATGACCACCCTCATCTTTTGATGTTGGTCAGAAAAGGTCAGCAATGGACCTTGCCCAGACCAGATGAATTAATAGAGCTTCCTTTAGAAAGCACTTTTTATCTCCTACCTCAAAGGAAGGCCATTGGTCTAGATCCAGACACAGGCGCTATAGAAGTCTTAGACGAACTTGCCATAGCTGCCTTTGTAGCTCCTGGATATACACTGACGGGTCATGCTGCCTATGTAGAAGCAGACAATCCTCCAGCTTTGCCGTTATTTGCTTATGGAGCCGTGGGCTATCTCCATGGTAAGTTTTGGGTAAGTGCTCTTCAAGTAGATCAAGATAAACGTCAGGTGTTTACTGGCATAAAGCAAGCTCAAATCGTTAAAGGCCTAAAACAACTCTTACAAAAATTTCCTCAAAATAGATTGCTTTCTCACCTATCTAATTGTGCCCTTACTTACAATTGCCCTGCAGCCAAAAACTTGGCTCTAGGCAGATTTGAAGCCCCTCTACCCACTGCCCAAACCTGTAATGCCAGATGTGTGGGCTGTATTTCTTATCAACCTAACACAAGTGGCTTTTGTGCCACTCAAAACAGAATTACCTTTACCCCCAGTCCCCAGGAAATCGCAGAGGTAATGTCTATCCATGCCCAAAGGGCTAAAAATCCCATCTATTCTTTTGGCCAGGGATGCGAGGGAGAGCCTTTGACTGGCTGGAAAAATATCTTAAAATCTATCCAATTATTTCGCCAACAACACGGCAAAGGAACTATCAACATCAACACCAATGCTAGCTTTCCTCAGGCAATAGAACCTCTCGCTAAAGCAGGATTAAACTCTATTCGAGTAAGTCTAAATTCTGCCAGAAAAACAATTTACAAAACCTATTATCGGCCTAAATATAAATTTAAGCAAGTAATTGAAAGCATTTTAGAAGCCAAGAAAAACAGTTTATTTGTATCACTAAACTACCTCTATTTTCCTGGTTTGAGCGATACAGAGCAAGAAATAACAGCTCTTATAGACTTAATAAGCGATACCAAACTAGATTTTATTCAGCTCCGTAATTTAAATCTTGATCCTCAGATCTATCTCAACCTGTATCCAGACGAAACATCACCCTGTTTTGGACTTAAAAACTTTATGACCAGAATAAAAAAAGCCTGTCCTTGGATAAATTTTGGCTACTTTAACCCTTATCTTGGAGATTAGCCCTATTTTTATCTAACACTATCAAGGAAAATTTCTTTTAGGCTGATCAGATATATTGATCTGAGGATAAATTTCTACCTTTAACGTACTGTTAGAGTTGGAAACATCTGCTGGCAAGTTGCTTTCTACGGTAATGCTAATAGCGGTTGCATTGTCCTGAATAGTAATGTCCTTAGAACATACATTTTCTGCCACGGCTAAACAGCTAATCACCACGACGATAAAAAAGTATTTTCCCCATTTCATACCCAAGTCCCCTTGTTTTTAACCAGTTTCAATTAAGCAATTTTTTATCTTTATCTTTTTGAGAGGTTCGTGTAAAATAAGCACTTGTTTAGATAGCAAAATTTAGGCCAGGAGGTTTAAATGCAAGACAGGTTGTTAGCTTATAAAACTGCAGGCGTAGATATAAAAGCGGGGAATCAATTTGTTAACCGGATAAAAGAAAAGGTTGTTTCTACTTTTAACAGTAGTGTACTCACAGATTTGGGCAGTTTTAGTGGACTTTTTAAATTAGATGCTGCCAACCTTAAACAACCTGTTTTAGTGGCCTCCACGGATGGAGTTGGCACTAAATTAAAACTGGCTTTTTTATTTGATACTCACCACACCATAGGCATTGACCTGGTAGCTATGAGTGTTAACGACGTATTGGTGCAAGGGGCAAGGCCTTTGTTTTTTTTAGATTACTTTGCCACAGGCAAATTATGTCTTGAGCAAGCCGAGCAGGTGCTGGAAGGCATCGTGCGTGGTTGCAAAGAAGCTGGTTGTGTGTTGCTCGGAGGAGAAACAGCAGAAATGCCAGACTTTTATGCCCCAGGAGAGTATGATTTGTCTGGTTTTTGCGTGGGGATAGTAGAATTTGATAAAATAATAGATGGATCACAAATTAGAGTCGGTGATGTGTTACTGGGGCTTGCTTCTTCTGGCTTGCACTCCAATGGCTTTTCTCTGGTAAGAAAATTATTGGCCCAAAGCGAACTCAAAAAAGAAGACATTTTCCCGGGGACCAATCAAACAGTTCGGGAAGTGCTTTTAGAACCCACCAGAATCTACGTCCAACCTGTATTAAACGTATTGCGAGAATTAGAAATAAAAGGAATGGTTCACATTACAGGTGGTGGATTTTACGACAACATCCCTCGTATTCTGCCTCAAGGCTTAAAAGCTGAAATCAACTTTAATAGCTTTCCCAAACTACCTGTTTTTACGTGGATACAAGAGACAGGAAAACTTAGTTGGGAAGAAATGGCCAATATTTTTAACTGCGGTATAGGATTTATTTTGGTTGCGCACCCTGATGTAAAAGAAGAAATTATCTTGCGCTTACAAGCCCAAAAAATTGACACGTGGGAAATTGGGCAGATCTCCAAAGCCCAAACAGGAGAAGAAAGGGTACAGATACATTTTTAAAAAAATCGGTTCCTGCAATTTTATTGCAGGAACCACTCAGCCAAAAACCTTAAAAGCTATAACCAAGGCTAATGCCTATTAGATGAGCCCTACCGTCTGTAATACTTCCAGGCAGCACTCCATCAGAATTGCGATCAACGTCTCTATTTTCATAAATTAAATAATTATAAGAAAAATCCAATTGCCACTGCCCCATTTTATAACCTGCCCCTACTCCAAATAAGTGCCGATTGTTGGCAGGAAGCATATAATCAATGTGCTCATCCGGTATTGGTGTTTGGTCGTAAATATAACTGACTCTGGCCGTCCAATGAGGATCAACCTGATACTCCAGTCCCAGTTGAAAACGCCACACATCTTTCCAATCTTTTTTTGATACAGTCTGAGTGATATTATTAGGGGGCATGAGATCATCATCATAAGTAATAACAAGCTTATCATAACTGCTCCATCTAGTATAAACCACATCAGCCTCAAAACTAAGTTTTTTATTAGGATAGACAACTATCCCCAAGGTGTAAGAATCTGGCAAGGTAATGTCTCCTGACACCCCCGTATCGTTAAAATAAGTAGCAGGTGTAACTGCTGGTTTCTCAAACGTGGCCCTGCCCTTCAGGGACTGCTCTATCTGACTTCTATAAACAAAACCTATCTTTAGCCAATCAAAAGGCACGTAATGTAAAGACACATTAAAGCCATAACCAAAACTATCTCCGTGTATCTTTGTATCCATCTCTGAAGGTATTGGCGTAAGATCTGTTTTCTTTTTCTTAGTAAAATCAAAATACATACCTTCCAGACCAAAAGCCAAAGATAGTTTGTCTGTCAACTTCATTGCCAGACAAGGAGCAATAGAATAGGACTTAATTTCTGCAAAATAAGCATTAAACCTACCTGGCCAGTTAGAAGGAAAGTCTGTGCCCAAACCAAACCGCGTGTATTCACCAATGCCAAGCCAGTACCTGTCATTTAACTGCGTCACCACATAGGCATGAAGGGGAAAATACCAGTTGTTTTTGGTACTAGTTTTGCCTTGACCGTCAATTTCTACACTGACATCAGGAGCAATAGCAGTCATACCGGCTAACGCATGAGTACCTTTAAGCTGGGTAATGCCTGCAGGATTATAGGCCACTGCAGAGGGATCGTCAGCCCTTCCCACCAATGTGCCACCCAAGGCATTACCTCTAGCGCTCCACTCATACAAGGCAAAACCAGCCCCATAAGCAACACTTGCCATAACCAAAACCAAAATCAACACTAAACTCAAAACTTTTTTCATACCCACTCCTTTTCTTCAAAAATTTGTCCAAATAGATACTAGAACTTTAAAGTCTAACAAAAAAAATTAAAAAAATTCAAGTTGTTTTTATTTTTTTTAATAATTACTAAAAATTTACTTTTTTAACCAAATATCCTAATATAGTCTCTTCAGGAGTGATTATTGGGAAAATCTTCAGATTAAAATCAAAAAAAACCTTTTTGTCCCTGTTTTGGCCTCTAACTAATTCTTTATTATGGAATTATTACGTGTGCACCAATTAAATTTTAAGTATGGCTCAAAGCCTATTCTTCAGGACATTTCCTTTGCTTTAAGCTCTGGTCAAATTATTGGTATTTTGGGTCCCAATGGCAGTGGCAAAACCAGCTTGCTCTTGTGTCTAAATGGTTTTTTAAAACCAATTTCAGGTCAAATCCTTGTTCAAGGCTGCCCTCTTTCTGCAATTACAAGTTCAAAAAGGGCTAGAATTATATCTTTTACACAACAAAATTTAAGCCTACCTTATCTCACAACTTTTAACTATTTGCTAACAGGCAAATTACCTTACCTAAATTTTCTTTCCAGTTATAGCCCTGAAGATAAACAACAGGTCATAGAGCTAGCTAAAATCCACAATTTAACTGCGTTTTTAGAAAAGCTTATGCCTTTACTTTCTGGAGGTGAGCAAAGAAAAATTTTATTTACAAAAACTCTTATTCAAAATACCTTAATTTACCTGTTTGATGAAATAACTTCCAATTTAGATCCAAAAATAATAAAAGAATTGCTAGGCACAATCCAGCAACTGGCCAATCAAGGCAAAGGGATTATTTTGTCTTTGCACGATCTTAACCTGGCAGCCAGCATTAGTAATTACTTTATTTTTCTAAAAAAAGGACGTATTCTGGCCCAAGGGTCTCCATCACAAGTGTTTACTCAAGAGATATTGGAGGAAGTCTATGAGACAAAGTTTATTGTATCCACTCATCCTCAAAAAAAACACCCTATTGCCTTTCCTATTTTGTAATTTTCTAATTCTTTGTTTATTTCAAGCAGGATATGCTGCTTCGCTGACTATAACAGATGATCTGGGGCAAAAAATATCTTTAAGCAGGCCAGCTACAAGAATAGTTAGTTTATACGGGGGCATTACGGATATTTTGTTAGCTCTTAAGTTAAAACAGCATATCGTTGGTTGGACCAGACAAGACCAAAAAGAATGGAAAAGCTCCATACCATCTATCGGCACTCATATGCGTCCCAACCTGGAAATTATTTTAAGTTTAAAACCAGATTTAATCCTTCAAATGGGCAAAGCCAGACACAGCCTATTGCCCTTAGCTCATCTCAAAAAATATCATATCCCCATAGCAGTATTTAATCCTACAAATTTTCAAACCCTTTTTCAGACCATTCAAAAAATAGGCCTCCTCACAGGTAAATACCATCAAGCCCAATTGCTAGTTAAACACTATGCCCTTACTTTACGTAACTTACATACCCAAAATATACCTTTATCCCAAAGACCAAGAATATTTTTTGAAGTACGCTATCCCAATTTACTTAGTGCAGGACAAAATTCTATTGTCTCAGATATTATTTATCAAGCAGGAGGAATAAATGTGATAAACGCTCCCAAAAGACTGGTCAGAATTAGTGAAGAGACCTTGCTTTCTTTAAATCCTGATGTTTACATCATCCAAAAAGGTCCTATGAACAAAAATATTATTCCTCCCAGTAAACGCAGCGTATTTGCTCACCTAAAATGCGTTCAAAAAGGTTTGGTCTTTATTGTTTCAGAAAAAAAATTTTCCCGACCAGGCCCCCGTACGATCCAAGCTGCTATTCAGCTTCACAACTTCTTGCAAACACATAACCTCTTGCCAAAACCTTAAACCTAAACCTGACCTGCGTGATTTAGCAAACAAAACATTTACAGCGCATCTTGCCCCTACTTACTCCAACTGCCACTAAACTTGTCCAGAGGATTTAACTTGCTTAAAAATATGATTGACAGACAAACTCTTTTTGAATAGAAAGGCTGTTTAATCGGGATGTGGCGCAGTCTGGGAGCGCACTTGAATGGGGTTCAAGGGGTCGGAGGTTCAAATCCTCTCATCCCGACCAGAGTAAATAAAAAAAGGCTCTAAGTCCAACTTAGAGCCTTTTTTATTTGCCTAAAACTTAAAACTTTAATCTTTAACCTTTACTGCTTTGCCATCTTTTACGTAATACCTCAAATCATAATTTTGTTTTAAGGCTTCTACAAGCTCCTCCAAAGAACTTCCCCCAGCATCCTGAATGTGAATGGAAACCTTTCTATAGCCCTGCTCTATATTTTCATAGGATGTTAAAACGCTTGTTAAACGAACCTTTTTACCTCTTAAAGTGGTTAACAGATCTATTGTAGCCCCTGGTGTGTCTGGCAGATGAAAAATTAGCTGAATACCCGGCATCATAATCCCTGTTACTCGACAAAGGTATTTAAAAACATCTACCTCTGTGATAATGCCAATTAAATTGTTATTTGCATCTACCACTGGCAAACCGCCTATTTTATAAGTTTGTAAAGTATGAGCTACATTTTCCACTGTTTCTTCTGGATAAGTAACAATAGGATCAATGCTCATTATATCTTTAACTTTCAAGTTAAAAAGCCCTCCTTCTTCCAAAAGGGTATCTCCAGGTAGATATTTTGAGGGCAGAGCATCTCGAACATCCCTATCAGAAATAATGCCTACTAATTTTCCATTGGCATCCGTTACGGGCAATTGACGAATGTTATTTTTGAACATTATCTCAGCTGCATCTACTACTGTGGCATCTTCCTGAAGATTAATAGGTAATTTTGTCATCCAATCCTTAACCAACATAAATTTTTCCTCCATTGTGATTGGGATTTTTAGCTAATTTTAAGCAAACAGTTTTTCTCTACTACCAGCAAAACACTTTCCTATCTTGTCTAAAAAATTTAACTAATTATCTTATACCACTTACCATTTAGATTTGCCAGCCTAACTAAAAAATTTTTAAAATCTTAATCAAAAAAACAAATTAATTCAAGCATCATTTTCATTAAACTTTTTATTAGACTCTTAATTTTAAAAAAGTCACACACCCCGTTAACTAAGAAACATAGATTTTCCCCACTACGTATGAATAAAGATAAAAACACAAACTTTTCTCAAAAACACCAGATTACATTTCAAAAAATCGTCCCAAACCTGACCTATCTTTTACTAATAGCCACTCTGTTGATACTTCATCTGGCAATCAATAATTTTTTTCTTGACCAATGCAGGAACTTGGTTTATAGAATATATCTTTCCATGGGTGGTGAGTGTAGCTCAGGTGGTAGAGCCCCTGGTTGTGGCCCAGGTGGTCGCAGGTTCAAGTCCTGTCACTCACCCCAGCAAGTAAAAAAAGACGTGTCCAGACACGTCTTTTTTGTTTTTAACAGGTCAAAAATTAAATTCACGGCCTACCCTGGACTATTTTTAAGTCTATTTTTAAGTGAGCTTATATTTTTTTTCGCAAAACTCTTTTATCTCCAACACGCATAGTCAATTTCTCACGGTCAAAAAATTCTAATAACGGGATAGAGTATTTTCTAGAGAGTCCTGTTAATTGCTTAAAATCAGCCAAAGTAAGTTCTTTATGTTGGGCCAAAAAAGTTTGAAGTTTATGTTGTAATTCAGAAATCTTTGAAGCAAAAACATAAAACTGTTCATTTACTTTTATCACTTTATGCTCTCTTTCCAATATTCCAAGCAAAATCTGTATTTGCTTGACCTCCAAATTGAGACGTGTACCTATTTCCTTTAGACTGGGGGGAGTAAGTCCTGCTTTTTGGAGCATTTTTAAGATCTTATCTAACAAAACCTTTTGCTCGCCCAAAACCACCACTTTGTGGCTTTTTAGCCTTACAAATTGATTATCTTCAATAATTTTCCCTTGTTTTTTTAGCTTTTCCAAAACAAAACTTACATAACGAGGCTCTAACTCTTTGCCCCAATTAGAAAAGACTTCTCCCTTACTTATGCCTTCTAAAAAGGGATTTTTTTGGTGAAATTTGTTTAAAAAGTCCAACAATTCCTGTCCCTTTGTGTGTATAAAATCATTAGGGACATATTCTCTGAGGTCTTTGGAAAGCAAAAATATTTCTTGCCTAGAAGTTAAAGCCTGCAGCTCTTTTTGTAATAATTTTGAATCCAGATTGGTAAGGACAATTAGTTTATCAAAACTTAGCCCAGGAGTTCCTTTTCTCTTTAACACGTTTACAACCAAGTCGCTGGGTTTTAACTTTTCTAATTGTCTGAAATACGTCAAATCACAAGAACGTCGCTTTAAGTGCTCGGCCATAGGATCCAAAACAACCCCACCCCCTATAGTTTGTAAAGGAGAAAAAGATCTGATAACAAACCTATCACCAAACACTCCCACCATATGCTCAGGAAACTTGATTTGAGCAAGGATGGTTTCTCCTGGCTCTAATTCATCCTTTTCTAAAAAATACACTCTGGCCAAAACTTCTTTTGAACCGTGATGAAAATGCACCTCTGTCCTGTGCTTTAACGGTCTGCCAGCAGAGGATAAATACTGTAAACGAACTGTCCAGACCTTTGCTGGAAATAAAGTTTTGGGTCTAGCCAAAACATCCCCTCTATCCAACTTATCTTTATCAATCCCCTGCAAGTTGAGGGCAGTCCTTTGCCCCGCCTTTGCTATCTGTTGAGTTGTAGAATGTACCTGAATATTTCTAACCTTTGCCAATAATTCTTTAGGATAAACTTCAACTTCCTCTCCCACTTTTATATCTCCAGAAATAGTGGTCCCTGTAACTACAGTGCCATAACCGTGGAGAGTAAAAACTCTATCTAAAGGCAGGCGAAACAGATCGGACTTGGTTTTTTTTTCCAATTGCTTTACTTGAAAGCTTATAGCCTTTTTTAAATCTTCTAGTCCTTGCCCTGTAGTGGCTGAAACACTTATAATATCTGCCTCGTGCAAAAAAGAATCTTTTAAATATGCCCTGACGTCTTCCTTGACCATCTCCAGCCAATCCTGATCCACGAGATCCACTTTGCTCAAAACCACTAGACCTTGAGAGATCCCTAATAAAGAACATATCTCCAGGTGCTCTTTAGTCTGAGGCATAATGCCTTCGTCAGCAGCTATCACCAAGAGCACAAAGTCTATCCCTGCAGCTCCTGCCACCATATTTTTTACAAACTTCTCATGGCCAGGCACGTCCACAATACTCACTCTAGTGCCATCTGGCAAATCAAGATAAGCAAAACCTAACTCTATAGTAATACCTCTTTTTTTTTCTTCAGCCAACCGATCGCAATCTATACCTGTTAAGGCTTTAATCAAAGTTGTCTTGCCGTGATCAATATGACCAGCTGTTCCCATCACAATAGACACGTTTTTAATGCTCCTTTTTGAATCTCTTTCTGCTCTAAGAGAAAATTAGGGCCATAACTTATTAGCCTAAATCCATTTTTTTATTTATTAATCTTTTTAAGACCTACCAATTTTAGGACCAAAACATATTCTGAAGGAATGGCAATTTGCTTTGACTCCAAATATTTTGGCAAAAGCACAGTATTTAGCAAAAGTTCCATCCATTTTTTAGAAACACAAATCTTTTCAAAGGCCAAATAGTGGTTAAGGCCATCTTCTATGAGTTTACATCCCAAAACACTTATTACAACAGGCTCTGTTTCTCCTTTTAAAAGCAGTTTAAGTTCAAACTGACCGATCTTAGAATCAAAACGCACCTCTTGACACTGGCCATAGGGCTCAATTTTTTTATTCAAATATTCTAACAATAACCTGGAGGTGGTTTTATCTTTGAACTGACGGAATTTATCAAACATACAACAACCTCATAAATAGCAAACTGCAAACTTTTACTTAGAAAGAAATAAACTTAATGGATTTACAGGAGTTCCTAGCACAAAAAGAGCAAAATGCAAATGAGGCCCAGTGGCCCTGCCTGTTTTACCAGCCAGACCTACAGTCTCTCCAGCATCTACATATTCATTTAGCCGAACCTTAAATTTATTTAAGTGCATGTATAAAGAATAAATGCCTAGCCCATGATCCAAAACTACAGTCTTACCTCCAAAAAACATCTCTTTTCTAAAAACCACTTTGCCTCTGGAAAAGGCCTTTATAGGAGTATTTAAAGGAGCTCGAAAATCAACGCCTCGGTGATAAGACCTTGGCTCTCCGTTCAAAACCCTTTTTACTCCAAATGGACTTAGGACCTTACCAAAAACAGGACGACAAATTTTATTTAAAAATAAATGAGGACTAATCCTAGACAAAACCTGTTTAAGCACTTTTTTTTCTCTTCTTATCCTGCGTAAAGTGGGGAGATCAAAATACACCATTTTTTTGGGCAATCTCAAACGTTGTACCCGAAAACGCTTAGACTGTATAAAAATACGCACCTTGCCTGAATTGAACTTGCCCTTTTCCCGATAAAAATACCTTATCACTTGATTATTTTTCTCATTTACCTTTGCGCCCAGGATAATTTTAGTAACGCCTTGGGAGAAAAGAGGAATTTTTATCCGTTTTTGACGATAATTAATCAAAAGAGAACTAACGTCTGGAGAATAATAAAACGTTACCCAAAAGGCGTCTCCTTGAAACACCTCTCTGGGACAATCTACCACTACCTTTGCTTCAGCGAAAATAGGCCAAAATAAGGTTAAAAATATCAGATTACAAAATAATTGCTTCTTTGCTGCCATCTTTTACTCTAATTTCTACTACCAGGCCTTTGGACATTTGCCTAGTGCTAGTTACGATCTTGTTGTTGGGCCTGACTCTTACTATGCTATAGCCTCGTTGCAAAGGCAAGTACGGATCTAAGGACGTTATTTGTTGCAAAAGTAGTTGAAATTTATTTTCTCTGGCAGATAAAAAATTGGTTAGGTTTTGCCTTAACTTACTCTCTAATTGCTTTAGTTGCTGGGCTTTTAAATTCAGTCTATCTAAATTATAGGATAGCTGTAAGGTTTGTTTTAAATCTAACAATTTTTGCTCTTTTTGATTTAAAAAAAGTTTAAATCTGGAAATTAACTCGGATTGACAAAGAACTAATTTATCCCTGGCCTGAGCAATTTTTTGGGTAGGACTTAAAAAAGAAATATTTTTTTCTATGTTCCGAAGCAACACTTCTTTTTTAAACAAAAAATTATCTATGGCCAGCCAGAGATTTTGCTCCATTTTAGTTAAATTTTTTACCAACTCATCTCGCTTAACCCACAAAAGTTGTGGCACATGGCTGGGGGTAGATGCCCTTTTGTCTGCTACCAAGTCGGCAATAGTAGTATCTATTTCGTGACCAATGCCAGTTACCACAGGTATTTGAGACCTAAAAATTGCTCTGGCCACTTCTTCGGTATTAAAAGACCACAAATCCTCTATGGACCCACCACCTCTAATCAAAACCAACACTTGAACTTTTGTCTCTTGATTGGCCCGTTCAATGGCTTGCACCAATTGGCCAATACTTTCTTCCCCCTGCACGCTTGAAGGATAAATAATAATTTCTTTGCTCAGTCCATATTGAGAGCAAACAGTTAAAAAATCTTTTAAAGCTGCTGAGTTTAAGGCCGTAATCACGCCCACTTTGGAGGGATTAAAAGGAATTTCTTTTTTGAATTTCTCAGAAAATAATCCTTCCTGGCTTAACTTTTGCTTCAATTTTTCAAAGGCAAGAAATAAATCTCCAACCCCAACCTCTTGAATAAACTCAACAATAATCTGATACCTACCTCTAGGGGGATAGACGTTTAACCTGCCAGCACAAATTACTTCCTGACCATCTTTTAAACTCTCTTTTAAGGATTTACCCTGCTGATCAGAAAAAAATCGCTGATTCCCCCGAAACCAGACCGCTTCTAAGCAAGCCTGCTCGTCTTTTAAGGTAAAATAAACGTGCCCAGAAGAAACAGGGGAATAATTAGAAATCTGCCCTCTTACCCAAACAAAAGGGAAATTGCTCTCTAAAACATTTTTTATGCTTTCGGTAAGTTCAGAAACTGAAAATATGTGAGGCATTTAGAAATTTATATTTTAGGGCCAAAACACCCAGTTTGCTAAAGCCATAACCTATAGATACTAACTAGAAAACAAAAACTTCTAGAACGTTGTTAAGACCAAAAAACTTTTATTCCCAAATCAAGGCAAAATCAAATTCTATTTCACAACCATCAAGTTCAAAAACAACCTTTTCTTCTCTTGCTTCTGCTAATTTTACGTACTTATAATCTTTAAGCATGTATATCTTGGCAGTTTTTGTCTCCAAATTTACAAGAACGTAATATTTAACGCCTTCCCTCTCGTAAAGATGATATTTTACATGTAAATCTTTAAACGCCGTAGACTTAGATAACACCTCAAAAATTAAGATAGGAGCCTGGATTATGTAAGGACTATCGCCAGGATCATAACACAACACCAGATTGTCTGGCTGCACCACTGTGCTCTCGTCTATTTTCCAATCCACTGGCAAATAGGCCCGACACTTTGGACACTCTTTTAGTAACTCGTTTAATTGCCAATCAATTTTACTACTCACCCTCTGATGCTTTAAAGAAGGCATGGGAGTCATAGCATAAGCTGTGCCATTTATAAGCTCCCATCTACCTTCCCAGTGCCTATAGTCCTCGTAAGTATAGTAAGGATAAACCTTTTCTCTTAAAATCTGCACCTTATCTCCCTATCTCAACGAGATGTTAAACCTTTTTAACTCTTCACGCTAAATAAAAATTAGGGCACAAGTTTTTTCACCACAGCCAATAAGTCGTTTGGTTTTACGGGTTTTACCAGCCAGCCTGTTGCCCCTGCTTTTTTACCTTCCATTTTTTTGGACTGTTCTGATTCTGTGGTCAAAATTAAGATGGGTAAAAACTTATAACCAGGAAGCTTTCTCAGCTCTTTTATTAAGGTTATGCCGTCCATTTGGGGCATATTTAAATCTGTGATAATGAGATTTGGTTTTGGGCCATTTTTAAGTTTATCCAGAGCTTCTTTACCATTTGTGGCCTTGTCCACAGCAAAACCAGCTTTTTTTAAAATAGTCTCCATACTCATAAGAATTGTACTAGAATCGTCAACTAAAAAAACTCTTTTCATTACCAATCTCCTACGAATAATTTAAAAGTTTAATACTGCGACACTTACCTAAACCTAAAAATTTCAAAAGGGGTCTGTCTCCCCCTAGCATCCCTATTGGTTAGCTTGAGTATTATATTGAGCCTTGTTTAGTTATTCCCCTGCTCCATCAACAATTCTTCTATTTCCTCTAAATCTTTGGCCACTTCTATGGCCCCTTTTATACTCCTTAACTTAACTAAGTCATTTATTTTATTTATCTTAGTATAAAGAGCAGCTCCTTTTACACCAAATTTTAACTTTAGTCCCAATTCTATTGCTTCTAACATTCCCTGACACATGCCCTGCTGGATGCCCTGCTGAATGCCTTGTTGAATGCCCTGCTGAATGCCTTCTTTTATACCTTCTTGTTTTATTATTTCATAAGCTGCACTTTCTATCATGAGATCTTTCCTCCTTTGAATCAATTGCAAGGGAACCTCTTCTGATATAAGTCCACCTAAAATGGCCATACCTGTTAAAAGATCTGCCTTCTTCCCCCTGGACATACCAGAATTATAAATCCGATT
>JAUZRP010000004.1 GCA_030950395.1 Desulfonauticus sp. | reverse complement strand
CGTACAGGTGGAGTAATGGAAGCTGCTTTGCGAACGGCTTACGAACTTATCACTGGCTCTACGTTGGAAAAGCTAGAATTTGAAGACCTTGGCACTCTGGATGGGATTAAACGAGCAGTAATCAAGATAGGGGATAAGGAGATTAAGGTAGCCGTGGCTCACGGTTTGAGTAACGCCCGCAAGGTCTGTGATTCTATTAAACAAGGGGGAGAATTTAAGGACTATACGTTCATAGAATTTATGGCTTGCCCGGGTGGATGTATTGGTGGCGGTGGACAACCTATACCTACCAACACAGAAACAGTTAAAACCAGAACAAACGCCTTAAATACAGATGACAAAAATTGTCCTTTAAGAAAATCCCATGAAAACCCAGAAGTACTCCAGCTCTATAAGGACTTTTTAAGCCAACCTGTAAGCGAATTAGCCCATCACCTTCTCCACACTCACTACATAGATCGTTCCAAAGAATAATAAGTCCCAAAACCCCTGCTGAGTGGTCTTACGATTTTTTCGACCGCTCAGCGGGGCATCATAAATAAAAAATACAAACCAAAGCTAATAAAAAAAGCTACGTATCCAAGTATAAAAAACTGAAGGGTAAACAAGTGTAAGTCTTTGGTCCGGGATCTAGTAATGTAAATCTTATAAGCAATTAAATTGGCCAACGATCCCAAAAGACTTCCAAAACCTCCTGCATTTACTCCCCAAAGTAAACCCAACCAATTGGAAGTAAAATTAGAAAATAACAAAGCTGCAGGCACATTACTTATTAATTGACTAGCTAAAGCAGAAAACAAAAACACGTGTTTTGAACTCAAAATTGAAGGAGGTAAAAATAATTTTATATTATCGGAAAATCCAAAGAAAAAAAAGAAACTAACGAGCAAAGAATAATCCACTTTTAAAGCCTCTACATCCCAAAGTAAGGCAAAAAACACCACTATAAGGCCGGTTGCCAGAGGTAAGACGTGAAGTACTATTAACAAAACAAAAATAACTAATACTAAATAAACCCAGGCTTTCTTACTAATGCCTGGTGCTTGCCAAAAGTCAAAATTTACATTTTTTATCCCCTGAAGACAGGCTTTAAAACTGATATTTGGAGCAGAAAAAAACTTAAAAGTCAGTTTTTTCTGGGAGTGCTCAGCACAAGAAAGCAAAAACGCTCCCAAACCTAACACCACTAGAAAAGTCAAAGAGAAAGGAGCAATAGCGCCTACAAACTGACCAAAAGATAAGTTATAAGACCAGTAAATAAACAAATTTTGAGGATTACCAAAAGGAGTCAAAGCAGAACCTGCATTGGCAGCCATAGCCTCTAAAATCACTACTAAGCCTTTATATCTCAAAGGCAACAACAACGTCAGCGGCACAATCACAATTAAAGCCACGTCATTGGTAACTACCATAGAGAGAAAAAACGTGCTCAAAACCAATTTAAAAGAAATAAATGTGCCCTGCTCTATTTTTTGGGCGATATAGGTTATTAGCCCAGAATTATTAAGCCCCTGAACCGATACAAACAAAATCCATAAAACAAATAACACTTCAAAGTCCTGAAAAGAATACGCAGGAAGTCGTCTTGCCCCAATTGAAGTGACAACTAAACCAACCCCAGAGGTAATGAGTAACCATTCCTTTAAAATAAAATCCAAAAATGGACTTTGCACTTTTTTTTTCATTCCCACCCGTGCAGACCTCAAGAAATGTTTTTATTAAAAATTAACCTCACCCGAAAACCCTAGACCTCTATACCTTAATCTCAACCTCTCTTACTTTTTAATCCCACATTGATCATTGTAAGGAAGCGAAACAAACTTTTTATTAGCGTAATTTTTTAGTTCATTTTTTCTACTAATTTGACTATACTTCTCTCCAAAAGATTTACCACCAACTCTAGGTCTAACGCAACTAAAAATGTAGTTAGCAATTAGCAGGTTGGAATTAATTAAAAAGGAAATCTCACCAATGACTAAAGACGAAATAATACATCATTTAGCCCACACTCCTCTAACCCAGCTTTTACAGCAGGCTGACCAGGTGCGAAAAAAAGAGGTGGGAGATGAAGTTCACATTCGGGGTATTATAGAATTTTCCAATTATTGTTGTCGAAGTTGTCTTTATTGTGGACTGCGCAAAGAAAATAAAAACATTAGTCGCTATAGGATGTCCCCAGAAGAAATCGTGCAATTGGCCTTAGATATTGCCAGACAAGGGGTTAAAACTATTGTTTTGCAATCAGGTGACGATTTTGCCTACAGTGCCCAAACCATTGCTACCATTATCGAACAGATAAAACAAAAAGCTGACGTGGCCATTACCTTATCTCTGGGAGAAAGAAATTTTAAAGACTTTGAACTTTGGAAAAAAGTCGGGGCTGATAGATATTTGATGAAACACGAAACAGCCGATCCCAATCTTTATGCCCGCCTTCACCCTGGTAAAACTCTGACCGAAAGATTAAAAGCTATCTCTGTTTTAAAAACTTTAAATTACGAAATCGGCTTGGGTTGTATCGTGGGATTGCCCGGACAAACATTGGATACCCTTGCAGAAGACATTTTGCTTATAAAACAATTTGAGGCAGACATGGCAGGGATTGGTCCTTTTATTCCCCAAAAAGACACTCCTTTAAAAGATCATCCCCCTGGAGATTTAGAATTGACCCTCAAAGTGCTCTCTCTGGTAAGAATAACTAACCAAACCATCCACCTCCCAGTTACTACGGCTCTTGCCACTCTTGACCCTGAGCAGGGCCAATTATTGGCCTTAGGGGCTGGAGCCAACGTCATTATGCCCAATTTTACTCCTCAACGTTACGAAAAAAATTATAACATTTACAATAACAAGGCCAAAGTTACGCTTGCCTTGACCAAAAACTTAATCAAACGAGCTGGCCGTAAATCTGGCCAGGGAAAAGGAGGAAGTCTAAAATGCAAAAAACTCCCAAAGGACTAAGATTACATATAGGAATATTTGGCCGCAGAAACGTTGGTAAGTCCTCTCTTTTAAATGCCCTAACTTCTCAGTCCATATCTATAGTCTCAGATACTCCAGGCACTACCACCGATCCTGTAGAAAAGGCTATGGAGCTCCTTCCCTTAGGGCCCGTAGTCTTTATTGACACCGCAGGTATTGACGACCTTGGGGCACTAGGAGAAATGCGGATCAAAAAAACTATGGAAGTCTTTGGACGCACGGATCTGGGCATTTTAGTTACAGAAGGAAACGTGTGGGGAGAATTTGAAGAAAAAATAAAAAATATTTTCAACGAACAAAACATCCCTTTTCTAGTAGTACTAAACAAAAAAGACATCATCCCACCTTCTAAAGAATTAGAACTCTCCTTAAAAGAACAAAGTATTCCCTTTATCTCCCTATCAGCCATCAACCAACAGGGTATAGACGAACTAAAAGAATTACTTTTACAAACCACTCCTAAAGAATGGTTTAACCCTCCCACTCTGGTGGGAGATTTACTCCCAGCAGGAGAATTGGCTATTTTAGTCGTGCCCATTGATCTGCAGGCTCCCAAGGGACGGCTTATCCTGCCTCAAGTTCAAACCATTAGAGACATTCTGGATAACGATGCCTACTGTATGGTGGTCAAAGAAAGAGAACTTCGAGACGCGCTAGAACGTTTAAACCGCAAGCCCAAATTGGTAATTTGCGATTCCCAGTGCGTTTTAAAAACAGTAGCCGACACCCCAAAAGATGTACAGGTAACCACCTTTTCCATTGTTATGGCTAGATTTAAAGGAGATCTACCAACCTTTGCTAAAGGACTAAAAAACATTGAGAACTTGCGACCAGGAGACAAAGTCTTAATCGCCGAAGCCTGCACCCACCATCCTCTGGCTGATGATATTGGCCGAGTAAAAATACCCCGCTGGCTCCAGCAATACATAGGTGGCAAAATCAACTTTGACGTATATGCAGGGAGAAACTTCCCTGAAAATTTAGAACAATACAAACTGATCATCCATTGTGCGGCCTGCACCCTAAACAGAAAAGAAATGCTAACCCGCATCTACAAAGCAAAACAAAAAAACGTGCCCATCACCAATTACGGATTGACCATATCCTTTCTGCAAGGAGTAATAAATCGCTGCCTAGAACCCTTCCCCTACGCCAAACTCTGCTTTGAAGAAAGTTAGGGATTGGGGTATGGATTATGGGGCTATGAGCTATGGAGGATACGTCAGGGATGACGGATATCCAAATTTGTAGGGGCAATTCATGAATTGCCCCTACAAATGTATGAAAATGTTTTTTTATTTAAAGGATAGAGGGATTGGTTGGCGATAGGTAATTGGGTGATGGATTTTATTGCCAAGAAAAAAGATAGTTAGCCAGTTTCCAATAATCAGAAACTGTCAAATTCTCAGGTCTAAAGGTAGGGTCAATGTTTAGACGGGTGAATAAATCTTTGTCTTTTTGATTTAAATAGGTTTTTAGAATTTTTTGAATTTGTTTTCTACGATGCTGAAAAAAAATCTTTAACACGTAACTTAATTTATCTTTCGGCACAATAGCCCTATCTGCTCTTGGTCTAAATAAAAGCACAGACGACCAGACCTTGGGTTCTGGAAAAAATACTTTGGGTGAAACGTGAAACAACAATTGGGGACAGGAGAAAGACTGTAACCACACACTTAAAGCCCCATAAACTTTGCTTCCAGGAGCAGCCACAATACGCTGAGCCACTTCTTTTTGGACCATAAAAACCGCTACGTCATAAGAAGACAAAGAACTCAACACGTCCCACAACAACAAAGACGCCACATTATAAGGCAAATTGCCAACTAATTTTAAATTTTGAACCTGATTTAATTTTGACCAACAAAAATTAGTAGCATCTACGTTCACAAAATCAAAGTTCAAAAATTCTTTTTTTAAAAAAGGAATCAGTTCCCTATCCTTTTCCAACCCAATATACCACTGCAATTTAGACTCAGCAATAACTCTGGTAAGCGCGCCTTGACCTGGCCCAATTTCTAGCAACACGTCCTTAGGCTGAAGATCTAAAGAATTTACTATCTTTACACAAATATTTTTATCAACCAAAAAGTGTTGTCCAAGACTTTTTTTAGGATACTTTTCTAAACCTGGAATACCTTTTCTCCCTTTTTTTCTCTCGATAACGTCTTATTATCTTTAGAAAAATAAAATAGGTAGCAATAGAGGCCGGAATACCTAACACCAAACCTCCGACAGTCATAGCCAAAAAAAGATCCCACCCGGCCTGAATAAGATCTTTCATGGCTAGATGAGAAAAATCTAATTTTGCTTGAACAGGGACAAAAATCTTCCCTACCACATAAAGCATATAGTAAAAAAAGACCACATTCAAAGGATTGGAAATCCAGGTGCCTAAAGCAGCAGCAATTTTGCTGGACCTAAACAAAAAAGCAAAAGCTACGGCCACCACGGTCTGAAAAGGAATAATAGGCAAAAATCCCACAAAAATACCTATAGCAAGCCCTAGAGCCACACTTTCAGGCGAAGATTTAATACGTAATATCCGTAAATACCAATATCGACACACTCTTTGAAATTTATACCACAACCTGGCCATAAATAATCCCCCACAATCAACAATCAGGACTTCCACCCTGCTAAACGACTTTAGGACAAAAGTAAATCCTGACTTTTGAGCAAAATAAACAAACTCTATACGTACCTATGGTGAAAACTTTATTCCTTTTAAATAACAATTTGGACACGTAAAAACTTGACTGATTATTATTTTGTAAGTATTGAATAAAATTCTATTGCGCCCGTAGCTCAGCTGGATAGAGTGCCGGACTACGAATCCGTAGGTCGCAGGTTCGAATCCTGCCGGGCGCACCATCAATAAAATCAAAGGGTTACGGCAAATTTCCGTTATTAATCGACTTTGACGTAAAAAATAATAATCTTGCGCGGACCTCAAAAAGTGGATAAAATGCTTTTTTTTAGGCTAGGTTCGCGCAGAGTATAACTTATTGAGTTCATTGACAAAATTTTAAAAAGGGATTTTTTTTATAAAAATTTTCATCCCTCACATCAGAGGTCGGCGCTAAATACGATTTAACGTATTGAAATAACTCACAATTCCAAGCCCACTGTCAGAATCGTTCCTTGAAGAAAAAAGGATTGAGACATAATTTTGGATTACGCCTAATTTCTGTTGTAAAAATCCGTGCCGTCAGAATCGTTCCTTGAAGAAAAAAGGATTGAGACTTGACTTCTAACTTAAGATTGAGAATCCTTTTTGAAGGAGAAATTACGTCAGAATCGTTCCTTGAAGAAAAAAGGATTGAGACTATTATTTCTTCAGCGTATTCGAATTCTATCCCATCAAAGTCAGAATCGTTCCTTGAAGAAAAAAGGATTGAGACGAGGATATATCAGCGTCTATTCAAAACGATAAAGAAAAGAGTCAGAATCGTTCCTTGAAGAAAAAAGGATTGAGACATCCCCCTTTTTTTAATTTGATTTAACCTTAATACTGTCAGAATCGTTCCTTGAAGAAAAAAGGATTGAGACTTTTTTAACAGATAAGTAAATCTTTTCCTTTGCCATTTTGTCAGAATCGTTCCTTGAAGAAAAAAGGATTGAGACGCGGAAATATAGTTTTTAAACATTTTTTACCTCCTTTTTTTTGTCAGAATCGTTCCTTGAAGAAAAAAGGATTGAGACCGAAAAATTGTCTTTTTTTATAATTTTAAACATAATCTCCTCGTCAGAATCGTTCCTTGAAGAAAAAAGGATTGAGACAATCCACGCTATCTCCAAGAAAAAAGGGAGTTAAATGGAAAAGGTCAGAATCGTTCCTTGAAGAAAAAAGGATTGAGACTTCTTTTTACCTCCTTTATTTTTTTACCTTACCATACAGCGTCAGAATCGTTCCTTGAAGAAAAAAGGATTGAGACGTGAGGGATAATCTGTAATCTCCCTCACAACCTATGGTCAGAATCGTTCCTTGAAGAAAAAAGGATTGAGACTTCGTCAGAGAGAAGTTTCCTCTCCTTGACGAATTTATCGTCAGAATCGTTCCTTGAAGAAAAAAGGATTGAGACGTTCCATTACGCGGTATTATGTCCCCTGTCTCCCAGATGTGTCAGAATCGTTCCTTGAAGAAAAAAGGATTGAGACAGCCGTTCTAAATAGTCTCTATACCAAGAATGAGGATCTTTTGTCAGAATCGTTCCTTGAAGAAAAAAGGATTGAGAGGTTAAGGCAATTCATGAATTGCCGTCAAAATGCATCCAGGAATGATAATGCCCATAACAAAAAAGGCCTGAGGCACGTATACCTCAGGCCTTTAGCTCCGTATCAAATCGAGTTAATTTACTTTTTCTGAGTAGTAGTCTTGGCTAAGGTGGTTGTGTTGTTTTTTTGAGCGGACTTAGCAACTGTTGACTTGGCAGAGCAGGTAGAAGTACCTGTAGTGGTGGTTGTTTTAGCTGGTGTATTCTTTTTGGCTCCACAAGTGTTAGTATCTTGCTCAGCTGGTTGAGCGGCTTTAGGCTCTTCTTTGGATATTTTTAGGCCAGGATCTTCATCTTCCACTAACTCTGGACGCCAGGACAACTCCAAAGAAAACTTTTCTTTATCTGGTTTTTGTTTGGCCTCTATCTCTACCTCTACCAGTTCTGCAGGTTTTAAATTCATAACTTTGCCTTCGTGCTCTACCACGATTTTACCTGCTTTAAAACCTTCTAATAATCCTTCCAAGTAAGTAATGACCTTTTCCAACTTCAGCACTTGCTCTACTGAAATCTTGTCTTTTCTCATTTTCTTAACCTCCTTACCCTATTTAAAGTTAAAACGTTAAAAATTTTCTTGTTGCCACGTCCCTTACACAATAGATAACAAAGCCTTAACCAACAACTCTGGATCAAGATATGGATAAGACTCTTTACTCACCAATTTACAACGTATTATCTCCACTCCAAAACGCATAAGCTCCAACTTGCTCAAACGCGCTCCTGGATAAAGCTTAATGTCTTCATCCACTAAAATAAAATTAAGTAGTTGTACGGGAGAACTTTCTGGCGCATCCTGACGCAGATAATAAATCAATTTTAACACCTGCTCCTCTAAAGTCAGCCCAATGGCTTCTGGATCCTTTCCTGTATTAGGAATAAAAATTTTGGGACAAGAATTGTTGGCAATAGCCTTAGCCACGCCAGAAGGCAAAAGATTGGCAATAATACTAGAATAAAAGCTCCCTATAGGATAACAAATGAGCTCAGCTTCTCCTATCAACCTTTTTATTTTCTCTCGTATTTCCACTCGAATAGGCTCAAAATCGTCTAAACTCTGAGTTAAAAAAATCTCCTTTATCTTGGAACGCAAAGGCGGCACTTCTTTGCCCGTAATCTTGTGCTGTCCACATATCACTTCCCCATTGTCTAACTTTACCGCCAAATGAACATTCTTATTTACAATCGGCCTTACTATCCCTCTGGCTTCTACTAACTTAGAATAAATAAACAACACCGGATCAAAGTGACGCTCGTACTCTAAATAGCCAGAAGTCAAAACAAGATTGCCGATATTAGCCCCCCGAAAATCAAAATCCTCTGGCATTTGTTGCCAGAAAAAACGCAAGTGATGTTTAATTATCTTGCGCATAGGATCTGGAACATCAGCTACCAGAGGATGCTTGCCAAAAGCCATTTCGTAAAATTCATCTCTTAGCTTATTTTGACTTTCATCTTTAGGAAATCTATAAGCAAAAAGCTTAAACACAGATGGATTAAAGTACAAAGACTTGTCAGCCAAAGCCATTAGCCTGTTTCTAAGGTCACCCACAGCTGGCATGTTAAAAGCCTTTCTTAAGACTGCAGAACTCCCCCCCGAATCAAAAGGGGTAATTAAGTGAATAGAATTGTGAGAATAATGAATTAACTCTGCAGAAACACTTTTTAACGCACTACCGCCACTAAAAAACAAGATCTTTGGTCCTAGTTCAGGACTACGCTGAAATCTGGCCAACTTATACTTATCTGGAAGTTTTACTTTTTTTAAAATAGTAAAAGACGACCTAACAGACACCTTACTCCCCTCTCTTACAAATTTTCCAAAAATTCTAGACAAGCATCCACGGCTAGATCAAAATTAATTTTACCTTTCACCTCCACCACCACGCATTTTGCAAGCACGTCCATATATCTTTGCTCAGAAAAATCTATATGCTTTCCTTTGGGAGGTAAAAAGAAAAGACCAGGAGACTTCATAAATGCCTGGAGCAAATCTCTACGCTTAGCAAGATCTACTACTTCCAGATGAGCTCTAGCCTCTTGCTTAAAATCCCAATTTAAAATAGCCAAAGCATGCATAGGTCCACCTAAGACAAACCTATCCTCACCAAAACACTTATCAATAAAAACGTCGTATTTCTGCTCTATCTTCCACAATTCTTCTGTGGGCAAAGAAGAAAAATGCTTTTTTTCTTCTTCAGATAAGATAGAATGCAAATTGGGATTATTCAAAGCGGTCCCGGGATTAATTCTGGGTAACTTGGGAACTCCAAACATCTTAAGAGAACTTTCTTCCTCCTGCACCAGCAAGCGATCATTACTAACAAACACCGCTCCTCTGCTCATTAAGTGCAAGGCAAAGGTAGATTTGCCCATTCCAGCAAAACCAGCTAACGCAAGTCCTTTTCCCTTCCATAAAATGGCTGCTGCATGCCCCAACAAACATCCTTCCAGCAACTTTATCTCTATATAACGATTGTTAATAAAATTTATTACCTGATTCAAATTTTCCAAGCAAGGTCCTATGGCCAAATGCTCTCCATTACCAAATAAAAAAACCATACCTGTTAAACGCTTCCTCACTATCCTTCCATCTTCTAGCTCCACGTATTCTTCTTTTATTCTGCTTTTGCCAGGATCTGGCTGCTTGGCCACAAATTCAAAAGGAAACTCTGGCACAGGCGCCTGATGAACCGTAATTATTATCTCGCAAGACTCCTGCTCTGATTTCACAAAAGGCTTAAAATAATAAGCAAGTTCCTTTACGATCTGCCCATCATTGGCCTTTATCCAAAAACTCGTTCCCCCAAATTCAAGATATAAATCATATTCACAAGGATACTTATGTCTAATTTCCTGAATAAGCTCGCTAACTGTATTTTTCATTATCTTATCCTTTCTAAAACGTATTGGGCATACATCTTGGCTGCATCCAAACCACAGCCATCTAAAAGACCTCTAAACCCACCAAAAGCAGAAACCTCAAAAACGAACAACCCTTCACTGGTCTCTGCCACATCCACACACGTAAAATCCAGACCAAAAGGTTTTTGAGCTCTGGTGGCCAGTTCTATAACTTCAGCAGAAGGCTCATAAGTACTGTACTTTCCACCGTTGACAGTAGTAGTGTTCCAAGTTCTATTATTCGCTCTACAACGCGCATACGTTGCCAAATACTTTCCACCTAAAAAAGCTACGCCCAAATCTTTCCCATTTAGATCTATCTTTTTTTGGATATAAAACACAGGGTGGTGCTGTTTATACTCTTCTAACTCGGTTCGAATGTCGTCCTCAGAGGAGACCAAAATCATTCCTCTGGCTTTACTTGTGTAGAGAGGTTTTAAAATTGCTTGCCCATATTTTTTGATAGCACGCTCTGCGATGTCCAAATCTTCAGTAATAGTGGTGGGAGGCATAGGAATACCTGCCTGCTGTAATTTTACAGTACAACTAAGTCTATCTACCATAGCAGCTATATTTTTGGGAGAAGAAAAAATTTTCACTCCAAGACTCTCTAAATAACACAATATCTCCAAACGATCTAAAATATAACTGGAATATTCAGGAGATACTTTTTTGATAATCAACGCATCTAATTCTGTTAAATCCACGCCCTCAAACCAAACCTTCTTGGCCTCAAAATCTACTTCTACCTTAGATAAATCCACAAGCAGCCTAAACCCCGTTAAATCGTAAATAGCATCTGCCAATAATTCTGATGACCACCTTTTGGGAATACCAATAACTCCTATTTTTTTATCCATTTCCCTTCCCCTTTCTAACAACTAAAGGTATTTGCTTTTATTTTAACTAAGTTAGATCCAAGCCTAAAAAAGCAATCCTTAAAATAATTGCAAAAGCCCAAAATCGGCGTTTTTGATTTAATTCTCAAGTTCTAAGCAGTTAAATTGTTGATCTGCTTCGTTACACTTATATTTACCTGTTTAAAATAATTTTTGCAGTTGAATTTAAAAATATAAAATCTGTTCAGGAAAAGAAAATTTGTCCCAATTATTAATATTTTTTTCAAATCTTAAAATTAATTCCAACAAATACCTGCTTCGCATAAACATCTTTCTAGCAAAAAATCTATTTAATTCAAAACGGGTAGAAGTAAAAAACGATCTAGCTAAAGCTAAAGCCAATCTTATTTTAAACGTATTGTCCTGTTTCTCCAGGGCATAATTACGAGCAAACTCATAAAATTGTCTGATTAAATTATTCATAAAATTCCTAATAATTTTATCAAAAATAGGCATCCTGAATATAGAAACCAAAAAAACTGATACGTCTTGAATATAATCATATTGTCTAGAGCGATATACGTCTATAAAATAAACTCTTTGTTCCTGATGATCGTATAAAATGTTATTGGTATTAAAATCTCCGTGAATAAAAACACTAAAAGGTGCAGTTAATTTTTGCTCTATTTTTTGACATTTATAAAACAAATCTAAAATAGGTTCTATTACTAAATCACCTATAGCTATTTGCGATTGAGGAAATTCTGGATGCATATTAAATACGTCATCACTCCTGCTTATGGCCTGTTTTGTATAATCAATAGCAATGGGTCCTTTCTGGCAGGTGATCTCCCAGATAGAACTTAAGGTCTGGGTTAAAACAAACAAAGCATTATCAAGGATCTCTTGATCCAAATTTAAGATAAGCTCATCAAAACCACATCCTGGCAAAAATTCTACGAGCATAGAACCCACGTCACCTGACTCGTAATAACTAAGCACTTTGGGCACCAAACCGGGGAATATCTCCTGCCATTTCTCTAAATTTTGTTTTTCCTGTCCAATTTTCTTTAAAACGCCTTCTTTAAAAATACTATTTTTAGCTATATCCACACCAGCATTAACATTGCCCCCAACCCTACCAATCCTACATCCAGAACGCGTTCCCCAAATAGATTGAAAATCAATGTCTAAGGCAGAGCCTTTATAACCCTGCTGAGACAAAGTCTCTTGCAACGCTCTAAATTGGTGAATCTTTATTCTTTCTCCAAGTATATAAAGCAAAATAGCCTCACCTATATTCAGCAAAGAATCTCCTATTCTTTCAAAATATCTGGCAATAAAAATAGTAGTAACATAATCTGCTGCATGCTTATTGTTCTGTTGCATTAAAGACAATATCTTATGAAAAATAACCTCATATATTTTATCTACTTCGTGTTCTAAACGACAAATATCTATGGCATAACCCAAATTCTTCTTCTCTAAGGCAGGCAATATCTTATCCAGTCCCTTACTTAAAAAAGAAAAATTTTTCTCTAACTCAAAAGGATGTAAAAAAGAATAATGAGAAAGGTGCTCTACCTGCCGAATAATATTCACACAAAAATCAGCAATACGTTCTAAGTTTATGGCAATAATGTGGGTTGCCCGAATAAAATTGAGTTTATCTTTATCAATACCACCGTTAGTATATAAACTAATAGAACTAAAACATTTGTTTTCTATAATATTTTTAAGATTATCAATATAATCGTCTTTAACAACTATCTTATCATAAAGAGAAGCCTTTGGTTCTCTTAAAAAATCAAACACCAATTTAAATTGGCTCTTAACGTCCGTTAGCAAAAAAACAAAATTATTCTTGATCTCCTCTAAACTTCCACTTAACATTTAACACCCCAATTGATATTATTAACTACACAATCCACGCCAAATAAACGTTCCATACCCCTTGCATTTGTACAAAAATTTTTTGATGTTTCTCAGGTGTTAAGAAGAAATATTTAATTTATCTTCTTTATCTATGGACAGAGTATTTTTATCTTTCCATTCTAATTTAATAGTAATCTTTACTTCACCATCCTTTTTTTTGGCTTTAATACCAAGTTCAATAAGCTCTCCAATGGGAAACTCTACAGTTTTATTGGCAGAAGACAAAACCATGTGTTTATTTTCAAAACACGTTAATAAAGCCTTAAAATAATCTTGAATGCTGTTTACATCTTGTAAGGACTTATACTCGAACTTTAACTCCTTAGCCATAAACACTCTCCTTTGGTTTTCTAAATTATTTTTCTGTTATGTTAATCCTTTTTGTGGCACAATAACGCAACTCCAACGTTTATCTTTTTTTTGGCAATTTAGCTATCAAGCAATTGTTTATATTCGTCTATGACCTTTTCTTTACAAATATTATGTAAGACCAATTTTTTTTGAATGCTCAAATCATACCAGGCTGGTTGATATCCTATCTCTCTAGAGGCCTTTAAGATGTTTTTTATGGCTTTTACCTTTTCTCCCATGTGAGTATCATCACCCATAAAAATTAACAAGGGCCGTTTAGACAAACCTAATTGTTTATTTTTGTCCAAAACTACAGAGATTAGAAATTCTGTATAGCGCTGGGATTGAGGATTCCAGACCTCATACCCATCTACATCATAACCAGCCAACAAAATAGGCCAAAACTGCTCTGGATGAGGAACAACAATACATCCGCCCAAAGATCTAACTTCTTCTATTATTTCTGAGGTTCTATAAAAATATTGTAGAGAAAAATTTTCTTTGACCTTTTTTTTCACGGCTTTTAAGAAAAATAAAGCTCTATCAATCAGAGAATCCCCATAAGCTGGACGTAAATACTCAAAAAAATTGCTTAGTAAACTATTTTTTATCATATTCAAAGGAAGCGAAGTATAGTTTTGCTCTATCAACTGTTTTATCTTTAAAACATAAATCTTAACAAACTCTACTACTAATTCACTGGCACCACTCTCCTGAGCAGCTTGCTGTAAACGATGCTCTATAGGACGCACAATAGTATCTATAAATTCAAACAACTGAGAACTTCTATACTTTAAAGTATGCTTTAACATTGATTTAAATACGTCAGCCTTTTCTATTTTGTCCTTTCTAAAATGCACTAGAAGCTGCACTTTTTGATTAAACCCCTGAGAATAACAATCAACTTCCACCCCTGCATAATTTCCACAAGCCATTAAAATGTTGTGCTGGGTTGGAATAATTAATTCTTTTTGTTTGTTGGGAAACATTTTCTCTACACGTTTTAAAGCCAATTCAATAGGCACGTGCTCTGGATGCCAATGAACAGCCAACACGTTGCGTTGAAGAGGATATATCTTTTGGGGCTCAATAATTTCTTTGATCTGCTCTTCAGTAAGATCTATTCTGGTTATCTGGTCAAAGATATAAACATCATCTTCAGTAATATCCAAAGGAATTTGCTTTAGATCCAAATCATTTACCAAAGTTAAATTTACGGCTTTTAATTGATTGCTCATCTGTTTCATAACTTCACCTACCTCAAATTGCCAAATTTTATTAAAAAAACTGTTAGGTTTTACTAAAATTATCTACACGCCTAAATTCAAACACACATTTATATTAGTCATAAAAGATTACCCCAAACTTATAAAAAATAAAACTAATCTAATTCCCTAACAATTTCAATTCTTTTCAAATCAACTCACACCTCAAACCAACTATTTTTATTACAAAAAACAAATGTTTTCAACCAGATACAAATATATTGTATTTTTATTACATTTTTATGACAAAAAAAATAATTATGTTACTTTTCTAATTATAAAATTATAAACACTCCAATAATTTCACATTACCTCCGAACTTGTAAACATATTGTCAAATATCCGTTTATTTGTTGAAAAATTTTTAAGGCAATTTATGTGAATTGAGCCTACAAATAGGATGCCCATCGTCCATATACCCTATTTCCAATCAATTACAAATAAAAACAGGGGACTGCAAAAATAAGAAATCTATGTTTTGTTATGCTAGGGGACATTATATGTCAGATGATAATTGGGGAGATTTGCAGGTAAGAGAAAAGATATTTCTTTTTTTAGCCTAAAAGAACTTTTCTTCTAGACCAGGGGAAATTAAAACAGGATCATCAGCAGGACCTAAAAAAAAAGTTTTAGCGTTTTTTACAATGACTTTTCGTCCCTCAAGGTTAACTCTATTTTGAGCTAGCCAGGAAATTGCCTGAGGATATATTTTGTGCTCCCATTTTAGAATTCTTTTTCCCAAACTTTCCCCATCTTCTGAGGGCAAAACTGGTAAAGCCGCTTGGATCAAAATAGGTCCATGATCCATTTTTTCATCTACAAAGTGCACGGTGCAACCTGCCACTTTGACTCCATAGTCTGCAGCCTGTGCCTGAGCATGCAATCCAGGAAAACTGGGCAATAGGGCTGGATGAATGTTTAAAATCCTATTTTGAAATTCATGAATAAAATAGGGGGACAAAATGCGCATAAAACCGGCCAAAATTACGTAATCTGTCTTAAAATCTCTAACTATTCTAAGTAATTCTCTTTCATAAGCCTGTCTGTCTGCAAATCTCGTATGTTCTAAGACCACACTATGTAAATTATGTTGCTCTGCTCTTTTTAACCCATAAGCCTCTGGGTTATTAGAGACCACCACTTTAATTTCTGCGTGTATTGAGCCGTCTTCTATTTTGTTAATTATAGACTGCAAATTAGAACCACTGCCAGAAATAAAAACAGCTAAAGAAATCATTTTGCTCCATTACAATTTGTTTTTAAGTTATGTGCAATATTCTACCTATCGAACACTTACTTCTATCAAAACCAACACTTAACTTTGCCCTTAGTGTCTATGGAGGATATAACCATATTTTTTCGAATAGCCAATTACTTGCCAATTGCTTTTTTAATTACCTCTACAAGGCCATCAATGGTATAGGTTGAGGCTTCCAGATCCGGCTGAAAGCCAAATTTTTTTAAAGTAGCAGAAGTAATAGGACCAATAGAAACCAAACTCACTTTTTGCAGCTGAAGCGCAAAACTATTTTTATCGATTAAAGCGAAAAAATTTTTCACTGTGGAAGAACTAGTAAAAGTGATAAAATCCACGTTCCCCTGCTCCAGGGCCAACACCAATTTATCTTTATTATCTTCTGCTAAAACAGTTTCATACACAGGCAAAACTTCCACTCTAGCTCCTGCTTTTGCAAGTTCTTCTGGTAATACCTCTCTTGCCACTTTCGCTCTTGGAATAAGTACTCCTTTCCCTTTGATACCAAGATCTAATAATCCTTCTACCACATCCTCAGCCACGTATTTGGAAGGCACAAAATCAGGATAAATCCCCAATTTTTCCAGGGCGTTTTGGGTTGCAGGTCCTATGGCCGCTACTCGTAAACCACCCAGAGCTCTGGCATCAAGATGGGAGTCCCTTAATAATTTCCAGAAAAATTTTACTCCATTGACAGAAGTAAACACAAGCCAATCGTAAAGATCAAGTTTTTCTAAAACTGAATAGGCTCTAGAATAATCATCCAAAGGTCTTACTTTTATGGTGGGACACTCTAACACACAGGCCCCTAACTCCTGCAATTTTGCTTTTAAATCACTTGCCTGCTCCCTTGCCCTAGTCACCACTACTGTTTTACCCAAAAGAGGTTTTTTCTCAAACCAATCCAAAACCGGTTTTAATTGCACTACCTTGCCAATCACGATCAAAGAAGGAGGTCTAAAATTGGCCTGTTTAGCATCTTCTACCACTTTATCCAGTTTAGAAACCAAAGTCTTTTGCTTACAAGTGGTGCCCCAATGCACCAAGGCCACAGGCATGTGGGGATCCATACCTGCAGATAACAAGTTTTGAACAATAATGGACAAATTTTTTACCCCCATAAAAAAAACCAAGGTGCTCTTACTTTTTACCAGAGCATTCCAATCAATAGCACTCTCTGCTTTCTGAGGATCCTCGTGACCAGTAATAAAACTAACTGAAGAAGCAAAATTTCTATGGGTAACAGGAATACCAGCATAGGCACAAGCCGCCACAGCAGAAGTAATGCCAGGCACCACTTCAAAATCTATGCCCTGCTTGACCAAATCTTCCGCCTCTTCACCGCCTCTGCCAAATACATAAGGATCTCCTCCTTTTAGTCTGACAACAACCTTCCCTTCCAGAGCCTTATCAATAATTAACTGATTAATTTTTGCCTGAGGCAAAGTATGATCTCCACCTTTTTTACCCACGTATATCTTCTCTGCTCCTGGACAATATTGGAGTAAATCCTCATTGGCCAAATAATCATAGACCACAACATCTGCCTTTTCCAAAACAGTTTTGCCTTTTAAAGTAAATAAACCGGGATCTCCAGGACCCGCTCCTACTAAATAAACTTTCCCCTTGAGTTTTTCCATTTAAGATAACTCCTTAATTTTATTGTACAATTTCTCTAACTTTATTTTTTTATCTTCCAGTTCTTGTTTTTTGGCTTTTTCTTTGTCCACAACCTGAGAGGGGGCTTTTTTTAAAAAGGATTCATTGGCCAATTTTTTATTTACTATTTCCAGCTCCTTATTTAATTTGTTTAACTCCTTAGTAAGCCTACTTAGTTCTGCTTCGATATCTACCACTCCTTTTAAAGGCACAAAAAATTCATATCCCCGCACCACAAACACAGCAGCGCCTGAGACATCTTCTCTTTCTAAAGCCAGGTCCATTTCCTCCAACCGGGCCAAAGACTTAATTAATTCCTTATGTTCCAAAAGAAAATCTATATCTTTTGGCTCGTGTACTCTGCCTAACAAATTTAGTTTTGTGCCCAAAGAGATACCAAGCTCTGCCTTAATATTACGCACTCCAGATATAACTCCTTGTAAAAACTCCATCTGAATTTGAACATTTTTGTCTAAAAATTCTGGTCTAAACTCTGGATAAGGCTGAAGAGCTAAATTTTTTTCTTCTTGACCAGGCAAATAAGTCCATATTTCTTGAGTTACAAAAGGAATAATAGGATGAAGCAAAATTAAGATCTCCCGAAGCACCTTAGCCAAACACATCTGGGCAATATTTTTGGCCTGCAAATCCTCTCCATAGAGCATAGGCTTACTTAACTCTAAGTACCAGTCACAAAATTCATGCCAGACAAATTGGTATAGGGTTTGAGCTGCATTATTAAAATTATAACTTAAAATGGCTGCTCTAACTTCCTCTTTTACCTCTTCCAGACGATGCAAAATCCATTTGTGAACTAAACCATCCACTAACTCTGGGTTCCATTCTTGAGTATCATCTAAATTCAACAAAGCAAATCTGGCTGCATTCCAAATTTTATTTATAAAATGTTTATAACCTTCTATCCTCTCTTCACTCAATTTAATGTCTCGTCCCATAGCCGCAAAGGCAGTTAGGGTAAAACGCAAGGCATCTGTGCCGAATTTATCAATAACAACCAAAGGATCTATCACGTTGCCTCTGGACTTACTCATCTTTTGTCCCTTGGAATCTCTAACCAGAGCGTGAATATACACGTCCTTAAAGGGAACTTCTCCCATAAAATGAAGTCCCATCATCATCATTCTGGCCACCCAAAAAAATAAGATATCAAAACCTGTCACCAGGACTGAGGTAGGATAAAAGATTTCCAATTCTTTTGTCTGTTCAGGCCAACCTAAAGTAGAAAAGGGCCAAAGAGCAGAGGAGAACCACGTATCCAACACGTCTTCTTCCTGACTCAGTTTTTTACTGCCACACTCTGGACAGACCTCTAAATCTGTGCGGGAAACACTCATTTTTCCACAATCAGCACACATCCAGGCAGGTATCCTATGTCCCCACCAGATCTGGCGAGAAATACACCAGTCTCTAATGTTGTCCAGCCATTCAAAATATACCTTAGTCCAATGTTGAGGATAGATAGTGGTTTTGCCATCTGCCACAGCAGCTCTGGCCTTTTTAGCTAGAGGAGCAACTTTTACAAACCATTGTTTGGAAACATAAGGCTCTATTACAGTATTACAACGATAACAATGACCTACGCTATGCCGATAGGGTTCCTGTTTTACTAAAAAACCAAGTTCATCTAATTTTTTTACAATATTTTTCCTGCACTCAAATCGATCCTGACCAGCAAATTCTCCAGCCTCCTGAGTCATTTTGCCCCAATCATCTATCACCTGAATACTGGGCAAATTATGTTTTCTTCCCAATTCAAAGTCATTTACATCGTGAGCAGGAGTAACCTTAAGACAACCTGTGCCAAAATCCATATCCACATAACTGTCTGCAATGATTTCTATTTCTCTTCCCGCCAGAGGCAAAATCACTTTTTTACCTATCAAGTGTTTATACCTTTCATCATCTGGATTTACAGCTACAGCAGTATCTCCAAGCATAGTTTCTGGTCTGGTGGTAGCAATAATCACCTCGCCACTACCATCTTGCAATGGATAGCGTAAGTGATACAAACCTCCATCCTCCTCTGCATATTCAACTTCTAAATCAGCTAACGCGGTATGACACCTGGGACACCAATTTATGATATAATCTCCTTTATAGATCAGACCTTGCTCATACAGTCGTACAAATACTTCCCGAACTGCTTTGGACAAACCTTGGTCCATAGTAAAACGTAGCCTGCTCCAATCAACAGAAGCTCCTAATCTTTTCACTTGATTTAAAATTTTTCCTCCGTACTCCTCTTTCCACTGCCAAACTCTTTGGACAAACTTTTCTCGCCCAAGATCGTCTCTGGTTTTTCCTTCTTTGGCCAAAGCCTTTTCTACCACATTTTGGGTGGCAATCCCCGCATGATCAGTGCCTGGCACCCAGAGCACGTCGTATCCCAATTGCCTATGAAACCGACATAAAATGTCTTGCAAAGTAATGTTTAGAGCATGTCCCATGTGTAAGGTGCCTGTTACGTTAGGTGGCGGGATGACAATAGAATAAGGTTTGATTACTGTGTTTACATCTGGAGAAAATGTTTTTTCCTCTTCCCAAAATTTTATCCACTTTTCTTCTACTTCCTTTGGCTCGTAACCTTTAGGTAATTTTTTGTCCATGTATATCTCCTTGTTAAGGATTGTTTTCTTAAAACCTCTTTTGATTATTTTGACTTGGCCAAAAAATCAAGTAAAGATGCAAAATAAAACAGGGCTCAGATAAAGCTTAGATAAGGATTTTTAACCAGGAATTGACCTAACTCTGGAAAGGAAATAGTTTTGAAAAAGGCAAAAACACTATAAGACTTCCATAAATTAAGACAAAAAATTCAATCTTATAGAAAAAGCAAACTTTTGTCCGCTAAATTTAAATCTTACACAGCAATTATATTGTGTTCTTGAATAAGTTTTTTAGCTCCTTGCGAGTATTTATTACCTATTACAGCAGCAAGGCACTTTTTTTGAGTTTCTTGCCCTCTAGAAAAGATTACAGTCTTTTCAATGACTTCTGCTCGCTTCAAAGCCCTCTCCACATCTCTTTTATCCACGACTTCTGATATCTCTACGGCCAAATATACTTCTAACTTATTATTTTTACGCAAAATTCCCTTTACTACCAAATCTACCCTTAAAGCATCGTCTTTTTCTTCTTCACTGATAACCCCTGCATCCAAAGCATCGTAAAGCCAATCAGCCAAATCACTAAAATTTAACACCCTTACTTTCTTTAGGACTCGCCCAAAATAAGCTCCAGCCTTATCTCGAACCATAAGTTCAAGCATCTGACCCTTTAAACTGCCTATATCATTCTTGACACCTTTCATATCCTTCTTCAAATTAGCTACGTCTTCTTTTAAAACCCTTACGTCTTCTTTTAAAACTTCTACGTCTTCTTTTAAAACTTCTACGTCTTGTTCAATTTTATCAACTTTTTTTTTCAAAGGTTTAAAATCTTGCTCTACAAAATTGTCAAATTTAGAAGGGAGACGCATTAATTCTTCGGTAAGTATAATTTCTCTTACTTTTTCCTTCCATTCTGGGTATTGTCTCAATATTTTTACAAAATCATCTATGTCGTTTATTACCAAAGCTTGGTCCATCGCTTCACCTCTTTTACGAACTAGCTAAAATTTAAAACAATTACCAAAAAATCTAAAAATGAGCCAAAATCTTATTTAACAAATCTCTGGAACGCGTCTCATCTCCTAACCATCCCACTCGAATATAAATCTTTGAACTATGAGTACTCACAGCTTCTATGTCAATCCAAATAGGTGTTCCATCTAAATAATGGCTTTCTATGCTGCTTTCATTATATTTTATGGTCTCTTTCTCTATAGGTAAACCCAACTCTTTTAAAGTTTTGAGACTGGCCTGATGTAACCTGGCATAATATACGTTCACATTTTGCTCTAACCTACCTTTATAATATATAGCTCCAGCCAAACCTCCTGCTCCTCCTACAGCTAACCATACACAACCACTCAAAGGTAACGTCAACATAAACAATATTAACTTCTGATAAACCTTTAATTTTTGCATCCTTCACCCCTTATTGCTCATAACTTTTAAGTATAAAAAACTCTCCTCTTCTTACTTTTCACAAGCACACTTTAGAAAACATGTTAGTCTACTTTCAATTTTTCTAACCTCTAACCTATTTGGAAGTAAAGAAAAAAGTTTTTCCAGATAACCTTGTTCTAAAACAGTTTTATAAGTATAAGCAAAATTAAAATCATACACCCAAGAAGCTAACAACAACTTAAAGTCATTTACATACCTCATCTTGTTATAATCTACTAATTTACCTGCCTCAAGGTCTGCTATAATTTCTGGACTTATTTTTTGTTTGTCATCTTCTAAATGTAAAGTGATCACTTCATTATCTTGTGAATTTAAAAGATGTTCTAAAATAACTCTAAAAATATCTAATTTATCTGCATCCCTAACTACTTTAATAACAAAAGAAATATTTTCTGGAAATTTATGAGATACGTGCAAACGATTGTGCATAAGAATTGCTATACCAATGTATTTTTTAAACTCCTCCGGCAAATCCTTCCAGAAATCTTGAGATGTTAAAATATTGTATCCCAATACTGCATGATTAACAGATTCACTATCTTTAAATGTTTTATATCGTTTATATTGTTCAAACCTTCCTAGATCATGAAATAAAGATGCAAATTCTACACAAAATTTCAATTTTTCAGAACATTTTTCTACTTTAACTATGTTTAGAGCATTGTCATAGACGCGTAAAGAATGCTCTTCTTTTAAAAAAATGTGTCTTTGTTCTAATTTGTCAGAGGTATAAAATTTCTTTGTATATTGCTGAAACCAGCTAAGATAAGGAGCAATTGTCAGTTTCATAGCCTTGAAAATAATATAACGTTTGAATAAAACTCAATAAATCTCTTATTATAATTATAACCACACCACCTATTAACGCTTCATGCTAACTAAAATTTATTTATTTTTTCTACTTTTCTTTTTATCCCTTTGAACATATCGCTCTGGCTCTTCTCTAAAAATACCTCGTGGTCCAAACAAAATCCTGAGGTAAACCACAATAATTAACAAAAAAACAGCGATTAAGGCAAACTTACTCAAAGCATACCAAAAACCACCTTCATAACCAGGACCAAAAGGCCAAAATCTCCACTTGGACATAGCTATACTCTTTGAAAATAATCAAAAAACTCGGGATGAATTGTTAATTCAAAAAAATCGTCTTTTTTTTGAACACTTATAACCATTTCAGGATTTAAACCTAAATCCAGCGCTATTTCTGTAATTCTGGATTTTTCTTGCTCTACTCTTCCCTTATCCTCAAATTCTCCTATAACTATCCACTTTTCTTCACTCACAAATCTCTCCTTTACGGTAAAATACTTATCCTGTTTAGATTTTTTATAACAAGCCAAAACTTCTAAGCACATGGGCCAATTGCTGATCGCTTCTGGCTAATTCCCTTAAAGCCTTTATTAAATTTTTGAGCTTACCTTCACTTTCTATTTCTTTTACAGTCTCGTCTTTGGCTACTTTAATTGTTGTCCTTCTATCCCAGTAGGCAAAACCTATGACTCCAAGAGTCATAGTGGTAAATATACCTGTTAGCATCCACAAAAAATCCATCATTTGTTCAAATCGCTTATCCACTTGTTCAAATCGCTTATCCACTTGCTCAAATCGCTTATCCATCTGTTCAAATCGCTTATCCATCAATTCAAATCTCTTGTTTATATCTTCCCGCAATTCTTTAAATCGCACATTCATGTCTGCAAATCTCTGATTCATATCTTCAAACCGTTTATTGGTTTGCTCCATAAACATCTGCAACGTGGTCTCTAAACGAATAAGACGCTCCCGATCCGCCTTGGTGAATCCTTGTGCTTTTAAATCTGTTATCCTTACCAATATCCCCAAAAATACAATCAAAACTAAAAGGAACTTTTTTTTCATCTTTTACCTCTCTTAATTGGGGAAGACAATCTTTATCCCAATATTATAAATTTTTCCTCAGGGTAATCTCTCTATGGGCCATACAGTGCAACATCTTGCTGGGGCATATCCTTGATAAAAAGCTGCATACAAGGAGTGAAAAATTACTCTATTAAATCTAGAAATTCTTTTCCCAAACTTGCACCTAAGAGTATGAAACCGCCTAGACCTTTTATTACCTATAAAATCCTGAGAAGCGCAAGGCAAGTGTAAAATTTTTTTCCAAAAACCTACCTCTTCTTGCATGGCCCATCGCTGGGCCTGCAAAATTTTTAGGCATTTTTCTCGTTTATGAGGAAAATAAAAAGCATATCCTTTTCTAACCAATAAAAAATTTAGCCACGTTCCATCAGGCAAATAGGCCTGGGCCAACATTCTCCCAAACCTATCGTGTTTTACATCTCGTAAAAAAAGGATCTTGCCTCTAACCAAACGCCAGAGGAAATCTCTTGCTGCCAAAGCATAATATTGATTTTTCCCACTCTCATGATCTATTTCAGGAGCATCAATACACATCAAACGCAAATTGGGTCTATTTTCTAAAAAAAGAGTATCTCCATCTGCAATACCTCCAACCTTAACTCTAACAAACGCACTACTAGCAACGCTAACACTTATAAAAATTAAAACAAAAAAAACAAAAATTCTTTTCACCATAAAAACTTCTACCAATTCTAATTTTCATAATAAGATTTTAAACAACTACTGCGCATAGGATGTCTTAACTTACGCAGAGCTTTGGCTTCTATCTGTCTAATCCTCTCTCTGGTAACATTGAACAATTTGCCCACCTCTTCTAAAGTGTGATCAGATTTTTCTCCTATGCCAAAGCGTTTTCTCAACACCTGCTCTTCTCTTGGAGTAAGTTCTGACAACAATTGCTCTATTAACTCAGCCAACTTAGTATGAACTACTTCTTCGGCTGGAGCAACTGCCTTTTTATCCTCAATAAAATCACCCAAACTACTATCTTCTTCGTCCCCAATAGGAGTCTCCAGAGAGATAGGCTCCTTAGCTATACGGAGTACTTTTTTTACTTTGTCCACAGGATAGTCCATTCTTTCTGCTATTTCTTCTGGAGTGGGTTCTCGCCCCAATTCCTGCACCAGATACCTAGAAGTCCTGACCAATTTATTTATGGTCTCAATCATATGTACAGGTATTCTAATGGTTCTAGCTTGATCTGCTATAGCCCGAGTAATAGCCTGTCTAATCCACCAGGTAGCATAGGTAGAAAACTTGTAACCTCTTTGATATTCAAATTTGTCCACTGCTTTCATCAAGCCAATATTGCCTTCCTGAATAAGGTCTAAAAATTGTAAGCCCCTATTAGTATATTTTTTGGCAATACTAACCACCAATCTTAAATTGGCTCTAATGAGCTCTTGTTTGGCTCCCAAGGCATCTTTGTATCCCTTTTCAATCCTCCACAAAACTTCCTCTAGCTCATAAACATCGTGTTTACACTTTTCTTCCAAACACTCTAAAATCTCTTTTTTAGCATAAATCATTTCCTTAAAAGAAAATAGCTCTTCTACAGTCATATTCAACTCATCTGCAGCTACTACAGGATTGATCTCTCGATTATCTACCTTAGAAAACAATTCAAAAATCTCTTCCTGAGTCTTACCCAGAGAAATAATATAAGCACTAATATCGCGCATACAATTATGCATTTGACGAACATAGTCTCTTACTAATTCAATTAGTCTATCAATAAGAGTTTTCTCCAACTTTATAGCCACTAATCTAGAGACTATTTCTTCTTTATAATCTAAAATCCTTTTCTGAATAGCATAAACTCTTTTATCTAACGTAGCACAATCGTTTAACCTATTGTAAATACTTTTCTTTTTCCTATAAATAGCCTTTATTTCGTCTAAATACTTAATAACTCTTTGCTTTTGGTTCATTTCTTCTTCTTCTGGATCATCTTCTTCTATTGTTTTAACCACTTCTTTTAACTTAATACGCTCTTTTTTTAAGTCTTCTCCAACTTTTATTAATTCTTCTACAATCACTGGAATCTCAATTAAAGCATAAAGAACTTCCAATTCTCCGGATTCTATATTTTTAGCAATAGCCACTTCCCCTTCTCTATCCAATAAACCAACAGAGCCCATTTCCTTCAAATACATTCGCACAGGATCTCTACCCCCAACCATTTCCAGATCATCTTCTTCAGGTACAGTTTCTATAAATTCACTAGTATCCTCTGGAACCACGCATACGGGCCTTCCCGCCTTTTCATCCACCACAATAATATCCAATTGATCAAAAATATCGATAATCTCTTCTATTTGTTCAGGAGTATTTACATCTTTAGGCAAGGCCTTATTGAGTTCTTCAAAAGTCAAAAACCCTTTTTTCTTTCCCTCTGCAATAAGAGACTTGATCTGTTGCACATCTTTTAAGGATTTCATAAATTCCCCCTTCTATATTGCATTTTGATTTGTAGGCACTCTGCCTAAATTGCTCCTAATCACCCATTGCCACTAACTACTTTTTTGCAATAAAGATAAAATTCTTTTTATTTCTTCTTGATTACCTTTTATTTGAGCATTTTTTAAAGCCAAAAGTAAATTCTCTCGCTCCATTTTGTTTTTTTTCTCTTTTAAACGCTTCAATATTTCTTGAACAATATTATCTTTATTTTTTTTGATCTGTTCTTCAAAATACAGCTTGACCTGAACATAAAACCTACGTTCTTGCTCTGTTAAAATACTGTCTTCAAAATCAGGCAAAATTAATTTTTCCCACAACTGTTTGGCCTGCTTAGAATGAAAAAAATTACTTATCCCTGCCTGGGCCAGGATCCTAGTTTCTTCAGGAAAAACTACTGCCAAAGATAAAACATCCTGATCCCAGCTAGAAAATTCCTGAATTAAAGTCTCTGCCTGGTGTTCATAATTTTTTTGTTGGATAGCTTGGCGCAACTCCTGCTCGCTAAGTCCCAAGCCATAGGCTATCTTGGGTAAATAATAGGCTTTTAGTTTGAAATCAGATATCCGAGACAAAAAATTATCCACCCATTGGAGCTGCCCCCCTGGTGATTTATTTTCTCTAAGCATTTTTAAGCAATAATCAAGCCCAGAACTAGCTCTATGCAAGATATCTTGAAGGGCCTCTGGGCCATGTTGCTTTAAAAAACTATCAGCGTCTTCACCCTCAGGCAAAACAGCAACTTCACATTCCAGCCCCTTACTTAAAATCATCTCCGCACTACGCAAAGCAGCTTTTAACCCGGCACTATCTCCATCCAAAAGCAAAATTACTTTTGAAGCACACTGAGCCAATCTAAATACCTGTTGTTCAGTAAGACTGGTGCCCAAAATCGCACAGGCATTGGCATAACCTGCTTGAACCAAAGAAAGCACATCTATATATCCTTCTGTCAGAATAACACTCTTTGTCTTTATAATGTAAGGCCTTGCCTGGTATAGTCCATACAGATGTTCACCTTTTTTATAAATTACACTTTCACTACTGTTCAAATACTTAGGCTCATCATTTCCTAAAGCTCTCGCTCCAAAAGCAACTACCCTACCCTGATAATCTAAAATGGGAAACATTAGTCTATTTCTAAATCTATCGTAAATGCGCCCCTTTTCATTTTTTACCAACAAACCACACAAGATAGCTTGTTCAATATCCAGCTTGTGAGTCCTAAAATAATTTTCCAATCCCTGCCAGGCATCAAGACTATAACCTAATTCAAATTTAGAACTTACTTCAGGAGAAATTTTTCTTTGATTCAAGTATTTTCTGGCAACGTGCCCTAAATTGCCTTCCAAATTTTGCCTAAAAAATTCTTTGGCCACTCTGTGCAAAAAATAAAATTGTTTTTTTAAACCACCAGAAGTTTTTTTTACCTTATTATAGTTTAAACTAACTCCTGCTTCTTGGGCCAACTCTTCTAAAGCTTCTTTAAATTCTAACCCGTTAATGCGTTGATAAAAATGGATAACATCTCCAGCAGCCTGACAGCCAAAACAATAAAAAAAGCCCTTATCAGGGCTAACGTTAAAAGATGGTTTGGTCTCTTGATGAAAAGGACACGGACCTACCCATCTTGTGCCCACCTGTCTTAACTGCACATAACGCCCTATTATCTCTACAATGTCCAACCTTTGCTTTATTTCTTCAATAAGCTGCTCAAAATCTAAGTTAGCCAATTACTTAAGCTCCACAAGAGTAACTCCATCCCCACCCTGCTCTAAAGGAGCCAAATAAAATTGGGCCACCAGAGGATGGTTACGCAAACTATTATGAATAGCTTGTTTTAAAATACCAGCTCCTTTGCCGTGGACAATTTCAACTATTTTTCTGGATTTTAACACTGCTCTATCCAAATATTTGTCCACTTCTATTAACGCCTCATCCACTCTAAACCCTCTAACATCCAATCGCCACAAAGATTGTCCTTCTACCTGAACCACTACCTGACCATTTTTTGGCTCCCTGATTTTGTGCCAGGGGGCAAGATCTGTTTTTTGGGTCCAGACAATAATCCCTCCCAGATCAAGCTTATATTGCTGCTTTTTAGCATCAAACCCAATAACTTTGGCTTGCTTATCCCAAGGAACATACAAACACTTATCCCCCACAGCTAAAGAAAAGTCTTGCTTGGTCGTTTTTTTCTCCTGTTTCAACTCAGACTGAAGTTTACTTAAAGTTTCAATGGCTTTCTTGCGAGATATTTTTTGTTCTTTCCATTCCTGCAAAATCTTTTGCTTTGCTCTTTGCACCTCTTGTTCTAAAGTTTTATATCTATGCCGAATCTGTGTTAGAGCATCTTTCAGCCTGGTAACAATCTTATCCTTTTTTACTCTAAAATCTGATAACTCTTGTTCTTTTTTCCAAACTAAAGAATTTAGACGTTCCAATAAAAGAGTTTCTTTTTCTCCTTGAGTACCTAAAATCTTTTCGGCCTTTTCCAAAATAACTTCAGGCAATCCTTTAGCTTTGGCTACCTGAAAAGCAAAACTTGCCCCTACCTGATCGTAAAGCAACTTATAAAGAGGCCTTTTGGTTTCTGGATCAAACAAAACAGAACACACTCGCAAGTCATTGCTGGTTAAACCATAAACCTTTAGACCCGGAAAATGTGTAGCACAGACCACCCAGGCTCCTTGCTCTAAAATGTATTCCACCACTGCCTGAGCTAAAGCTGCACCCTGGGTTGGATCTGTACCTGTGCCAAATTCATCTAGGATTACCAGTGTATGTTGGTCGAGATTTTGTAAATAAGTCTTTAATAGCTCTATCTGAGCAGTAAAAGTGCTCAAACTCTCTTCCAGATTTTGTTCATCCCCCATTATAGCAAAAACCTGCTTAAAATAGGGCAATTGACTATTTTTTGCACAACAAACAGGCAAACCACACGCCACCATTAAAGCTGTGAGGCCAAGAGTCTTTAGACAAACAGTCTTCCCCCCTGCATTACCTCCTGTTATAATAAGACCTTTTTGCTCAGACTTAAGCTCGATATCTACAGGCACTACTTTTTGGCCTAAAAAGGCCAATAAAGGATGTCTAACTTCTTTTAAACTTAAACGCCCCTGTTCATTAAAAGCCAAAGGCACGGCCCCTATCTTTAAACCAGCCTTTACCTTAGCAAGATAAACATCTATTTGTACCACAAAATTATAACACTTAACTAAATCGCTTTGTTCCTGTCTGGCCAAATTGGTGAGATATTCTAAAACTGCCCTTTCCTGTATTTTTTCTTCTAATTTAAGTTGTTGTAATTGGTTATTTAATTCTATTAAAAAAAATGGCTCTAAATAACAGGTCTCCCCTGTTTGAGAGTAATCATGGATAATACCATCGATTTTTCCTTTAAAATTAGCTTTTAAAGGAATTACATATCTATCGGAGGAAATAGTTAAAAACTCGTCCTGAAGGTAATGTGATATTTTATTTTGCTGAAAAAACTCTTCGATCTTTTTGGTGCAACGCTTTTGGATGTTGTATATGGCCTGTCTTACTTCTAATAAAGCAGGCGAGCTTTCATCTTTTAGTTCTCCATTTTCTCCAACACATCGAAAAATAGCCTGTTTCAAACGAAAAGGACAGACTTTCTTTTGTTCAAAGTCCTCTATATCTTTAAAAAATATAGTTACTTGCTCTAACCAATCAAAAATCTTCTCTTGAGATCGAAAAAATACCTCTAGCCCCCACACATCTTCTAAATCAAAAACATAATTCTCTCTTACCAGATTTTTAAATACACCTTTTAAAGAGGGAAAAAAATCTACACTAAGAGGTTTGTATTTTACAGCCTGAAAAAAAGATTCTAATAACTTTTGGGCATATAAAACATCCCAAAAATCTAAATCAGGACGTAAAGACAAAAAATAGGCCTTGCCTTCTTCTGACGTGGCCTCAGAAGAAAAAAATCGGAGCACTTTATCTAGCTCCAAATACTTAATTGTCTTGGAGTGCATACATTTTGTCTGTTGATTAATTAAGATAAAAGTTGAGGTGGGGAGAGGATAGATGCTTACCCCACCTTTTAATTCGAAAACAAACGAATAAACCTAACCTGAACGATTTTGAAAAAAATTCAAAAACGCTCTGCTTGGAGAAACTAAATAAGTTTTAACTTGCGCAATTTTTTCATCAAACGCTTTCTAGCAGCAGCTTCTTTTTTTCTGCGTCTAACACCAGGCTTTTCATAGTGTTGTCTTTTCTTTAACTCAGACAACACACCTGCCTTTTCTACTTGTTTTTTAAACTTTCTCAAAGCATATTCAAAATTATCTTCTCCACTCAAAAATACTTCTGACAAAAAAAATCACCCCCTTTTATTTAATGTAAACTTTATCTTTTAAAAAAAGAAAAGACAGAAGGCAAGAAAAATATCTTTCTTCCCTCCTGTCTAAATTTCAGTAATTTATCGGTTTTAAAAACTGTTTCAGCAACAAGTTAATAATTAAAAATTAGCTGTTATGTCTTTGTTCTTTCCAAGTTTGGATTAAAGATCTTAACACTACCAAACCTACTCCAGAACCTATGGTAAGTAACACGGCATAAAGCACCCCAAAAAATATAGCATAATCTGGAGACCACCAGGGGATATCCTGAGGTAACATACTATGAACAGTTTCTCCATGTAACATTTTAACCCTCCAAAGGTTATTTAATTGCGTCTTTTAGTATTTTACCTGGGCGAAACTTAACCACTTTGCAAGCTGGAATTTCAATTTCTTCACCAGTGCGAGGATTACGGCCTTTTCTAGCTGCCCTTTGAGCAACTTCAAAAGTGCCAAAACCTGTTAACGTTAATTTTCCTTCCTGAACCAATGCTTCCTGCACAGCATCTAAAAAGGCATTTAGAGCCCTCTCTGCAGCAGCTTTAGTCAAATCAGCCTTTTCAGCAATCATGGCAATCACATCACCTTTGGTCATTATGCGTTCCTCCTTTTTAAAACTTTTAAATAAAGACCTTGATTATCGATGTCCTTTTGTTGTTAACAACTTAGCAAAAACAAAATTTTTCCTGTTTAGTCAAGACAATTTTTTTGATTTCTAAAAAATATCACTATCTAGCCTAATTTTTTTTTATTTCAAAACGTTTCCTTATTCCGCCAAAAATCAAAATTCATGGCCTGCACAAAATATTGGATAAAATCGGATTGGAAAGAAAGGTTAAAAGTCTGCACCTGTTTTAAGTATCTAACTATATTTTTTCTCAAAACTTCATCTCCTGCCAACAAAGTCACACCTTGTAAAACAGAATTTTCTAAAAATAAAATCTTTTCTTCCCACTCAAAAGGGAAAAAACCTATGTTAATCAAGGTATTTTGTGTTATATTTAGCCCCAAAAATCCAGTTACAAAGACTTGAGAAACGTCTTTAATATTAAGTTTAGCTTTTTTAAATAAAAAATTAATGCCGGTATTAATCGCTGCCTTTACTTTTAAAATTTCTTCTACATCTTTTAAATCTAAAAAAACGTCTTCTGTTAAATAAAACCTATTATTCTGAATTTTATTATTCAATATGTAAAATACTCCCTGCGAGGTAAACTGTCCCCTTCTATCCAAAATATTTATTCTTAACAACAAGTCTATTAGTTTGAGGTACCCTGTTCCAGTAATCTTAAAATTATTTTTAGGTCCTGTCCACCCAATACCATGAGAAGTAAGATAAAAATCAGAAACACTATTCTCCGAAAAAATTCCTCCAAAACGTAAACCAATCCCTTCCAAAGCTGGACCCAAAGCCACACTTGTTCCTAAAATCTTGTTTTCATTTATTACCAGCAATATTTCTCCATTTGTACCCAAATCAAAAAACAAATAAGGATACTCTGGTTCAATATTTTTCTGCACATAAGCAAAATCTGCACTTATATCTGCTCCTAGAAAAGGAGACAACAAAGGCGGAATATATACGTCCTGATTTGCTATTTTTAACCAAGTATCTCCTTTAAAGGTCAAAAAAAAAGGATGCCTAGATAAACACCTGACATCCTCTCCTTCAATTAAATAAATCATCACAGAATTACCAGCTAATCCAATATTATTACTCTCTACACCTGAAATAATCTTTTCTAAATCTTCCCTTATTATTCTTTGCAAATAACCTCTGAAAACATTCCCTCGTAGGGCAAAAGCAAGTCTTGCCACTACTTCAGACCCTGCTCCCATTTGTGGATTTATTTTTTTACCCAAAAAATAAAACTTATTTTGTTTTACACCACCCCACTTTACATTGGTAGTACCAACGTCAATGGCCAAGGTATCAAGCTTAATTTTTTGAGAGGCAAAATCATAAAGATTAGGAGCGACAAAGACTTCCTCCCCCTCTTCTGGGAAATGTTCACAAGCAAGCCGTAAGCCGTAAGCTAATTCCTTTTCTTTTAAACATTGCTTATCTTTTAAGGTAGGCGCTGGTACTCTACCTTTAAATCGAATCTTGCACTCTCCACACCTTCCAAGTCCAGAGCATAGCGCCTTGTTCAAAAAATAGCCCTGTAAAAAAAGATGCTCCAACCACCTTTGCTCAGAGTCAAGTTTTTGGGCCTTATTGTTGATCTTTATGGGGACCAACACCTCTTCCCCCAGATCCCTACAATAGATATAAGCGTGCAAAACATCTCTCAATCCTTAATAATAACGTGTCCAGCAGGATCTTCAGCTTTTACCCGACCAATAACTTCTACTATTTCTTCTGTTTCCTGTAAAAAAACAAGCACATCTTGCACCAAAAACTCGGGAACGCCCAACACTAACCCACCAGAAGTTTGAGCATCAAAAATCAAATCAACCAAAATCTGATCTACATCAGAGGCTATACTTACCATTTTAGAGCAAAAATGTTTATTGGCATAACTTCCTGCAGGGATAATCCCCATAGCGGCCATTTCTCTGGCAATATCCAAAACAGGCACCTTGTTGGCCCAAATTTCTACCTCTACCATAGAAGCTCTGGCCATTTCTAAAATATGTCCTCCCAAACCAAAGCCTGTCACATCTGTGCTTGCTTTTAAGTTAAATCTCTGAATAGCTTCTCCTGCCCTAGCATTTAATCTGGCACTCCATTTATAAATTAAAGACTCTATTTTCTTTTCATCTCCCAATTCGCCTTTTAAAGCAGTAGCGAGAATCCCAGTGCCTATAGGTTTGGTTAGGATAAGCAAATCTCCCATCTTTAGACCTGCGTTTGTAGCTACTTTTCCAGGGTCAACTAGTCCACTTACAGCCAAACCATACTTTATCTCTTCATCTTCCACGCTATGACCACCAGCCAGAACAGCTCCTGCTTCTTTGATCTTATCCAATCCTCCTCTCAAAATCTCTTTTAACACAGACAAGTTCATTTTTTTTACAGGAAAACAAACAATGTTCATTGCCGAATAAGGCTGGCCTCCCATAGCATAAACATCAGACAAAGCATTGGCTGCAGCAATTTGGCCAAACCAATAAGGATTGTTTACTATAGGGGTAAAAAAATCTACAGTCTGAATAAGTGCCATATTAGAAGGAAATTTTAACACACTGGCATCAACAGATCCCATAGGAGGAACGATAAAAACATCTGAGCCCTCATTCAGATCTAATCCCAATAAAACTTCCTCCAGGTCCCCTGGAGATATCTTGGCTGCTCAGCCAGCAGCTCTTACTGTCTGAACCAACTTTTTATCAGACATCACGCATCTCCTTTATATCTTTAATGATAACTTCACGTAATCTTTGAGCTAAAGGCAAAAACGTTCTTCTTTTATGCCAAACCAGATAAAAACAGCGACTAATATGAATATTTTTAAGTTTTACTTCTATCAATTCTTTCTTTTCCAGATATTTTTGAGCTGCCAATCTGGAACAAAACCCAAGTCCTACTCCCTGGAACACACATTGCAGCAAAGACTCTGTGTTTTGTGCCTCTAGAACCACGTTCAACTCTGAAGTAAAAATACCAAGAGAATTTAAGGCCTTTTCAAAAGATTTCCTTGTCCCAGAACCTTTTTCCCTAACAACCCAAGGTAAATCCAATAAATCACCAATATTCCAAGTGTTACTGTCTAACTTAAACCAATAGTTTTTACTAGCAATAATAATTAAATCGTCCTCTAATAACTTAACGGTTTCTAACAAGCTATCTTCATATAAGGCTCCAGTTAAACCAAAATCAACCTTTCCTGTTAAAACTTTATTCCATATAGATAGAGAATCTCCGATCTCCAGGAAAATTTTAACGTTTTTATATAATTTCAAAAAACCACTTATAGTGCGCGGTAACAAATAATTGCCAGGAATAGTACTGGCTCCTATAACTACTTCTCCTTCTACTTTTCCCTTTAACAAACTTATTTCTTGCTTGGTCTTTTGCACCAATTCAAAAATTTCTCTAACTCGATCAAATAGTAATTTGCCTGCCGGAGTTGGTAAAGCAACTTTACCACTCCTATCAAATAACAAAACTCCCAATTCCTTTTCCAAAGCAGATACGTGGGCACTTACTGTAGGCTGAGATAAAAACATTTCTGTTCCTGCCTTAGAAAACGAACCTGTTATATAAACATAATAAAAAGCTTCTAACTTTCTCAAATCCATTTTACATACCTATTAACTCTAGTCTCTACTTGCCAAAATCACTCTTCGCCCAATATTTGCTAATATACACTAAAAAATAAAAAAAGGAAGGAGAATCTCCTTCCTTTTTACTAAAAAAACAAACTAAAATTTAACGTAAAAAAAACGAGTTATTCCTTACTTTCACTTACCTGTTCACTTTGAGCTTTTAACTGCTCTTGTTCAGAGGTAATTTCTTTGTTCTCTTGCTCCAAAGAAGTTTGCTCTTCTTCAACTGGTTTTTTCCTGGTAAATTCTATTATTGCCATACGGGCACAATCACCTTTTCGAGGCAAAGCCATTTTAACTACCCTGGTATAACCACCAGGCACACCCCGAAAACAAGGAGCTATCTCGTCAAACAATTTTTTTACCAACTGATGGTTTTCTAAAATTTTAAAAGCAAGCCTTCTGGAATGTAAATCGTTTCTTAAACCAAGAGTTACCAATCTATCAACCACACGTCTCAACTCTTTGGCTTTAGGTAAAGTTGTTTTTATCCTCTCGTGCATAACTAGAGCCTGAGCCATATTTTTAAACATGGCCTTTCTATGTTCCCAAGTTCTATTAAGTTTGCGACCTTTTTTTCTATGCCTCATCTTTTTCCTTCCTCTTTAACCATTCTTTATATTTCTCTTCAAAATTATCTATTTTCATCCCAAACTCCAGACCGAGAGTATTTAATACTCTCCAAATATCATCCAAAGATTTCCTGCCAAAATTTTTGATCTTTAACAATTCATTTTCTGTTTTTTGAACCAACTCACCTACCAGAGTAATCCCTACACTCTTCAGACAATTATTAGCTCTTGGTGGAAGTTCTAATTCGTCTATGTGTTTAAATAAATATTCGTTTAATTCTTCTTTTTTCTCCTCAGACTCCACTGAGGTCCCACTATCTACATCGTCAAAGTTAATAAAAATAGTCAGTTGGTCCTGTAAAATTTTGGCACTATAGGCCAGAGCGTCCTCTGGCAATACAGAGCCATCTGTCCATATCTCTAAAATAAGCTTATCATAATTAGTAAGCTGACCAACCCTGGCCTGCTCCACATCAAAAGCCACTTTTTTTACAGGCGAAAATGATGCATCCAATTTGATAATGCCAATTTCATCATCCAATCCTGCGTGCAACTCTGCAGGTACGTACCCTTTTCCCATTCTCACTTCCAAGTCTATTACAAAATCTATGTCATCACTTAAAGTCGCGATGTGCAAATCAGGATTTAAAACTTTCACCGAAGCAGTTTCTTTGATGTCCCCTGCAGTTACTTCACCCTTTTCATTGGCTATCAGTTGCAAGTGTTGAGGCTCATCTGTGGTCATTTCAAAACGTACCTGCTTTAAATTCAAAATAATGTCTGTGACATCTTCCAACACACCAGGAATGGTAGTAAATTCGTGGGCAACTCCTCGAATTTTGGCAGCTACTATTGCTGCTCCTTGGAGCGAAGACAACAATACTCTTCTTAAGGCATTTCCTAAAGTAGTACCATAGCCTCTCTCTAAAGGCTCACAAATAAACTTGCCATAAGTAGATGTGGACTTGTCATCGCGGACCAGCTGACGTGGCTTTACTAATTCTGTCCAATTTCTGGTGTTTATTAATCTATCCCCACTTCTTATCATTTTACCACCTATTCTTTACTTAGAATACAACTCAACAATGAGTTGTTCGTTAATTGGGAAGGTAATGTCTTCCCTCGTAGGAATTGCCTTAACAACACCTTTTAAACTACTTTCATCCACCTCTAACCAGGCAGGAATACCCTTTCGGGCTAACGTCTCAAGGGCATTTTTAAAAATCAACTTTTCCTTGCTCTTCGTCTTCACTTCAATAACGTCATTCTCTTTAACCAAAAAAGAAGGAATATCCACTTTCCTTCCGTTTACCAAAAAATGACCGTGTCTTATTAATTGCCTGGCCTGAGTGCGAGATTCTGCAAAGCCCAACCTATAAACGACATTGTCTAACCTTCTCTCCAACAAAATTAACAAATTAACACCCGTAGCCCCTTTCTGACGGCTAGCTTTTTTAAAATAATTATGGAATTGCTTTTCTAACACCCCGTATAAACGTTTAACTTTTTGCTTCTCCCTCAACTGAACAGCATAATCTGTAAGCTTCTTTCTCATTCTCCCGTGCATACCAGGAGCAAAAGGACGTCTTTCAAAAGCACACTTATCCGTAAAACACCTGTCCCCTTTTAAAAACAACTTGGTTCCTTCTCTACGACACAACCGACATCTAGCTTCTTTATATCTAGCCAATTTTGCTCTCCTCCTTTATACCCTACGCCTTTTAGGTGGTCTACAACCATTATGAGGAATTGGAGTAATATCTCGAATAAACCTCACTTTAAACCCGGCTGCACCTATTGCTCTCATAGCAGATTCTCTGCCCGCTCCAGGTCCCTTAACAAAAATACCAATAGTTCTCATGCCGTGTTCTTGAGCAGCTTTTGCAGCCATTTCTGCCGCCTTTTGCGCAGCAAAAGGCGTACTCTTTCTAGAACCTTTAAATCCTGCCGTTCCTGCACTAGCCCACGTAATTACATTGCCCCTCAAGTCAGTAAAAGTAACCATAGTATTATTAAAAGAAGAATCAATATAGACAAATCCTGTTGGTATATTCTTTTTTTCCTTCTTTCTGCCGCCTTTTCTATGTTGTTTAGCCATTTATTCCCCCATCCTTACTTTTTCTTTTTCTTCATTAGAGATCTACGAGGACCTTTTCTGGTTCGGGCATTAGTATGAGTTCTCTGACCCCTCACAGGCAATCCACGCCTATGTCTTAAACCTCTATAACACCCTATCTCCATTAACCTCTTAATATTAGCCGTAACCTCTCTCCTCAAGTCACCTTCTACTTTATAATTCTTTTCTATTTCATTTCGAATGGCATTGACTTCTTCCAAACTTAAATCGTCAGTTTTCCTCTCCCAATCTATCCCAGTAGCCTCTAAAATCTTTAAAGCAGTACTCCGCCCAATCCCGTAAATATAAGTTAAAGCAATATCTAACCGTTTGTTTTTTGGTAACTCTACTCCAGCTATTCTAGCCACGTTGCCCCCCTCTTAACCCTGTCTCTGTTTGTGTCTTGGATTCTCGCAAATTACTCGCAAGATACCCTTACGACGAATTATTTTACACTTAGCACATATTTTTTTTACTGATGGTCTAACTTTCATAACTCCCCCACTAAACTTTACTTAAAATAATAGGTCCATCTCCGGTAATGGCAATAGTATGCTCAAAATGAGCTGCCAAACTCCTATCTTTGGTTACTGCTGTCCACTTGTCTTCTAAGATCTCTACCTCGTCTGTACCCACAGCAACCATCGGCTCTATGGCCAAAGTCATACCAGCTTTTAAACGAATTTTGCTAGCATTTAAAGGAACAAAATTCGGTACCTCTGGCTTTTCATGAAGTTTCGTGCCAATCCCGTGCCCAACAAAACGTTTAATTACGTGGAAACCTCGACTCTCCACGTAATTTTGAATAGCCGCGGATATATCGTATAAATTATTTCCTGCCCTGGCTTGTTCAATACCTACATACAAAGCCTGCTCTGTAACTTCACTCAGCTCTCTGGCCTTCTGACTGATCGCTCCAATACCAAACGTCCTAGCAGCATCCCCGTAAAACCCCTTATATACTATTCCCATATCAACACTTAAAAGATCCCCTTCTTCCAAAGGCTTGGTATTGGGAAAACCATGCACCACCTGTTCGTTCACAGAACAACACAAAATAAAAGGATATCCATGATATCCTTTAAACGCAGGTCGAACTTTAAACTGCTCGCAAAGGCTCTCTGCTTTACGCTCTAAATCTAAAGTTGTCAATCCTGGCTTTGCAAGTTCTTTTAATTCTTCTAAAATAACAGCTACAATCCGATTGGCTTCTCTCATTAAGCCAATCTCTTCTTTATTCTTAATAAAAATACCCTTATATTTTTTCACTCTTAAAAACGACGAGCCTTTAACTTGGTCTTACCCATCAAACCTTCATATTGACCACTAATAAGATAAGACTGCACCTGAGACATGGTATCCATTGCTACACCAACTACAATCAACAACGCAGTACCACCATAATAAAAAGGAACATTAAATTGTTTAATTAAAATCATAGGTAAAATACAAACAGCAGAAACATAAATAGCACCCCAGAAAGTAAGCCTGGAAAGCACCTTGTCAATATATTCTCTAGTCTTTTCTCCAGGCCTTATCCCAGGAATAAAACCACCATGATTTTTTAAGTTATCAGCAATATCTTTGGGATCAAAAATAATGGCCGTATAAAAATAACAAAAGAATACTATAAGAGCTACATAAACCAGACTATACCAAATTGTTCCTGGCAAAAAATAACTTACCACCCTCTTCACCCATTCTACATTGGAAAAATTAGCAATCGTAGCCGGAAACATCAAAATAGAAGAAGCAAAAATAGGAGGTATTACTCCTGCTGTATTTAAACGCAAAGGCAAAAAGCTAGTTTGCCCCCCGTACAATCTCCTACCTACCATTCGTTTGGCATAATGAATAGGAATTTTCCTCACAGCCCGCTCCACATACACAATGCCTATTAATACTCCAGCCATAAGCAATAACAAAAACAACAAAGTAAAAAGAGATACCTCTCCTGTGCGAATCAACCTAAACGAGTTCACCAAGGCAGCAGGCAAACGAGCAATAATACCCGCAAAGATAATAAGAGAAATACCATTACCAATGCCAAACTCTGTCATTTGCTCTCCCAACCACATCAAAAATACTGTGCCTGCAGTTAAAGTAATCATCGTGGTTAATCTAAAAGCCCACCCAGCATGATAAACAATAGGAGCACCCGTAGGACCGGTCATATTTTCTAAACCAACAGCAATACCTATACCCTGAATAAGAGTAATAACAACCGTCAAATACCTCGTATATTGGGTAATTTTTTTCCTTCCAGCAGCCCCTTCTTCTTTGCTCAACTTTTCCAATTCAGGAATTACAGCCGTTAACAACTGGATAATAATAGAAGCAGAAATATAGGGCATTATACCTAAAGCAAAGATAGACAGCCGCTTTAATCCCCCACCAGAAAACATGTCAAATAGGCCAAACAAAGTATTTTTCGCCTGACCAAAAAACGCAGCCAAAGCACTTCCATCTACCCCAGGAACAGGGATATGTATCCCCACTCTATATACAGCCAACAACAAAAAAGTGATTAAAATCCTCTTTTTTAATTCACTTAATCCGGACAAATTCTGGGGAATATTCTGAGCCATTTTAACCTTCCAATTGAGTTATACTGCCACCTGCTTTTTCTATCTTTTCTTTAGCACTCTTACTAAACTTATGAGCAGTGATTTTGATGGGCTTAGTTATTTCTCCAACCCCTAACACCTTAACAGGCAATGACTTTTTTACCAAACCACTCGCATAAATATCTTCTATGCTTATCTCTGCTTTATCCTCAAATTTTTCTACCAAAGCTCCAACGTTTACTATCCCATACCTGGTTTTAAAAATATTGGTAAATCCGCGTTTGGGCAATCTTCTTTGCAGAGGCATTTGTCCGCCCTCAAACCAACGGGCTACCTTGCCTCCACTTCTAGACTTTTGTCCTTTATGACCTCTACAAGAAGTACCCCCATGCCCACTACCGTCACCACGGCCTACACGCTTTTTGTTTTTGCGTTCATGCTCAAAAGGATATAATTCGTGTAAATTCATTTTACTCCACCACCTCTACAAAAATTTGAACTTTCTTAATCATACCTCGGACAGCATCGTTATCAGGCAATTCTTTAATCTGGTTAATTTTCCTTAAACCTAAAGCTTTGATGGTTTTTCTTTGTTTTGGCTTAAGACCAATTAAACTCCTCTTTAATTTTACTTTAATCATAACAACCACTCCTATTTCACCAACCTAACTTTCTTACCCCTCATCAAACTTACTTCCTCTGGAGTTACAAGCTCTTGCAGTCCCTGAATAGTGGCCTTTAATACATTATGAGGGTTATTGCTTCCCAAAGATTTAGTCAACACGTCCTTAATGCCTAAAACTTCTAACACTGCTCGCACAGTACCACCAGCAATAATACCTGTACCAGGACTAGCAGGTTTTAATAACACTCTACTAGAACAATACTCTCCTATCACCTGAAAAGGAATGGTAGTACCATGTAAAGGAATATTGAACAAATTTCTTTTGGCTCTATCAGTGGCTTTACGAATAGCATCAGGGACCTGATTAGCTTTTCCTAGCCCGTATCCAAGCTTTCCCTTACCATCACCTACTACCACCAGAGCACTAAAACTAAACCTTCTACCACCTTTTACTACCTTTGCAACCCGATTGAGATAAACTATCTTTTCTATAAACTCTAACCCTTTGTTTTCCTTTTCCATTGATCACCCTCTTAAAATTTTAATCCACCCTCTCTGGCACCATCAGCCAAGGCCTTTACCCTACCATGATACAAATAACCATTTCTATCAAAAACTACTTTTGTAATTTGTCTCGATTTAGCCATTTCAGCTACTTTTAACCCCACCTCTCTAGCAACTTCTTTTGTCAACTTGGCTCTATCCATCGCTAAAGAACTGTAAGAAAACAACACCTTGCCTTCTACATCATCTACCACTTGAGCATAAATATAACGATTGGAACGAAACACCACCAAACGTGGTCTTTCAGCTGTGCCCTTAATTTTTTTTCTAATACGTATTTTTCTTTTAAATCTGGCTTCTCTTCTAGTTTTTTTCATTGTCCCACCTACTATTTCTTACCAGTTTTACCAGCTTTACGTCTAATTTGTTCATCCAAATATTTAATTCCCTTACCTTTATAAGGTTCTGGAGGACGCACACGCCTAATCCTGGCCGCATATTCCCCCACCTTTTCCTTATTGATGCCAGAAATAGTTAACTTGTTTCCCTCTACCTGCGCACTCAAATCCTTGGGCAACTCCATCAAAACAGGATGTGAATACCCCACATTTAACTCTATTTTGTTCCCCTTAACAGCCACTTTGTAGCCCACACCAATCACTTCTAAAGTCTTTTTAAACCCTTCACTCACCCCAACAACCGCATTATAAAGAAGAGTGCGCCTCAAACCATGCTGTTCTTTAGCAACCCTTGAATCATCCACCCTTTCTACAAAAATTTTACCGTCTTCTTCACGATAAGTAATCTTGGAATGATTAGGGAGTTTAAGTTCTCCCTTAGGGCCCTTCACTTTAATTCCATCTGGCCTAAAACTTACCTCTACCCCTTTTGGTAAAGAAATTGGTCTCTTTCCAATTCTTGACATAACAAACTCCTACCAAACCTCACAAATTAATTCACCACCAACATTGCTTTTCCTGGCCTGTCTGCCTTCCAAAATACCCTGAGAAGTAGATAAAATAGCTATACCTAATCCATTTCTAACAATAGGAATTTCTTTGGCCTTTACGTATATCCTCCGACTAGGTTTGCTAATCTTTTTTAACCCCTTAATTACAGGCTTCCCTTGGTAATACTTAAGATAGACTTTCAAAGTTTTGTCCTCTTCTAGATAGTCCTGAATAAAACCTTCTTCTTTTAAAATTCGCAAAATTTCTGCCTTTAACTTACTGGCAGGGACCACCACTTCTTTATGCCTAGCCAAATGAGCATTCCTGATACGGGTCAATAAATCAGCAATAGGATCACTTAATTGCATATCTCCACTCCTTACCAACTTGATTTTCTTACACCTGGCAATTCACCCGCCAATGCCATATTCCTAAAACAAATACGACAAACACCAAACCTTCTCAAAAAAGCCCTTGACCTGCCACAGAGCGGACAACGATTATACTTACGAGTAGAAAATTTTGGCTTTCTTTGTGCCTTGACCATTAAAGCTTTGCGCGCCACAGAATATTCCTCCTTACTTCTTAAAAGGCAAGCCCAACATATCTAAAAGCATCTTGCCTTCTTTATCTGTCTTTGCACTTGTTACAATAGTAACATTCATTCCTTTTACCCGCTCCACCTTATCCAAATCCACTTCAGGAAAAATAGTATGCTCCCTTATACCCAATGTAAAATTACCTCGCCCGTCAAACCCTCTATCAGGAATACCCCTAAAGTCTCTAACCCGAGGTAAAGCTACGTTAAACAACTTATCCAAAAAAGCCCACATTCTCTCTCGACGTAAAGTAACCCTTACCCCAATGGGCTGACCTTCTCTTAATTTAAAACCAGCTATAGACTTTTTGGCACGGGTAATCACTGCCTTTTGGCCAGCAATAAAAGTCAACTCCTGTACAGCTTCCTGAATCAACTTGTTATTTTGACTCCCTTCTCCCAGTCCCATATTTAAAGATACTTTTTCAATTCTGGGCACCTCCATAGGAGACTTATAACCAAACTCTTTCATCAAATGAGGAACGACCTTTTCTTTATATAATTCTTCTAACCTCATCATTACTGCACCTTACTAATTACTTCTTTACATTTTTTACAAAAACGAACCTTTTTCCCATCCTCAGTAAACTTAAACCCCACTCTGGTCGGCTTTGCACACGCGTCACAGAGTAAAGCCACATTCGAAATATGAATAGGAGCTTCCTTTTCCACAATGCCACCCGGTTCATTTCGATAAGGATTAGGCTTTACGTGACGCTTCACTTTATTAACACCCTCTACAATAACCTTATTCTTATCTCTTAAAACCTTTAATACTTTACCGACCTTGTCCTTTTCCTTACCAGCTATAACCATTACCTTATCATTGACCAATATTTTTTGTGCCATCTTACAGTACCTCAGGAGCTAAAGATACAATTTTCATAAAATTTTTACTTCTAAGTTCCCTACCTATAGGCCCAAAAATACGTGTCCCTATAGGCTCCAAATTTTTATTCAACAATACAGCAGCATTTTCATCAAAACGAATGTAAGAACCATCAGGACGACCTACTTCCTTTTTGGTCCTTACTACTACTGCCTTATATACCTCACCTTTTTTTACCTTGGAGTGAGGTATAGCTTCTTTCACCGAAACAACTATAACATCACCTAGGCTTGCATATCTCCTTCTTGTGCCGCCAAGAACTTTTATACACGCAACTTTCTTGGCCCCAGAATTATCTGCTACCTCTAGTTTACTTTCCACCTGTATCATTGCCTACCCCTCACTACTTAGCTTTTTCTATGATCCGCACCAAATGCCAGCGTTTGCGGGCACTAAGAGGTCTAGACTCTATAATCTCTACCTTATCCCCCACCTTACACTCATTGCTCGGGTCATGAGCCATAAACTTCTTTCTCTTTTTAATGTACTTTTTTAACAAAGGATGTTTTACCAACCTCTCCACTTTAACTACAATAGTCTTTTCATTTTTGTCGCTTACCACGACACCAATCAATTTACGCCTATTTGCTCGCATTTTGAGACTCCAACTCTTTTTCACGTAATATAGTTAAAACTCTAGCTATATCTCTTTTGACCTGGGGAATACGCTGAGTATTTTCTAGCTGAGCTGTAGCGTGTTGAAAACGCAAATTAAACAATTCCCGCCTAAACTCAGCTAGCTTCTTATGCAAATCACCTACTGCTAATGAACGCAATTCTTTGGCTTTCACTTCTACATCTCCTTAACCACTATCGCAGTTTTAATGGGTAGTTTATAAGAAGCCCTACGCAAAGCCTCTTTGGCTAATTCCAAATTAACCCCTCTTATTTCATATAAAATCTTACCTGGTTTTACAGGAGCACACCAACCGACAGGAGAACCTTTACCACTACCCTGCCTTGTCTCAGCAGGCTTAGCTGTAATGGGTTTATCAGGGAATACCCTAATAAAAATTTTTCCACCCCTACGGATATGCCTAATCATCGCTACACGAGCAGCTTCTATCTGCTGACTGGTCAACTTGCCATGCTCCAAAGCCTTTAACCCAACATCCCCAAAACTGACTTTATTTCCACGGTAAGCCTTACCGCGCAATCTACCCTTTTGCTGTTTACGATACTTAACTCTTTTTGGACTGAGCATCTTAGTTTACCTCATCTAAAATATCACCCTTATAAATCCAAACCTTAACCCCTATAACACCATAAGTAGTTTTAGCTATAGCAAAACCATAATCTATATCTGCACGTAAGGTTTGCAAAGGAACTCTACCTTCTCTTTGCCATTCTGTACGTGCAATTTCCGCTCCCCCTAACCTTCCTGCACAAGAGACCTTAATACCACCTACTCCAAATTTAGTAGCCAAACCTATAGCCCTTTTCATAGCCCTTCTAAAGGCAATCCTTCTCTCCAACTGCAGAGCTACACTTTCAGCTACCAACTGAGCATCTGTTTCTGGCCGTTTTACTTCCAAAACTTCAATATTAAATTCTCTTTTAAACTTATTCTGTAATTCTTTACGGAGATTTTCTATCTCCACTCCCTTACGACCAATCACAATACCAGGCCTAGCGGTATAAATAATCACCCTTACCTTATCTGCTGCCCGCTCTATCTCTATTTTAGAGACTCCAGCATGATAAAGTTTGTCCTTTACGAACTTCCTGATATTTTTATCCTCATATACAAAACGAGGATAATCACCTTTTGCATACCAACGGGACAACCAATTCTTAGTATAACCTAACCTAAAACCGTATGGATGTACTTTTTGACCCAAAACATGACCTCCTATGCTTCATCTACTATAACAGTTATGTGACTGGTCCTCTTACGAATATAAAAAGCTCTTCCCATAGCGTATGGCTTTATCCTTTTCATGGTTGGACCCTCGTCAATAATAACCCTCTTAACGTAAAGGTTGTCTATATCCAGACTGGTATTGTTCTCTGCATTAGCTATAGCAGAGCTTAACACCTTTTCTATCAATCTGGCTGCCTTTTTGGGTGTAAATTTTAAAATATTTAAAGCATCTTCTATTGGCTTATTCTTTACCAATTCTGCCACCAGCCTAGCTTTTCTAGGCGAAATTCTTACGTGTTTAGCAACAGCTTTAACTTCCATAATCCGTTACCCTTTTTTTATTTTTTACCCTTACCCTTACTTTTTTTATCTACAGCATGCCCATAATAAGTACGGGTGGGAGCAAATTCTCCTAACTTATGGCCAACCATATTTTCTGTCACAAAAACAGGTATAAACTTGCGTCCATTATGTACCGCAAACGTCAACCCCACCATCTCAGGAACAATTGTAGATCTCCTAGACCAGGTCTTAATCACCTTTTTACTCTTTTCCTGCCTGGCTTTTTCAACTTTCTTCCACAAATGATCGTCAACAAAAGGACCTTTCTTTAAAGATCTAGGCATACCTCACCTCTTATTTACGCCTTTTTACTATCAACTTGCTAGACTGTTTCTTCGGATTTCTTGTTTTATATCCCTTCGTAGGCCAACCCCAAGGAGAACAAGGATGCCTACCCCCAGAAGACCTTCCTTCTCCACCGCCAAGAGGATGATCTACTGGATTCATCGCAACCCCTCTTACCTTAGGTCTTCTCCCTAACCACCTGTTCCGACCTGCCTTTCCTATAGAAATATTTTCGTGATCCAAATTGCCTACTTGACCAACTGTAGCCATATTTTTAGCCAAAACGTAACGTATTTCTCCTGAAGGCAATCTTAACAAAACATATTTACCCTCTTTGGCCAAAACCTGCGCATAGGTACCGGCAGAGCGAGCCAACTGCCCACCTCGCCCATGGCTTAACTCTATGTTATGCACTACTGTACCCACAGGAATATTCTCCAACGGCAAAGCATTGCCTGGTTTTATGTCCACATCAGTGCCAGCAACAACATTATCGCCTACCTGCAATCCCACAGGAGCTAAAATATATCTTTTCTCCCCATCCAAATAAGTCAACAAGGCAATCCGAGCACTTCTATTAGGATCATATTCAATCGCTACTACTTTAGCAGGTACTCCAAACTTATCCCTACGGATAAAATCAATAATTCTATACTTCCTCTTATTACCTCCGCCCCTACGCCTTGAGGTGACTCTCCCATAATTATTACGCCCACTTTTCTTGGTCAAACCCTTTACTAAAGACTTCTCAGGGGTTGTCTTGGTAATTTCTTCAAAAGTGGATACTGTTTGGAATCGCCTACCCGGTGATGTGGGTTTTAACTTTTTAATACCCATAACTAAACCCCTTCAAAAAATTCAATTTTGTCCCCAGGAGCCAATGTAACATAAGCCTTTTTTAAACCAGGCCTTTTACCTACTACTCTTCCAAATCTCTTTAATACCCTGGGCGCTTTTCGCACAACATTTACCTTCTCAACCTTTACCTGAAAAAGTTCCTCTATGGCCTTTTTAATCTGATACTTATTGGCAGATGGATGAACTAAAAACGTCAGTTTATTCTCTCCATCCTTTAGTAGAGTACTCTTTTCAGTTAAAATAGGCTTAATAATTATCTGTGTAATATCCATTTTAACCCAACCTTTCCTGAAGTTTAAGAATAGCTTCTTTCTCTATTACCAATTCCTTATGTCTCAATACTTCGTAGGTATTAACAAAATCCTGTAACAAAACTGTAACCCCTGGAACATTTCTAGCCGAAAGTTCAAGGTTGTTATACCTTTCTTGCAAAACAATCAAGGGTTTTTTTAATCCTAAACCATTTTTTATTTCTACAAATTTTTTGGTTTTAATTTCAGGAAAGTCAAATTTATCTATAATTTTCAACCTATTTTCAGCTAACAAAGAGCTTACGGCCATCTTTAAAGCCAGTTTTTTTACTTTTTTATTTACTTTAAAAGAATAATCTCTAGCCTGAGGACCATGCACTACTCCCCCACCTTTCCACAACGGAGAACGAATACTTCCTGCCCTAGCTCTACCTGTTCCTTTTTGTCTCCAGGGTTTGCGACCTCCGCCTCTAACTTTGGCCCTGTTTTTTACCCCAACAGTCCCCTGCCTTTTGGCAGCTAAATGAGCCCGCACCACAAAGTGCAATAATTCTGGACGAACCTCCAGACCAAAAACATCTTCTCTTAATTCAATTTCTCCAACTTCCTGATTTGTTTGAGAATATACTTTTGCCTTTATCATCTTCTTTCTGCCTCTTAACTCTGCTTTCGTAATAATACTAAGCCATTTTTCGGTCCTGGGATCTGACCTTTAATTAAAATTACGTTTTCTTCTACTCTAACCCCAACTACCTCTAAATTGCGATAGGTCACGCGTTTATTTCCCATGTGACCAGCCATTTTTTTGCCTTTAAAAACCCTTCCGGGAAAAGCACACTGACCTATAGACCCAGGAGCACGGTGCACTTTTTCTGCTCCGTGAGATGCTGGAAGACCACCAAATCCCCAACGTTTCATAACTCCAGCAAAACCTCTTCCCTTAGAGGTACCGGTCACGCTTATCTTTTCACCTGGTTTAAAAATTTCCACTGTAATAGCCTGTTCCAAATCAAGATCATTGAGATTTTCTAATCGAAACTCTTTTAAATATCTAAAAAAACCCTTTTTAGCCTTTTCAAAATGTCCTTTTAAAGGTTTATTTACTTTTTTTTCTGGTATTTCCTCAAACCCCAATTGAATAGCTTCATAACCATCACGTTCTTTTGTTTTCACTTGGATAATAGGACAGGGTCCAGCCTGTACTACAGTAACAGGCACCACAGAACCATCTTCACCAAAAATTCTCGTTGTTCCTATTTTTTTCCCAATTATACCGAGTCCCTTATTCATTTTGTCCTCGCCTTATAACTTTATTTCAACATCAACACCTGCTGGCAAATTAAGTTTGCCCAAGGCATCCACTGTCTGCTGAGTTGGTTCTAATATGTCTAACAGGCGCTTATGAGTTCTAACCTCAAATTGTTCACGAGATTTTTTATCCACGTGAACAGACCTATTTACCGTTACTTTATGTATCTTTGTGGGCAAAGGGATAGGGCCTACTACACTAGCCCCCGTATTCTTGGCCGAATCTATAATCTCGGCCACTGCCTTATCTAAAATACGATAATCGTATGCCCTTAATTTAATCCTAATTCTATCTCCACTCATTGTAACCATATTCCTACTCCAATATTTCTGTAACTACGCCTGCGCCTACTGTTCTACCACCTTCACGGATTGCAAACCGCAATCCCTTTTCCATAGCTACTGGGGCTATCAATTCTACTACAAACGTGGTATTGTCCCCTGGCATTACCAT
>JAUZRP010000039.1 GCA_030950395.1 Desulfonauticus sp. | reverse complement strand
GCGATCACGTTATGTGGCTTATGCAAAACAACTAGCGCCTTATTTATTAAAAACATGGCACAGGGCTGAACGACCGAGCCAACTCGACTTTAACAAGGGAATAGTTTGGAGAAAACTCGTCATTAATGAGAAACAAAGAGGGCGTAAAAAAGACCGTAAGGGATGGGTCGCATTTACGGCGTGTTATCAAATCTCTTTTGAGAACCAGCAGATTCGAGAAAAAAGCTTTTTTTCTCGAGATGAAAATGATCATTGGTGTTATGTGAATGGTACGTTTCTTTAAATCATTGAACTACAAAACTCATTCGTCTTTAGAAGATTCATTTTCGTTATTTTTAAAAAACCGAAATACTCCCCACATTGATACCGCTACGATGATAATCGAAACAGTCACAAACCCAAGGGTTAATAATAACGCAGAACCTACGCTTTCCATATCAGGCATTATTTGTTTGCTCCAAGTAAAAAATTAATTTCCTCAATTCTCTAAGCAGGGATTTGGGGTATCTTTTTAGTGTAAAGCATTTTACAATAAATATTATTTTTTAGCTCAAGGTTTACTTAAAAAAATGTCGCTTACCATTTCAGAGCTTGAAGCAGAAAGAGCTAAGATTCTTGAAGAGATTGAGAATAAAGCCCAAAAATTTTCTGGGGACTCTAAACAGGTTGAACCACCCTCTTTAAAAAGTTGGTTAAATGCCGCGGAAGAAGTTATGCCCGCCTCAAAATCGGAACAAAAAATGAGAACAAACACAAAAACACAGCCTAATTACCAGTCTCAAGTTCTTAAACCGCCTAGAAATAAAGCCCCTTTTTTTGGTGTTTTAATTGTACTCACGCTGCTATTAACCCTTTTAGGGGTTCTTTACATCGCTTACAGTAACCTCCATAAAGAACTTCAACGTGTTTTGGTGGCTAATGAACAATCGAGTGCTCAAATACAGGAAATTCAAACCGACATGACGACGTTACAACAGTCTATTGCCACGGGAGGCAAAGTTGAGTTATTTATCTCTTTAG